>NZ_JAFKHD010000402.1 GCF_017307565.1 Devosia sp.
TGGGTTGCCGAGGTAATGCATGAGCGCGGTGCGAGCAGCAATGAGATTGCCCGCACGATCCGGGCCGATGTATCGACCGTGCGAAAGTGGTTCCGAGAAGCGAACGACGAAGCCGCATAGGTCCGGTCGGGCCGCATGGCGATTTTGACAGGCATTTGACAGGCTGTAGAGGGCGATAGGCCCCTTTTGCGCCCCTTCGTCATGCCGGTCGCGCATCCCGCCCACAGGCGCTCCCAGACTGGATGCGCCATCTACTCCCACTTCACAGGTCTGATCCCTCGCGCGCGCGAGGGAAGTTACCCACGCATATGCGTCACAGGACGGGGCGTGGCGGTGCAACTAATCTGCTCAGGTACGCCGATGTTTACTCGCTCGAAGGTCGCCCTGATGAAACGCGAAGACCGCTACGAAATGATCTTCCAGTTGGAGGCTACGCTAGAGCGCATGGAGAGGGAATTCCCCGAGGCCGGTGACCGTCAGATTTTGACTACGGGCCTTGTCTACTTCGCGCACCGTATGCGGCAGCGCTTGGGGGCGGCAGCGGTGGCGGAAAGCCTTATCGCCATGACTGAGGACGCCATTTCCAAGGGCGTCGAAGAAGTAGCGGAAGCACTGAGAACGCTGAACTAGTCCGTTAGCGCGGGCGCAATGGAGACACGTGTGGAAACGCAGGAAGTGATGAAGCGGGCGCAAAAGGCGCTCGATTGGGTTGGCAAGCGCGGCGACGAACTCGACGCTGACGAAGTGGGTTGCCTCAATGGCCTGTCAAAGGGCTACAAAAGCTTCATGACCGATGCTGGGGTGACGATGCTTGACGATATCGAGCACCGCTACGGCGTGGGCGGCAAAGGCATGGGGCATGTTCCTTTCGCGCATGGGCCGGGCCACCAGCCTGCCGAAATGAAGGGTGTAAAAGTACACCATGGCGCGCATGGTGAGGTGTACGAACTCAAGGCCGGCACCAAGCTTTCGTCGGTCATCAAAGCGAAAGAAAAGCCGCCCGTCTCCATGGAGCGCTGGTTGGCTGCCACCATGCTTGGCGATGTCTGCGAGGACAAGGCCGCGCTGGAATATGCCCACGAAACCAAGTCCGTTTCGAGCGCTACGAGCGGGGTTTTACTGCCGACAGCCTATCAGTCCGAATGGACCGACCATGTCCGCGCTCAGATGGTTCTTGAGGCGGCTGGCATGACCACCGTCACCATGAACGCGCAGACGCTCACCTCATCGCGCCTTATCTCTGACCCGGCTGTGGCGTGGCGATCTGAGGCCGGGAACGTGCCCAACAGCGACCCAACATTCCAGCTTCACAACTTGGTCGCCAAGAGCCTTGCGGTACGCGTCCAGGCAACGGCAGAACTCGCCCAGGACAGCCCCGATTGGGGGTCGCAGCTTACCCGCGTCATCACCAAGGCTCTGGCCGTCGAGGTTGACCGTGTCGGCATCATGGGAACGGGCGCTGCGGGCCAACCACGGGGCATCGTCAATACGCCCGGTATCAACACGATAACTGGCGTCGGTGTGCCGGCGCACTATGGGCATATCGTGTCAGGCCTGCAAAAGCTTATCGAGGCCAAATGCGACCTCGAAACCGTGAACCGCAACGCGATCATGTCGCCCCGCACCTGGGCTGGTTACGAAAACCTCCGTGCGACCGACAGTCAGCCTCTCCAGCGGCCCAAGGCTATCGAAAACATGGCCTTCCGCCCCACCACGAATGTGCCCGACAACCTGGGCGCCAATACCGACGAAAGCCAATTGGTTTTGGGCGATTTCTCGGAATTGACCTTGGGTGTGCGCATGGAAGCGACCATTGAGGGGCTGAAGCTCCAGAGCTTTGCCTCTAATTTGATGGTGGATTGGCTGGGCTGGGTGCGCGTCGATTTCCTCGTGCGCCGCCCTGCCAGCTTCACCGTGTTGGAAGGCATTAAGGCCGCATAGCATTCGACCGTGTCTTGACCACGGTTGATGTCGGGGGAAGTCCGCGCCCTCCGAGGCAAGCGCCGGCATGAGTGGTTCACACATGCCGGCGCTCTTTTCATGAGGGTGTCGATGAAGGGCGCGCAGTTCGAAATTTGCATTTTTCAGGAGCCCACAAAGTGGACCTTTTTGCCAGGAGCGATTTCGTGGAAGCCAGGCGGCATCCAGTATGCGCCTATCCAGTCCGTCTCCGGAATGTATGAGGCCACTATTGGCCGAGCGGCGCTGTTCGAGAGGGAGGCTGCCTTCTTCATGGCCCTTCGGTTCGACGTGGATGATCCGGCACTAGCAGTATGGGTCAATCAACTGCCAGGGGAACCGCAAGCCGCCAAAGCCGCAATGAAGCCTCTCATCGAGACCAATGCCTTCGACAAGCGCGGTAGACAGGTAGTGCATCTCGATGTGTTCAGCGTCCGGGTGGATGTCGGCAATGCCAGGGAAAGTTTGACTGCCAGAAAAGCCCGAAAAGTCAGGCCTGTCGGAGGGACAGAATTGAACGATCACATGGATGCTATCGAAAGACTTGAGGATTGGGGCTGGCAATGACGGAAACCAAAAGCCTGACCGTGGAAAAGATGGACGAAGTAGGGCAGGGTTTGGCGCGTATTGCCATCCTGTCCTCGGTCGATCATGACGGCGACACATACGTGAAAGGCGCGTTCTCCTGGGCGAAGGGGGGCGAACAATGGGTGCCGATCCTTCCCGCTCATAACCGTGATGCGATGCCGCTCGGCAAGGCCCGAGTGTATGAGCAAGGCGACGAAGTGTTCGCGGAACTCTACCTCAATCTCAACACCGAAGCCGGGCGCGACTGGCACGAAACTCTAAAATTTGACCTGGAAAAGGGCGGCGCTGTCCAAGAGTGGTCATATGGCTATTCGGTCCTTGAAGCAGTGAAAGAGCGCAGGGGCTCCGAAATGGTTCGTGTCCTCAAGCGGCTGAAGGTGGATGAGGTTTCGCCCGTTGTACGTGGTGCAGGCGTGGGCACGGGAACGCTATCCATGAAGGCCCGGCAAGCTCGCGCCCAGGTTGACAGCGAAGAGCTCTCTAAAGGCCAGAAAGACATGTTCGCCGCCATGGAAACGCTTTCCGTTCGCAAGCGGCTTACGTTAGCGTAGGAGGCCATGGAATGGCGGAGAAGCTTGGCGAGGCCCTGCTCGACCTCGACACCAATGACAAGCGGCTGAATGCCGGCATCGATCGCGCCGAGAAGAAGGCAACGGGCCTTGGCGAACGGTTCGACGATGTGTCGAGGCGTGCCGTGGCTCTGGGCAAGACAATGGCAGTCGCTGCAGCGGCTGGCGCCACGGCGCTCGGTTATGCGATCTTGCAGACCACCAGAAGCCTCGCCGAAATGTCGGCCGAGGCAAAAATGGCGGGCGTCAATGTTGAGGACTTTCAGCGCCTCAAATACGTCGCTCAGCAAAACCTCATTGGCGTTGAGGCCCTCACGGATGGGCTCAAGGAACTTAACCTGCGTGCAGACGAGTTCATCGTTACCGGCACCGGCTCAGCAGCGGAGGCCTTTCAGCGCCTGGGCATGGGCGCGACGGAGCTGAAGCAGAAGCTTGCCGATCCGTCCGCGCTGTTTACCGAGATCATCGGCAAGCTCTCGCATCTCGATACCGCTGCACAAATCCGCATCCTTGATGAGCTGTTCGGCGGCTCCGGTGGCGAGCAGTTCATGCGGCTCATGGATGGCGGCGCCGAAGGGGTGAAGCGGCTCACCGATGAGTTTGAGCGTCTCGGCCTGGCTGTCAGTGCCACGGACATTGCGGCGATCGAAGCGTTCAACGCCGAGATCAATAAAATTGAGGCGATGGTCCAGGGCTTTGTCACGCAGATCACCGTGGGCGCGGTGCCGGCGATGCGAGCGTTCATCGAAAGCGTTTCCGACAGTGCGGGGGACTTCGGCGGCCTTGAGCTGGCGGTCGATGGCGCGATCTGGGTGATCAAAGAGCTGATGGTTTTCCTCGCGGAAGCCAAGGCCAATCTTGATGCGCTTTCGGCCACCCTCTGGTCTGTGGGCCGGGCAATGGAGTTCATGAAGCAGGGTGATGCTTCGGGCGCTTTGGCCACCCTTCAGCAAACCGGACTTGAGACGGACCAGATTTTCCGCGACCTCGCTGGCACCATAGATCGGATTCGCAACGGCACTTCCGAAGGCGAAGGCGGTGCATCCGGAACCTTGCCCGCAAGGACGGGGGGCAGCGGCAATGTCGTTGGCTTGAATGCCGAGGTAAATAAGGCCGAGCAACTGCTTCAGAGCTTGCGCGACGAACGAGATATATTGCGCGAAACAGACCCGGTTCAACAGCGTCTCATCAGCATGCGCGAGAGCCTTGCAAAGGCGACCGTCACCCAGCGCGACGAAGCCGAGCAGCTTATCCGTACCATCTACGAAGAGACGCGGGCTTGGGAGGGTGCCCAGCAGGCCGGACAGTTCTTCGGCGATCAGTTGCTTGGTAGCATCGAGGCGTTACGGACGGGCAGCAAGTCGCTGACCGAAGTGCTCAACGATGTGGTCAATGCGCTGGCGCAGGCAGTCCTACAGTCGATGCTTTTGGGGCAAGGGCCTCTCGCCAGCTTGTTCGGCACATCAAATGCGAAAGGCGGATTGGGCGGTATTTTTGGAGGTCTACTCAGCAAGTTCGCGGGTGGATTTTATCAGGGCGGGCTTATCCCGAACGGCTCCTTCGGCATCGTTGGCGAGAGGGGGCCAGAGCTTGCGTTTGGGACCTCAGCAGGAACACGGATTTTATCGAACTCTGCATCATCCGACTTCATGGGCGGTCAGGGAATGGTCAACAACATCACCATAAATGGTTCTGGCCTTTCAAAGTCTGAGATGCGTGAGGCGATCTCCGAGGCCCTGGACAGCTTCAATCGCTTCCAACTCCCTGTTCGGGTCCAAGAGATCAACAGCGACCCGCTTGCCAGGGGCTAGGCGACACCCTGTCGATGCCCCGTCGAGAGGGTGTCGAAGGCGCGAGCGGGCTATGCTAAAACCCGGAGTGAAAAAAGCAAAACCGCGCGCTACATGACAGCCAGCACCTCGCCCTTGATGGGGGAGGATGGGAGGGGGTGTCGGCACCCACAAAAGCAAGCGTATCCCCCAGAATCCCTTGCCCCCCAGCCCCCTTTCCTCTATAGCCCGGCGCATGAAGCGCTCGTCACCCCTGGAGGACGGGCGCGTATGCTGTTGTGATGACGCATACACCAACCCAATGGATGCTTTCCATGGCTCAGAATAAAGTGCTCAAGGCACAGGCGCGCAACGGAGTGGGCAAGGGGGCCGCTCGCGAAGCTCGTCGTCAGGGACTCGTTCCCGCAGTTATCTATGGTGACAAGAAGCCCCCCGTCACCGTTTCCGTGGCCTATAAGGACGCGCTGAAGTTCATCTACGCCGGTGGCTTCAAGTCGCACATCCTCGACCTCGACGTCGACGGCACGATCCACAAGGTCATCCCGCGTGACTACCAGCTCGACGTCGTCATGGATCAGCCGATCCACATCGACTTCCTGCGCGTTGCCAAGGGCGCCAAGATCAACGTCCAGGTTCCGGTTCACTTCGAGAACGAAGAAGCCAGCCCCGGCCTGAAGCGCGGCGGCACCCTGAACGTCGTCCACCACACGCTGGACCTGACCGTTTCGGCTGACAACATCCCGGAATTCGTGACCGTCGATCTGACCGGCCTCGAAATCGGCGATACCGTCCACATCTCGAACATCAAGCTGCCCAAGGGCACTGCTGACCACAGCCATGAAGAAGACGTGACGATTGCAACCATCGTTGCTCCGTCGGGCCTGAAGGCTGAAGAAGCTGCCGCCGCTGAAGGCGAAGCTTCGGCCGAGTAAGCGGTTCTGTCTTGAGACGTTTTGGGGCGGCCTTCGGGTCGCCCCTTTCTTTTGTAACTCCACCGTGTCATTCCCGCGAAAGCGGGAAACCTGTTTGAGAGCGCGCCATGAAACTGCTTGTCGGCCTGGGCAATCCCGGCGGCCAATATGAAGGCAATCGCCACAATATCGGCTTCATGGCCGTGGACGCGATCGCGCGCGCCAATGGCATTTCCGGCTGGAAGTCCAAGAACTCGGGCCTCCTTGCCGAAGGCACAATCGGCTCTGAGCGGGTACTGCTCCTCAAGCCGCAGACCTTCATGAACAAATCCGGCGACTCTGTGCAAAAGGTCGCCAGCTTCTACAAGATCGCGCCGGCCGACATCATCGTGTTCTACGACGAACTCGACCTCGCCCCCGGAAAAGTCCGCGTCAAAGTCGGCGGCGGCAATGGCGGCCACAATGGCCTGCGCTCCATCGACCCGCAGATCGGCCTCGACTACAAGCGCGTCCGCCTCGGCATCGGCCACCCCGGCAAGGAGTTCGTCACCCACCACGTCCTCGGCGACTTCGCCAAGGCCGACAAAACCTGGCTCGATCCCCTCCTAGACGACGTCGGCCGCCACACCGGCATGCTCCTCGCCGGTGACGACGCTGGCTTCATGAACAAGCTGGCGCTGACCGCAAAGGGCAGCGAGGAGCCCAAGCCGGCCCCCAAGGCCCAAAGCCACATCCGTCAGGCAAGGACGAGCAAGCCCCAGGCCGAAGTGCCGAAATCCGGCCCCATGGCCGACATGCTCAACAAGCTGTTTGGCAAGGGCGAGTAAGCCTACCCTATATCGTGGCTCACCCACCCCCTCCCATCCTCCCCCATCAAGGGGGAGGTGAAGGCCGGTGGTTTTAGCTCGCATCCAGTCCCAAACTCGATACAACGCCTCCCCCTTGATGGGGGAGGCCGGGAGGGGCTGGCGGCAAGCACAACTGCCGAGCCCCCCTCCAAGCCGCCCCACCCTCGATGTCATCCCCGCGAAAGCGGGGATCTATGTTTCGCGCGCCAAGGAGGGATTCCCGCTTGCGCGGGAATGACGCCGCGACAGAGGCCACTCCCCCAAAAACAAAAAAGAGCCCGGTGCTTCCACACCGAGGCCCAATCTCGCATAACTAAGCCCTTACGCCACGCGCTGCTTGCGCGGCCCACGTGCCCATTCCGGCAGCATCGTGCCATGGGCTTCCAGCAAATCATCCACAAGGTTCCAGATCTGATCCAGATCCAGTTCCGCGGCCGTATGCGGGTCCATCATCGCGGCGTGATAGATATGCTCGCGGTTTTCCTCGATCAGCGCACGAACCGTCAGCTCCTGCACGTTGATATTGGTGCGGATCAGCGCCGTGAGCTGCGGCGGCAATTCGCCGATATAGGTCGGCTGCAACCCGTTATCATCCACGAGACACGGCACTTCCACCGCCGCATTATTCGGCAGCGAGGTGATGACCCCATTGTTGCGCAGGTTCCCGTAGATCACCGAAGGTTCGCCGGTCCAGACCGAGTTGACGATCGACGAAGCATATTCCTTGGACTGCTTGACCTCGATCCGGTCCGCCTTCTTGTAGTCTTCCGAAGTCCGCTTCCAGTTCGCGATCTGCTCGACGCAGCGCTTCGGATATTCATCCAGCGGAATGCCAAATTTTTCGATGATGTCCTCGCGCCCTTCCTTGATGAAATAGGGCGTGTATTCGGCAAAGTGCTCGGAGCTCTCGGTCACGAAATAGCCGAGGCGCGTCATCATCTCGTAGCGCACCTTGTTCGGGCAGCGCGGATTCCAACCGGGCTTCGGCGCGCGGCCTTCGCGATAAGCGCGGTGCAGCTCGGGATAGAGGTCCTTGTACGTTCCGTCGGCCTGCCGATGCTCGAACTTGAGATAGAAGGCCATATGGTTGATGCCGGCCGAGCGGTAGCGGATTTCCTCGTAGGGAATGTCGAGGTCGTGCGCCAGCTCCATCGCCGTGCCCTGCACCGAGTGGCAGAGGCCGACCTGCTTGATCGTCGGGTACTTTTCCGAGATCGCCCAGGTGTTGATGGCCATCGGGTTGACGTATTGCAGCATGATCGCGTCGGGCGCGACCTGCAGCATGTCCTCGCAGATGCTCCAGAGATGCGGCACGGTCCGCAACCCGCGCATGATGCCACCAACGCCCAGCGTATCGGCAATCGTCTGGCGCAGGTTGTACTTCTTCGGCACGTCAAAATCGACGACCGTGGAAGGCTCATAGCCGCCGATCTGGAAGCAGACGACGACGAAATTGGTGCCATCCAGCGCCTGGCGCTGGTTCGAGAAGGTCTCCACAGTCGCTGGCACGCCAAGCGTTGCCACCAGCTTCTTGGCGATGATGGCGCTTTCTTCAAGCCGCGTCGGATTGATGTCCATCAGGCGGATCTGTGCGCCAGCCAGCGCCGGGCGCTGCAGGATATCGCCGACGATGTTCTTCATGAACACCGAGGAGCCAGCCCCGATGAAAGTGATCTTTGGGTTCGCCATGTTGTAAAAAACTCCAGTCGTCAGGCAGCGATTTCGAATGCGGCGCGGACAAGCCGAGCCGTATATTCGGTTTGGGGATTGGTGAGAACTTCGCTTACAGGCCCCTGCTCCACGATCTTGCCGTGCTGCATCACCATCACCCGATGGCAAAGGGCCCGCACGACCTTCAGGTCATGCGAAATGAAGAGATAGGAGAGGCCCTTTTCGTTCTGCAGTTTTCGCAGCAGATCGATGATCTGGGCCTGCACCGAAAGATCGAGCGCCGAGGTCGGCTCGTCGAGCAGGATGAATTCGGGCTCGAGCGCAATGGCCCGGGCAATGGCGATACGCTGGCGCTGCCCACCCGAAAACTCATGCGGGAAACGGTTCAAGATCGTGTCGGGCATGCCCGCATCGCGCAAAGCCTGACGCACCCGCTCCAGCCGCTCATTGCGATTGGCGCCAAGCCCGTTGACGATCAGGCCTTCCTCGATGATCTGGCCGATCGACATGCGCGGATTAAGCGATGCAAACGGGTCCTGGAACACGATCTGCATCCGGCTCCGCAGCGGCCGCATGGCCTTGCGATCCTTGTTGTGGATGGGCTCGCCATCGAAGAAAATCTGCCCGCCCTGATTGCCGATCAGCCGGATCAATGCCTGGCCGAACGTGGTCTTGCCCGAGCCGCTCTCGCCCACAATCCCCAGCGTTTCGTGTCGCATCAGCTTGATGTCGAGATTGTCGACGGCCTTCAATTCAAAGAAGTCCGGATTGAACATGCCACCGCGCTTGAGCGTATAGGTGACCTTCACTTGCCTGCCTTCGAGCACCGTGTCATGCGCGCCCTCTTCGAGCGGCAGCGCCGTGCCCTTGGGCTCTGATGCCAGCAAATGACGCGTATAGGCATGCTGCGGATTGGCAAACAGCGCCTCGGTCGCGTTGTGCTCCTGCACAGAACCGTTCTGCATCACATAGACATAGTCGGAAAACTGCCGGACCACGGTCAGGTCATGGGTGATCAGGATCACCGCCATGCCATACTTGTCCTTGAGATCCTTGATGAGATTGAGGATCTGCGCCTGCACCGTCACGTCGAGCGCCGTCGTCGGCTCGTCGGCGATCAGCACATCGGGCCGATTGGCCAGCGCCATGGCGATCATCACGCGCTGCCGCTGCCCGCCGGAAAGCTGGTGCGGATAGTTGTTGAGGCGAGCCCGCGGCTCAGGAATCTGCACTTCCTCAAGCAGCTTTTCCGCCCGCACCATGGCCTCCGCCCGCGACACGCGATTGTGCAGGTGAATGATCTCGCAGATCTGCTGGCCGATCGTATAGACCGGGTTCAGCGAGCTCATCGGCTCCTGAAAAATCATGGCAATGTCATTGCCGCGGAGTTTTCGCATGTCGCGATCGCTCATCGTCACGACATTCTTGCCCGAGAGCGTGATGCGCGTGTTCTTGCCGATGGTGGCGCGCTTGGTGAGCAGCTTCATCAGCGTACGCGCCGTCACCGATTTGCCCGAGCCGCTCTCCCCCACAAGGGCAATGGTCTCGCCCTTGTGCAGTTGAAACGACACATCCTTCACCGCCTGAACCACCCCGCCTTCGACCTTGAAGTCGACGGCGACATTGCGGGCATCGAGGATCAGTTCCCGTCCATGCGACCCGAGATCGTACCTCTCGGCGGGCGCAAAATTGTTACCGGTCATTTTCGCGTCCTCAATAGGGGTCGATGGCATCGCGCAGGCCATCGCCGAGCGCGTTGAAGGCAAAGACGGTGATGAGCACGAAGATCACCGGCGAAAGAATCCACGGATAAGACCCGATCACCGAGAAAGTGCCGGTATCCTGCAGCATCAGGCCCCATGAGATCAGCGGCGGCTTCACGGCAAAGCCAAGGAACCCGAGGAAGCTTTCGAGCAACACGACACTCGGAATGGCCAGCGTGATCGACACGATAATGTGGCTCAACACATTGGGCAGGATATGGCGCGTGATAATGCGCCCATCGGAAGACCCCACCGCAATCGCCGCCCGCACATAATCGATCCGCGCCAGCGACAGCGTCTTCGATCGCACCTCTCGACTGAGCTGCGCCCACCCCAACACCGCCATGACGAAAATCACGAAGGTGAGGAAGACATTGGATGGCGCCGTCACCGGAATGAGCGAGGTCAGCGCCAGGTAGAGCGGCAGTTGCGGGAACGCGAGGACAAACTCGACAAACCTCTGCACCCACGCATCGAGCCGCCCACCGATATAGCCCGAGGTGATCCCCACCAGCGTACCGACAATCGTCGTCAGCGCCACCACCACAAGGGCAATGGTGAGCGAAATCCGCGAACCGACGATACCGCGCGAAAGAATGTCACGCCCGAATTTGTCGGTCCCGAGGAGCTGGATCGGCCGCCCATCGGACGAGCCGAAGAAGTGGATATTGGACGGGATGAACCACAGGATATTGTACGAATAGCCCTGCACGAAGAACCCCGTCGGCGTCGGATTGTCCAGCACCGGCCCGGTCAGCGGCTGGAACGTCACCGGATCGAATTCACCCGTATCCCCAATCGGATAGATATAGGGAATAAGGCTGAAATTGCCCTCGGGGTTTTCGAACGCGATCACATCCGGCGGCGCAAATGGCAGGTTCGTGGCCTTCGGATCCATCGGCGCAAAAAAGTCGGCGAAGATGGAAACAAAGATCAAGAGCCCAACCAGCACCAGCCCGATGACGCCCATGATGGAGCGCTTGAATCGGCGCCAAACGAGCGCGGCATAGGTCTCGTTGCCCGAACCATAGCGCGAGACGACCGGCGCAACATCGGCCTCTTCTGCGGGGGTCGGAGCGGGACCGCCCGCGGCATCGGCCGGCAGCGGAATGGAAGAATGAGTATCGACCTTGGTCATTCGGCCTTACCTCCCAGGCGAATGCGTGGATCGAGTGCGACCAGCAAGAGGTCGGCGATGATATTGCCGATGATCAGCGTCGTCGCGAGCACCAGCATGAAGGTGGCGGTGACATAGACGTCACCCACCCCCATGGAGCCGACAATGGCCGGCCCGACAGTCGCGAGGCCGAACACGATGGCGACCTCGATTTCACCGGTGAGCATGTAGGGCAGCACCACGCCCTGGTAGGCCACCAGCGGGTGCAGGGCATTGGGCACGGCATGCTTCATGATCACCGCGCTTTCCGGCAGGCCCTTGGCCCGCGCGGTCTCGACATACTGGCTGTTGAGCACGTCGAGCAGGTTGGCGCGCATCACGCGCATATTGTAGGCGAGCCCGCCAAAGGTCGCGATGAACACCACCGGCCACACGTGCTGCACGAGATTGACGAACTTGTCCCAGCTCCAGGGCGCCCCGCCATAACGGGCGGAGAAGAACATGCCCACCTCGCTGACATTGAGTTTGAACACCAGCACATAGAGAATGATGATCGCGAGCAGGAAACGCGGGATCGTCATGCCGAGGAAGGAGACGATCCCCAGCAGCGTATCGGCCCACGAATACTGACGGGTCGCAGCGACGATGCCGAGCCCGATGCCCAGCAGCGAGGCCAGGATATGGCACACGAGAGCCAGTGCGATGGTCGCGGGCAGACGTTCGAGCACCACCTGCCCCACGGGCTTGTTGTAGAAGAACGAGTGGCCGAAATCGAACCGGGTGACGATCCCGGTGATCCAGCGAAAATACTGAACGATCATGGGATCGTTGAGGCCATGGGCCTGGCGATAGATTTCCGCCTGAGCCTCGGCCTGAACGGCAGGCACGCCGCCCTGGTTCATCAGCATGGAACGGATGGTGTCACCATAGTCGCCTGGCGGCGCCTGGATGATGGCAAAGGTCACGATGCTGAGCAGGAACAACAGCGGTATCGCGCCCAGAATGCGTATGACGAGAAATCGGAGCATAAACGGCCTCACTGGCTAGGGGCCAGGCCCCTTCCCCCAACCCTCGCCCCAGTGGGGTCCGAGGGGGCAGATCGCGGACGCAGCGCAATCATGCCAAGGTCACTGAATGGGTCCCCTCGCCTCCAGAAGAGGTGGGGTATGGGGTGGCGAACCCGCCGCCACCCCGGAAGTTTGGATCAGACCGGACCTGCACCGCCCGGAGCGCCAGGCAGCGTTTCCGGATGCAGTTCATAGTCACCCTGCTTGTCTTCGGGCACGAAGACGCGTTCGCGGATGATGTTGTCTTCAGCCCAGTTGAACATGAAGATTGGAGCACCAACCGGGATATTGGCGAAGCGCTTGTTGATGATCAGCGCACCCGGATACTGGGTGAGACCCACCGAGTAGACGTTCTCGGTGAAGGTGTGCTGGTACTTCTTCATCAGTTCGGCGCGTTCGGCATTGTCGCTGGTCGCGATGAAGGCATTCACCGTGTTGACCAGGTCCTGCTCGAAGGGCAGCAGGTCGAGCGTGCCGTCAGTGCCGGCGCGGTGGAACGGATGAGTGCGCGGACCGGTCGGCGCGAGTGCCGAAGTACCCTGCACCACCGACACCATTTCGGCGCCCTGGCGTTCCACGTGCCAATCGAACTGGCCTGCCTGGGCCATGTCGTCACGAGCAGTGCCCGCCTGGAAATTGGCGATCACGCGAATGCCGAGCGGTTCGAGCTGGGCAATGATACCTTCCGCGAGGTTGGTGTCGGTGCCGTAGTCGGAATTGGCAAGCAGTGTGATTTCCAAGTCAGCGCCGCCAGCGGTGCCGGCCGGGAAGTTACGGACACCATTGCCATCGGTGTCGACCAACCCGAGACCATCGAGCAGTGCCTTGGCTGCTTCCAGGTTGTTCGGATAATAGACGGTAGACGCCTTGTCGTAATAGGTCGTGCCGGCATAGAGGCCGCCCGGATAGATGGCGGTGAACGGACCGCGGACCAGCGATTCACCAAGGCGCTGACGATCGACAGCGAGCGAGACGGCCTTGCGGAAATCGAGGTTGCGGTTCAGCTCACGGATTGCCTGGGCGCGTGCATCAGGCTCACCCCAGCCATTGGCCGAGAAATTCATGCGCAGGGCATAGCCGATGGTGCGGGCACCGAACTGCAGACGGGCCGGAGCCGTCGGCTCGGCCGAGCGACGCAGCGCTTCGACATAGCTTTCAGCCTGTTCGAGGTTCGAGAAGTCGCCCGAACCGGCAACAGCCTGAACGTCGCGGTCAGCCCAGGTCGAGAGGCGATAGTGCATCTCGTTGAGATAGGGCAGCTGGTTGCCGTTCTCGTCGACCTTCCAGTAGTAGGGGTTGCGGCGCATGACGATGATATCGTCAGGACGGTATTCGACCGGCACCCAGGCGCCCATCACCGGAATGTTCATATATTCGGGCGGGAAGGCGTTCTTGTACTGCTCGTAGGTATTGGACGAGTTGTACTTGGGGTGCTGTGGCTTGAGGATATGGCTCGGGCCCGGGCAGAACGTGCCATAGGCCATGGCATAGAGATACTGCGTCGGGCGGACATCCTTGAAGGTCCACTTGATCGTATAGGCATCGAGCGCTTCGAGCGTCGTGCCGACGCCGAACGTTTCCGGGGTCGCGCCATTGAGCGGGGAAACGTTGGGATCGTTGACGTTGTCGTTCCAGTAGAACATCACGTCTTCGGTGTCGAACGGGTCGCCGTCAGACCACTTTGCCCCTTCGATCAGGTGCATGGTCAGCTGATGGCCGTCTTCCGACCATTCCCAGCTCTTGGCCAGGTTCGGCAGCGGCTCAAGTTCGTCGGCCTTCACCTCAAACAGCGGGCCGGTGCGCGTCAGACATTCGGAAAGCCCGATATCGATGCCGCCCCAACCCTGGCTCTGGCCACCGATATAGTTCCAGCCTTCCGGCCGGCCACCGATGACATGACGCATTGTGTCGCCGTAGACACCGACGCCGTCAGGCATATTGCCAGTCTTGTAGACGAGCGGCTCTTTTGGAAGGCGCTCGGCAACAGGCGGCAAGGTGCCGGCATCGACATATTTCGAGGTGACCCAAGCCGGCTCGTGGTACTCGGGCAGCGCCTTGAATTCGAGAATATCGCTGACCGAGACGAAGACGGGTTCGCTCTGGGCGGCAAACTCCGGCGGATCCGGCAGCTCGCCGGTCAGTTCCTGCGCCGGAATGGCTAGCATTGAAACGGACAGCAAAAGTCCTGCCCCGCCAAGGGCATAGATAGGCTTTCTCAATAGAACCTCCCTTCGCAACGGGACGCGTCTCATGCATGGAGCCAGTCACTCCCACTGGCTCTGGGTCCCGTGCATGTTAGGGAGCCTACGACTTGCATCGGGCGAAACAATCCGGAATGATAGAGACTAGTTCCGGATTTCTAAGAACTACGCTGATAAGTATGACTGTTAATGAAACCGTCTCTGTCTCGCGCCTGCGCGAAAAGGCCCCGCGCCCGACCCCGCGCCCCGATCGCAGCTTTTACGCGTCCGGGAAGGCATTCGGCCGTTTTGGCATTCGCGCCTTCCCGCCCCAGATCATGCCCGCCCCGCACAGCCACGGCCATATCGAGTTCAATTGGCTGACGCATGGCCGGATGGACTACGTTTTCGATGGCGGCCCGGTCTCGGTATCAGACAACCGCCTCGTCGCGTTTTGGGCCGGCATTCCCCACCAGACTGTC
>NZ_JAFKHD010000369.1 GCF_017307565.1 Devosia sp.
GCCGCATCGGCGCCAACCTCGCCATCGTCGACAAGCGCCGCCCGCGCGCCGGCGTCAGCGAAGTGATGAACATCATCGGCGACGTCTCGGGCCAGACCTGCATCCTCATCGACGACATCGTCGATTCCGGCGGCACCTTGGTCAACGCGGCCGAAGCCCTGCTCAAGGCCGGCGCCAAGGAAGTCTCGGCCTACATCACCCACGGCGTCCTCTCCGAAGGCGCCTCCGAGCGCATCGCGGCCTCAAAGCTCAAGGAACTGGTGGTCACCGACTCCATCGTCGACACCGAAGCCACCAAAAAGGCTGCCAATATCCGCCGCATCACCATCGCCCCGCTGATCGGCGAAGCCATCGCCCGCACCGCGAGCGAGCAGAGCGTATCGAGCCTCTTCGACTGAAAATAGCAGCATAAACAATCACATGAAGCGCCTGACCGGAATCAACGGCTCAGGCGCTTCATCTTTTTTCGCATCCCTGTCGAAAACTGCTTCCCCTCCCCGACATTGTTGTGCCGCACTACAAAACCAGCGGCCAACCGTGAAAGGACGAGTGCGATGCGTTATCTCCTCATGCTCTATGCCGACGAGAAGGCCGGCGCGGCCATTCCGCCCGAACTGATGGCCAAGGCCATGGACGGGATGCATGCCTATCAGCAAGCCCTCGAAAAAGCCGGTGCCTTCGTCTCTACCTCAGCCCTCGGCCGCAGCGCCGACGCCCGTACCCTGCGCATGGTCGGCGGCGAGATCCACAATGTGGATGGCACCTTCGTCAATCAGGGTGGCACACTGAAGGTGGAAGAAGGCCCTTACGCCGAGGCGCGCGAGCAGTTCGGCGGACTCTTCGTCATCGACTGCGAAGATATGGATGCGGCCATCAAATGGGCCACTCGTTGTCCCGCGGCCCAATGGGGCCCCATCGAAATTCGTCCTATCGTCCACACCAGTTCCGCCAAGGAGGCGTAACCCATGCGCTACATGATGCTGATCCACCACGACGAAACCAATATGGGCGATCCCGCCGGCCAGCAGGCACTCTACGCCGCCTGGGGCGCCTTCAACGAAGCCCTCGCCAAGGCCGAGGGCGCCGCTCCCGGCGAGCGCATGCAGTCCCCCACTCAGGGTAAAACCGTCCGCACCCGCAATGGCGAGACCAATGTCGTCGACGGCCCCTATTCCGACGCCAAGGAACAGCTCGGCGGCTATTTCTTCATCGAAGCCAAGGATTTCGATGAGGCCGTCAAATGGGCCGAACTCTGCCCCGCCAGCAAATACGGCGCCATCGAAATCCGCCCCATCGTCGAGCCGGGCAAGAGCTGGTGAGCGACGCGGCAAGGCGAGCCGCCGAACGAGCCGCCCGTGAAAGCTACGGGCGCCTCCTCGCTTTCCTCGCCGCCCGCACCCGTGATGTTGCAGGTGCCGAAGACGCGCTGGCAGAAGCCTTTGCCAGCGCCCTGACCGCATGGCCGGAACAGGGCGTTCCGGCCAACCCCGACGCCTGGCTGCTCACCGTCGCCCGTCGCCGCCAGACCGATGCCTACCGCCGCAACAGCACCAGCAAA
>NZ_JAFKHD010000403.1 GCF_017307565.1 Devosia sp.
GTCATGGCCGTTCCGGCCACCGGCATCGTCATCGAGCGCGACGGCGAACCCGTCGCCTCGGGCCTGATGGCCATTTCCAATGGCATCGTCATCACCGGCAATGTCATCACCGACCCAAGCCGCCGCCGCCAGGGTCTTGCCGCCGCCATGATGCGCACCGGTCTTGCCTGGGCCCACGAAAAGGGTGCGACGATCGCCGCCCTCAACGTCCAGGCGGATAATCCAGCCGCCCAAGCGCTCTATTCCGGCCTCGGCTACCAGCACCAATACGACTATTCCTATCGCATCCCCGGGACGCCCAAATGAGCGAACAAAAACCGATCCTGCTCGTCGTCGCCTGCGCCCTGATCGACGCCGACCGCCGCGTGCTGATCGCGCAGCGCCCCGAAGGCAAGCATATGGCCAATATGTGGGAATTCCCCGGCGGCAAGATCGAGCCCGGCGAGACCCCGGAAGCCGCCATTATCCGCGAACTGCGCGAAGAGCTCGATGTCGAGACCAAGGAAGCCTGCCTTGCTCCGCTTTCCTTTGCCAGCCACACCTATGAGCACATGCACCTCTTGATGCCGCTCTATGTCTGCCGCCGCTGGCAGGGCACGCCCGTCGCCAAGGAGCACCAGGCGCTCAAATGGGTCCGCCCCCAGGCACTGCGGGACTATGCCATGCCGCCCGCCGACGAGCCGCTGATCGCCGCGCTTTGTGACCTGCTCTAGAAACAAAAATCCCCGCGTTCGCGGGGATTTTTTTGGTGCCTCAGTTGGGCCCGACGATCTTGTACTTCTCCCCGACCTTGACCGGATCACCCGGATAAAGGTTGTTGAGGATGTAGAAGAGCTCGCGCCCGCCCGGAATATTGGCCATCTGGCGCGCCATGGTGTCTGCGGTGTCCCCGGCCTTTGCGGTCACGACGCGCATGGAAAGCTTGCGGATCTGGTTGAGATCGGCCGCCTCGGCGCGCCTGAAACTCTGGATCGTGGCCTCGGCCCCCGCGGCAAAGCGCGGACTGTCGGCCTTGGCGGCAAAGATGAAGCGATAGACCGCACCATCGAGCCGCATCACCGCAACGCGGAAGAACCATTGGTCCGTCTGCGCCACACCCGAAGCCATCTCGATGCCGTTATAGGTATGCGACGTCACCGTGCCGGCCTTGAGCCCGGCGATCCAGCCTGACTTGAGATAGTCGGTCAGCGCCATATTGGGCTGCACGTCGGCACTGTCGAAACGCACCGCTTCGCCGTCACCCGCAACGCCAACCACGGCGCTCTGCGCCGTCTGCAGCGAATAGCCCGACGGTACGGCGAAGGTAAATTTCGAACCCGAATGGATGAAGCGGTTACCGACGATAGAGCCCTGCGCCGGGCTGTCGCCAAAGGCAAGGCCGGAAATTGCCGCCATATAGCCATTGCGGTCGGTTTCCCCGACGCTGGCGCTGCCGAACATCTGCCGCGCGGTATCGAGCGCCTTCTGGATGCGCGCCGGGGTCGAGGGGTGCGAGGAGAGGAACCCGTCGTCGCCCGCCTTGTCCCCGGCCGAGAAGGACGCGAACCGGCTCATCACGCCAAGGAAGCGCGCCGCCGCCTGCGGATCAAAGCCCGCCTTGCCGGCAAATTTGATGCCCTCGCGATCCGCTTCGAGTTCCTGGCTCTGCCCGAAGGCAGCCAGCGACTCGCGGGTGCGGTTGGCCGTAGCGTCGGTCGAGGTGTCGCCACCGAAAATGCCGGTGATGACGCGATCGACAATCTGCGTCGTCCGCGTCTTGTCGGTGCGCGCACGCGCATGGCGCAGCGTGACGTGGGCAATCTCGTGCGCGAGAACCGCGGCCAGCTCGCTCGTATCCGAAGCGAGCGCCAGGATGCCGCGCGTCACATAGATATAGCCGCCGGGCAGCGCAAAGGCATTGACCTCGGACGTATCGAGGATCGTCACCTGAAACTGCGCATTGGGCTGGTTCGCCGCCGCGAGGAGCCGCCCGACGATGCGCGCCACCATGATCTCGGCGTCGCGGTCGGAATAGACCCCGCCATAAGCGGCAATGATGCGCGGATGCTCGCGCCGGCCGATGACCACATCATCAGGCTCGGTGCCTTCCGGCACGACCATGGGTGCGGGCGTGTCCCCGGTGCGGCTGACCGCGACCGAGGAACCGGTCAGCGACGAGCAAGCCCCCAGCGCCACGATGGAGAGGGCCAGGGCGCCGAGGCGCAGGTATTTTTTGGACAGAGAAAGCGCCGTCATCGCGTCGCCAAAACCTCAATCTGCTCGGGATGGGTGATTTCGATGCGCGGACCATCCCGGTCGTCCACCCATCCTCGAATACGCACCAGCGCCCCCTCAAGCGCCAATGGGTCTAATGCGTCTCTCTCGAAAAGCCGCAAGGCGGGCCCCTCGATCACTGCGGTGAAGTCTTCTTTCCAGAACCGGCCAAAATTGAGGAAAATGCGGGAGCTACGGCGGTCAGCAAGGAGCACCCTGCCTTCCACCAGTTCGTAATGTCCCACACGATCCAGCAAGTCGCCTGGTCGGTCCGCCGCACGCACGCTGTAATAGGGATTGGCCCAAATGCCAAGCCGCTCCACGCGCGCCTGCGCCTCGGCGGCAAAGAGCAGATCAAGACATTGTCGGTTGTCGGGGAAGGAATAGACACGTGCGAGCCCCGCGCCGACCATGAACTGCTGGGCCCAGATTTCGCCCGCCTCCGTCTCGACAAAGACATGCGCCAGCACCCGTTCATGCCGGTCGATCTCCTCGCCGCCGAAGCCAAGCCGTACCGTCTTGTTGAGCATCAGTTCGGAAAGCGCCTGCTGCGCCTCGGCCGCCAGCGGCCAGGCCACGAAATCCTCGCGCCCGAGCGGCAGTTTTGGCGCCTGCGTTCCGATCAGGCGCACCTTGCGCCCATCATTGAGCACCACGGTATCGCCGTCCGTCACCTCGACCACCACGCCGCCCGGCGCAAAGGTCAGGCTGTCGCAGGCCGGTACGGCGCTGGCGAGCAGAGCAAAGGCCGCCGTCGTTATCAGTGTGGTCCCGCGCAAGAATCTGTCCCCGCAACGTTTCGTTCACCATAGAGACGAATAAGGCAAAAAAGCATTACCAGAACCTGACGGTTCGCCCTCATTTCAGCGCGAGATTGCCAATTTGATCGCGCTCGGCCAAGTTTGGCCTCCCAAGGAGCGTGGCTATGAGCAAGACGGGAACAATTCGCACGGGTACGGCCGGCTGGGTTTTCGAGCCCTGGCGCGGCACTTTCTTTCCCTCGGGCCTCGTCCAGAAGAAAGAGCTCAACTATGCGAGACATCACCTGACCAGCATCGAGATCAACGCCACCTTCCGCGGCAACCAGAAGCCCGAGAGCTTTGCCAAGTGGGCCGGCGAAACGCCCGAACGCTTTCAATTCTCGATCAAGGGGCCGCAGCTCGTCACGCACATCAAGCGGCTGAAGAACTGTGAGGACGCATTGGCCGGCTTCTTTGCCTCCGGCCCTCTCGCCCTCGGCGACCGCCTTGGGCCCTTCATCTGGCAGCTGCCTCCCAACCTGAGCTTTGATCCGGCAAGTTTTTCGACCTTCCTCAAACTCCTGCCGCGCGACATCGACGCCTATCTCGCCCTCGCCGGAAAGGCAGAGGGTGGCAAAAGCCCGCCCTATCTCGATGCCAACGGCAACAAGACCTTCCGCCACGCCATCGAAATGCGCCACGAGAGTTTTGACCGGCCTGAGGTCGATGCGCTGCTGCGCGAACACAATGTCGCTCGCGTCATCGCCGACACCGCCGACAATCCGCGCCGCGACCTCACCGCGGATTTCGCCTATTGCCGCTTTCAGGGCCCGGCGCGTCCCGATGCTGCCGGTTATGGCGAGGCTGACATCGCCGACCTCGTCCAGACGCTTGCCACCTGGCAGCAGTCGGGCGTCGACACCTATGCCTATTTCGTCCACGAGGACAAATTGCACGCCCCCGCCAATGCCATGGCGCTCGCTGCCAAACTGGGCATCACCCCCGCAGCCTGATCACGACAATGTGCCCCGCTGGCTTTTGCCACAAAGCGGGTCTAGACCCCCTGAAATCAAGCGTCACTCGAGATTTCCCAATGGCTTCAGCCTCCCGCCGTCCCCTCGACAAGATCGCCGCCGGCGTCGCCTTCGTGCTCGGCCTCGCCACCATCCTTGGCGCCCTTGGCAGCCAATATATCGGCGGGCTCTATCCCTGCGAACTCTGCCTTGAACAGCGTATGGCCTACTATTGGGGCCTGCCGCTCCTGGCGCTGATCATCGTACTCTGGAACCGCCTGCCCCTGCCGGTCTGGTACCTGGGCATGATCATCGTCACCGGCATTTTCGCCTGGGGCACCTATATGGCGTCATACCATGCCGGGGTAGAATGGGGTTTCTGGCCCGGCCCCACCGCCTGCACCGGCGTCGGCGACAGTTTTAGCTTTGACCAGCTCAACAGCATGACCCCGGTCATCGGCTGCGACGTCGTCCAGTTCCGCTTCGCCGGCCTGTCCCTCGCTGGCTACAACGCACTGATTTCGCTGGCAATCGTCGTGCTGCTGATCGGGGCGATCGTTTTCCAGGCAAAGCGTAAGCGCTAAAGCGCCTCCAGAGCGTCGTCGAGGTCTTGCCAAGCCGACAACACACGGATGACTTCCACGCCTGAAGTGAGAATTCGATAGACAATCAAATACTGCCCAACCGGCCGGCGACGCAAAGTTTTATGTTCGTAGCGCTCCAGGAGAGCGAAGCGCTCGGGGTGTTCGGACAGCCCTTCGCACGCATCGACCAACTCTCGAATAAAACTGGTTGCGCGACTGGGACTCTCGGCAGCAATAAACCGCGCTACCTCGGCGAGATCCGCAACGGCAGCCGGGGTTAGCTGGACAAGCATCAAGAGGCTTTCTTTGCTATCTCGGCAACGATCTGCCTCAGCTCGGCAAATACCTCCTCAGCGGGGATAAGTAGCCCCGCGTCGGCTTGAGCCAGTCCAACCGCGATCTTTTCATCCAGCTCCCGCAGCCGCGCCTCACGCTCCTGCACCAGCCGTACGCCTTCGCGCAAAACTTCGCTCTTGGAATTATACCGCCCGTTCTCGACGAGATCATTCACGACCTTTTCGAGCGTCGCGCCCAGATCCGCACTGATCGCCATGGCAAAACTCCATCATTGGCCCCCGCCAATAATAGTTATTAAGCCATCACCCCACAAGTCTCACGGCTCCAGCTCAATGTCCCAATAGAGATAGTCGAGCCAGCTCTTGTGCAGGTGGTTGGGTGGAAAGGCCCTGCCATTATTGTGCAGGTCATGCACAGTCGGCGCGAACGGGGTCTGATGGGGGAACATCTTGATCTCGCTCGGCATCCTGTTGGCCTTGCGCAGATTGCACGGGGCACAGGCCGCGACCACGTTTTCCCACGTCGTCAAACCGCCCTTGGATCGGGGAATAACGTGATCAAAAGTGAGATCGTCCCGCGAGCCGCAATATTGGCACTGGAAGCGATCGCGCAGGAAAACGTTGAATCGGGTAAAGGCGGGATGTCGCGCCGGCTTCACATAGTCCTTGAGCGAAACCACGCTCGGCAGACGCATCTCGAAGCTCGGCGAATGGATCACCGTGTCATAGAGCGAGACGATGTTGACCCGTTCAAGGAACACCGCCTTGATCGCGTCCTGCCACGACCATAGCGAAAGTGGATAATAGCTGAGAGGCCGAAAATCGGCGTTCAGCACGAGAGCGGGACAGGCCTCTGGCGACACATGGATGGTCACGAGAGTCTCCCGAAACGGGAATCTGTTAAGTCCATAGCCCCTTTATAATAGGCCCTTTGTGTCAGGCCTGTGAAGCGGGGATGAAAGACTTATTTCGCAGCCAGCCGCCCGATGAAATCGCCGGCAAAAGCCAGCCCATCCGGGGCAATCCCATGCCCCACGCCGCGGCTCACATGGTAGCTGACATCAAAGCCGGCATCATCAAGCAAACCATTGGCTTCGCTCGAAAGATTGGGGTCGACCACATCGTCCACATCACCATGGACGAGGCAGACAGGCGGCTTGGCGAGCCCCTCACCGCCAAATCCCTCCGGCGGCAAAAAGGCACCGGAAAAACCGATAATACCCATGAGTTTTTCGGGCAGCGCCGTGCCCACATGCAGCGCCATCATCGCGCCCTGGCTGAAGCCGGCAAGGATCGTCCGCTCTGGCGTGATTCCCGTCTGCGCCCAGAGATCGCGCAAAAAGCCTTCGAGCACCGGCCGCGCCTCGATGACGCCGGTCTGCCGGCTCGCCAGCCGATCACCGGTCCAGTCTATCGGAAACCACTGATAGCCCCCCATCGGCGTGCCGATCGGCGCGTTCGGCGAAACGAACAGTGCGCCCGGCAGCAGGTCCCGCCAATGCGGCGCCAGGCCAATGAGGTCATTGCCGTCGCTGCCATAGCCATGGAGCAGAACCACCGCAGCATCAGGCGCTTGCCCATTGGCTGGCGGCATCATCGGCCCCGAAAGCTTGGTCACAGCAAAATCCCTTCCTTGTCGCGCAGAATGGCGAAATAGCGCCAGAACAGCAGCGCCGCGGCCGACCGGTGCGGCGACCAGTTCTCGGCCATTCCGATCATCTCCTTGATCGTCGGACGCTCGTCAAGGCCAAGCCCATGATGCGCGGCTTTCAGCAAAGCCAGGTCCCCCGCCGGGAAAATATCGGGGTGCGCCGCGCAAAACAGCAGATAGACCTCGGCCGTCCACGGCCCGATTCCCTTCAGTGCCACCAGCGCCTTGATCGCCTCTTCGGCCGGCAGGGCATCGACCTCGGCAAAGTTGAGCTCCCCCGCCCCAACCGCCTCGGCAATCGTTCGCACCGCCAGAAACTTCCCGCGCGAAAACCCGGCGCTCCGCACCGTCTCCTCATCGAGCAGCAGATAGCTTTCAGGCTCCAGCGCCCCCGGCAGCTTTTCAAACCGCCCCCAAATGGCGGCCGCGCTTTGCACCGAAAGCTGCTGCCCGCAGATCACCTTGGCCATCCCCGCAAATCCCTTGGGATTGACCCGCGGCAGCACCGCCCCCACCCGCTCCCGCATCGGCAGCAATTG
The DNA here is from genome assembly GCF_017307565.1 of Devosia sp. GTDB lineage: Bacteria > Pseudomonadota > Alphaproteobacteria > Rhizobiales > Devosiaceae > Devosia. The sequence goes on from NZ_JAFKHD010000403.1 coordinate 7,077, forward strand.
CGGCACCATGGCGATGAGATGATCGAGATGCACGGCGACACCTTCGGCCGTATCGATCCGCGGTGACGCCCCCGGCGCAAAAGTGGTAGTCGTCAAAGTCATGTCAAAAGAACCAGTTCTTCGTTTCGCCCCGAGCCCCAATGGGCTCCTCCACCTCGGTCACGCCCTTTCGGCGCTCGTAACCTGGCAGGCCGCCGAGATTGTTGGTGGCACAGTGCTTTTGCGCATCGAAGACATCGACGTCACCCGCTGTAAACCCGAATTTACCGAAGCCATTTTCGAGGACCTCAAATGGCTCGGCCTTTCCTGGCCCGAACCAGTCCTTATCCAGTCCGAGCGTTTCGAGCTCTACGCCGAGGCCGCCAATCGCCTCCGCCAGCGCGATCTCATCTATCCCTGCTTCTGCTCCCGCTCCGATATCGCCTCCAAGGCCGAAGACACCGACCCGGACGGCGCCCCCATCTATCCCGGCACCTGCAAGCATCTTTCCAATCAAGAACGCATCGAGCGTCTCGAACGCGGTGACCCCGTCCAGTTCCGCCTCCACACCGATCGGGCCGTGGAAGAAGCCGGCATGCTGACCTTCACCGTCATCGGCCCCACCCTGCGCGACCGCCCACAAATCCGGTATGCCCGTCCCCAACGCTGGGGCGACGTTGTCCTCCAGCGCAAGGACATCGGCACCAGCTACCACCTCAGCGTCGTCGTCGACGATGCCGCGCAAAACGTGACTCACATCACTAGGGGCCGCGACATGGAAGCGGCGACCGACATCCACGTCCTCCTGCAGATGCTCCTGGGTTTTTCGACGCCGATATACCACTTCCACCGCCTCCTCCTTGGCGACGACGGCCAGAAACTCGCCAAATCCAAAAACAGCAAAACCCTCGCCGATTTACGCAGCGAGGGTTGGACGGCGGGGGATGTCAGGCGGGCAGTGGGTTTCTAGATGCCACCGGCCCTCCCCTCGCCCCTTGAGGGAGAGGGACAGATTTTTCGCGTCCAGCGAAAAATCAGGGTGAGGGGTATCTCTCCTCCGCCGAGGAGCTTGTGAAGGGCATCGCAAGAATACCCCTCATCCGCCCTCCGGGCACCTTCTCCCTCAAGGGGAGAAGGCGAACGAACCGAAACGCCGGTGACCACTCAAGCCGCCGCCTTCTTCGCCCCCACCAACTCCTCCACCGTCGCCGCCACCGCCTCCTCAAACGGCGTCCCGAAATCCGGCCCCAACAGCGCATCGAGCCGAGGATCGACCAGCTCCATCTCATTCACCCACAGATACCGCATCCGATAAATGTCGCGCATGACCGGATTGAACAGCCCCACCGCCCGGATCATCCACCATTGCAGCGGCGAAACCACAACCTTGCCCGGCAGCGCGGTCTGGATCGCCCCCATCATCTGCCCATGCGACACCCAGTGTCCCGCAAAGTGGAAGTTTTCAAACTTCCCAAGCGCTTCCCGCTTCTCCGCCAACACCACAAAAGCCCGCGAAAGATCCGGCAGATAGGCCCAGCTATGGCGCGTATTCAGCGCACCCATATTGTAGATCTTGCCCTTGGCCACATCCATCAGCATGGCCGCCTCGAACCATTCCCCGCGATTGCCCGGTCCGAAAAAGTCGCCGCCACGCAAAATGATCGTCTGGAATTTTCCGGCGCTAGAGGCCTCGCGCAGCAGCGTTTCGAGCCGAATACGGATCTCCCCGCGCGGCGCCTCGGCGCTCTGCCGGGTTGCCGGTGAAATCGTCCGGTCCCCAGCGCGATAATTGTAGATCGTCCCCGGAAACAGCAGCGTCTTGCCGCTATTGCCGAGCGCATCGATCACCACCTGCAGCTGCTTTTCCGAGCGGCCATTGCCCCACTGGTCATAGCGCAGGTGCAGCGCGTGGACGACCACATCGGCATCCGCAATCGCCGCCCGCACCACGTCCACATCATCCGCATCGCCAGCAACAAATGTCGTGCCGCTGACCGGCTTGCGGTTCGTCCGCCCAAGCCCCGTCACGCTCCAGCCCGCATCGCGAAAAGCGATCATCGCCGCATTGCCGATATGGCCGTTGCTGCCCAAAACCGTCACTTTACCCTTGGTCATTCTGCGTCTCCTTGACTTGCTGGAGACCAAAATGCTCGCTACATATTTTTATAGCGATTGGCCAAATTTCGAGATTTGATATTCAATCATGAATAGAGAGCCTGACTGGTCCCTCTGGCGCAGCTTTGCCGCCGTCATCGAGCATGGCTCGCTATCCGGCGCCGCCCGCGCCATCAAATCGAGCCAGCCGACCATCGGCCGGCACATCGAACTCCTCGAATCCCAACTGGGCCTGCAACTCTTCGAGCGTAGCCTGTCGGGCCTCAAGCCAAACAGCACGGCGCTAAAACTCTATGGCCCCATAGCACAGGCGCAAACCGCCCTTGCCGAGGCCAATCTGATGGCCGAAGGCGCCCAGGACGACACCGGCGGCACGGTGCGCATCACCGCCAGCGCCATGATCTCAAACTACGTGCTGCCCGAAATCCTGGTGCCGATCCGCGCCCTTCATCCGCGCATATCCCTCGAAATCGTCCCCTCGGATTCAGCCGAAAACATCCTCATGCGCGAGGCCGATATCGCCATCCGCATGTTCCGCCCCACCCAGCTCGAACTGGTCACAAAACACCTCGGCGATATTGAGCTGGTGCCCGTCGCCCACGAACGCTATCTCGCCCGACGCGGCCGCCCCACGTCACTGGCCGACCTCTGGCAGCACGACATGCTGGGCTTTGATCGCTCCAGCGCGATCGTCACCCACGCGCAAAAACTGGGTTTTTCGCTGACGAGAGAAAACTTCGTCATCCGCTCCGATGATCAGCCCCACCTCTGGGAATTGATGCGCGCCGGGCTCGGCATCGGCTTCGGCCAGGCCAATCTTGTGCGCCGCACGCCCGGGCTTGTCGCCCTGCCCATCGACGTCGCCATTCCGCCCTTGCCTATCTGGCTCACCACGCACAGGGAATTGTACACCTCCCATCGCATTCGAGCCGTCTATGATGCCTTGGCGGCCGGTCTTCTCGCCTATATTGAAAGCTGACACTGTTTCTACAAAGGCCGGACACCATGCAGACCCTTCTCAATATCGGCATCGCCCTGGCCCTGCTCTTCGTCGTCATCGTGCTCGGCATGGGCTTGTGGAACATGACCAAGGGCGGTTCGGCCAATACCAGCCAGCGCCTCATGCGCCTGCGCGTCATGGGCCAGGCCGTCGCCGTCCTGCTGCTGATCGCCGCTCTCTTCCTCTTTGGCGGTCAGCGCTAATTCCCAAGTCCCGACCTCACCCCTGCCGATCGCCGCGGCCGAGGAGAAAAACCCCTGTTCCTACCCCTGCATGACGTCAACCCGCACCGCCATGTCAGGTTTCCCTATGTCACCTATGGGCTGATCGGGCTCAGCGTCCTCATCTTCTTGCTTCAGTCGTTGCAGCCCCCTGCCGCCTTTGAAGAGACGACGATCTATTTCGGCATGATCCCCATCGTCGTGCGCGATCTCTATCCCGCGCCGCTGCCCTGGCTGCCGGATTGGGCGACATTTATCACCTATGCCTTCCTCCATGCCGATTGGCTGCATCTGCTGACCAACATGCTCTTCCTCTGGGTATTCGGCGACAATATCGAGGACGCCATGGGGCACCTGCGCTTCCTCGTCTTTTATCTGGCCTGCGCCGTTCTCGCCGCCCTCTCGCATCTCCTCTTCAATCTCGATGGCAATGGCCCGTTGATCGGCGCCTCCGGCGCCGTGGCCGGCGTCATGGGCGCCTATATCCTCCTCTTCCCCCATGCGCGCGTCTTCGTGCTGGCCCGCATCGTCATCCCCGTGCCGCTGCCGGTCCCGGCCTTCTGGATGCTTGGCTTCTGGGTGGCGACACAGCTCTTCTATGTCGCCATAGGATCGGAAGAACCCGTCGCCTGGTGGGCCCATATCGGCGGCTTCCTCTCGGGCATCGTCCTGGCCGCACCGATGCGCCGCCGCGACGTGCCGCTGCTGGGCGGACGGTGAAGGGTTCGTTTACGCTGGCCTGCTAGGGTCCGATGGTCTTTCAGTACTGCGTCAGGACACTTTTATGGACACCGATCTCGCTTCGAGTCTGATGACGGCGCGCACCGCCCAGACCCACCAGTCGGTCCAGCTCGCAGTCTTCAAGAAATCCCACGAGATGCAGACCCAGCTCCTCGACATGCTGCTGCAGCCTGCCCAGGCAACGCTCCCACCGGGCCAGGGCATGCAGGTCGACAAGACCGCCTGAGGTTCTTCCGATGAGCAATGCCCTCGGCACCAGCACATCGGTCATGATCAACCGCATCGCCACCCGCGAAGGCGCCTCGGCCAGCACCCTGCTCGCCCATGTCGCCAAAATACGCGGCGAAATGGCCATCACCCAGGGCAAGGCAGAGCCCGAAGCCCTGCCCGATTTGGTGCGCAATCCAATCAATGGCGCCGAAGTGGATATGTTGGTCTAACCACGTAGCCCGATCAGCGCCTCGATCACCGCCTTGCCATCCTTGCTGTGCCACTCGGCCGGCCCCTGTAGCACGGCCAGTTCGCACCCTTCCGGATCGAGCAGCAGCGTTGCCGGCAGGCCCACGGCCACGGCCTCGCGCTTCAGCCGCTCGAAGGCGGCAAAGCTGTTGTCGGCATAAAGCGGCAGGTTCTTGAACTGGCCATCGGCCAGAAACTCTTCGGCCTTGCCGAGCCCGCTCTCCCCGATATCGAGATTGATCGGCACCACCTGGAACTTGTCCGAATTGTATTCGGTCGCGATCGCATCGAGCGCCGGCATTTCTTCCCGGCACGGCACGCACCAGCTGGCCCAGAAATTGACCAGCAGCGCCTTGCCGGAGAAATCGGCCAGCGTCATCTCCTTGCCGTCCGCATTCTTGAACGCGAGATCGGCATAGCCGCGCCCTTCGCCCGTACCGTTGAGCGCTGCAAGTTCCCCCACTGCCGCAGCATCGATGATCTTGGCCTGCGCCGCCTGCACCGGGCATGACTTGGCCGTGGCGGCATTGCCGAGATAGACCCACGAAGCTATAGCTACGCCCGCAACCGCTACCCCCAGCCCCGCGAGCGCCTTGAGATTGCGACCGGCTGGCTTGGGTTGGCTGGTGTCCGACATGGGCAACTCCTGAAAGGCAAACGATGAGCAACAAGATGTGGGGTGGACGGTTTGCATCCGGCCCCGACGCCATCATGGAAGAAATCAACGCTTCGATCGGTTTCGACCAGCGCCTGTTCCGCCAGGATATCGCCGGATCAAAAGCCCATGCCACAATGCTCGCCGCAACGGGCATTCTGACGCAGTCCGATCGCGACGCTATCCTTGCCGGTCTAGACGAGGTGCTGGCGGAAATCGAGAACGGCTCGTTCAAATTCTCGCGGGCTCTCGAAGACATCCATATGAATGTCGAATCGCGCCTGCGCGAAAAGATCGGCGACGCCGCCGGGCGCCTGCACACCGCGCGCTCCCGCAACGACCAGGTTGCGACCGATTTCAAGCTCTATGTCCGCGACACCATCGATCACCTGGTCGCCCAGATCCACACGCTGCAGTTGGCCCTGGTCAAGCGCGCCGAGGAAGAGGCCGAAACCATTCTTCCCGGTTTCACCCATCTGCAAAACGCCCAGCCGGTGACCTTCGGCCATCATCTGCTCGCCTATGTCGAAATGCTCGGCCGCGATGCCGGCCGTCTCACCGATGCGCGCCGCCGCCTCAATGAAAACCCACTCGGCAGTGCCGCCCTCGCCGGCACGCCTTACCCCATCGACCGCGACATGACGGCCAATGCGCTGGGCTTTGATCGCCCCACCGCCAATTCGCTCGACGCCGTCGCCGACCGCGACTTTATTCTTGAAACGCTGGCCGCTGCTGCGATCTGCGCCATGCACCTTAGCCGCTTTGCCGAGGAGATGGTCATCTGGTCCTCGGCCCAGTTCGGCTTCATAAAACTCTCGGACAAGTTCACCACCGGCTCGTCCATCATGCCGCAAAAGCGCAATCCGGACGCCGCCGAACTGGTCCGTGCCAAGATCGGCCGCATCATGGGCTCGCTCAATTCGCTGCTCGTCGTCATGAAGGGCCTGCCGCTCGCCTATTCCAAGGACATGCAGGAAGACAAGGAAGTCGCCTTCGACGCCCTCGACGCGCTCTCCCTGTCGCTGGCCGCCATGACCGGCATGGTTTCGGACATGGCGCCGAACCACGCCAAGATGCACGCTTCCGCCTCGGCCGGTTTCTCGACCGCCACCGACGTCGCCGACTGGCTGGTGCGCGAGCTGAACATTCCCTTCCGCGACGCCCACCACATCACCGGCCAGGTCGTCGCCCTCGCCGAGAGCAAGAATTGCGGCCTCGAAGGCCTCACCATCGAGGATTTCAAGAGCGTCGATGAGCGCATCGATAGCCGCATCCACAAGGTGCTTACCGTCGAGGCCTCCGTCGCCGCCCGAAAATCCTATGGCGGCACCGCGCCGATCAACGTCCTCGCTCAGGCCGCCCGCTGGAAGTCGACCCTCACCGGCGAAGACCACGAGCCCAAGCCGCTCTCCAAGAAAAAGCATGGCGGCCATGGCGATGGCGGTGTTGAATAGGCGACTGCAGTCGGGCAATCTGAACGCCGAATCCTGAGCGTTCACCGCGTCATCCCCGCGAAAGCGGGGATCTCTCTTCACCGCCAGGGATTCCCGCTTTCGCGGGAATGACGCTGTGGGTGCGGGGGGAAGACGGAGAAAAAATGCCCGCCAAGCAGCGACTGATGCGCCTCACCCCGCGCCATGTCGCCTATCTGACGCCAGAAAATCCCTCAGAGGGCATGCCGCCGCCACCCGAAGGCATGACCGAGGCCAGCCTCGCCGATCACCGCGAAACCATTGCGAAATTCTTCGGCCCAGACGATCACAGCGAAACCTGGATCTTCGCCTATGGCTCGCTGATCTGGAAACCGGCCTGCGACCACGTCGAAATCCGCACCGGCCTCCTCCATGGCTGGCACCGCGCCTTCTGCCTCGGCTGGAACAATCGCTTCCGCGGCAGCGACCAGAATCCCGGCCTCATGCTCGCGCTTGATCGCGGCGGCGCCTGCACGGGCGCACTCTATCGCCTGCCGCCCGATAAGCGCGACGAGAACCTGATAAAACTCTTCGAGCGCGAAATGGGTTGGAAGCCCACCGCCTTCCCCCCACGCATGGTCACTGTCCGCTCAGGCGAGCGCACCATCCGCGCCCTGACCTTCTGTATCGATCGCCATTCCGGCCGCTATGTCTCGGGCCTCACCGAAGCCGAAATCGCCGATGTCCTCGCCAAGGCCGTCGGCTCGCGTGGCTCCATGGCCGGATACCTCTTTTCGACCGTAGAACACCTAGAACAAATGGGCCTTCACGACCCCCACCTCTGGCGCCTCCAGAACCTCGTCGCCGAGCGCATCGAAGCCGTTTATGAGACGGATCGATAAGTCTCACTTTTGTTTTCTGGGCCGTTGGCTTACGGAAGCGCTGAGTTCAGCACGCTCTCGGCGAGCGCGGCACCAAAGGCACAAAAATGGTCCACCATTTCCAGCACCGCGACGGCACGCTTTATGCCGAGGACGTCAATCTCAACGAGCTGGCTGAAAAGGTCGGCACGCCCTTTTACGTCTATTCCTCGGCAACCCTG
>NZ_JAFKHD010000370.1 GCF_017307565.1 Devosia sp.
ACCCAATAGCCCAGATAGACATAATTCAGCCGCGCCGAGCGCACCTGGGCGATATGGTCGAGAATGAGGAAGGTCCCGAGGCTACGGTGGGCCAGGTCGGGATCATAAAACGAATAGACCATGGACAGTCCATCGGCCATCACATCGGTCAGCGCCACCGCCACCAGCGTCTGGTCGGGGTGATCGCGCAGTCGATATTCCACCAGCACCGACTGCACCGGCGTATCCTCGACCATGTATTCATAGTCCTGATACGACATCTGCGTCATGCCGCCGCCGGCATGCCGGGATTCGAGATAGCGCTTGAAAAGCTCGTACTGTTCGGTGGTCGCCGTCGTCGGGCGCACGGAGATGGAAACGTCGTTATTGGTGCGCAAAACACGTCGGAACCGCGACGAGGCGGTAAATTCCCCAGCCACGATTCGCACCGACTGGCAGGCATTGCAGCCCTCGCAGGCCGGCCGATAGATCAGGTTCTGGCTGCGACGAAAGCCGTTATCGCTCAGCACATGGTGCAGCGCCGATGCTCGGCGTCCGCTGAGATGCGTGAACAGTTTGCGTTCCATATGGCCCGGCAAATACGGGCACGGCATGGCCGCGGTCAGAAAGAGTTGGGTGGCTTCGGGCGACTGGTCGGTCATCTACGACCCATGGCTGCAATCTGTGAAGCTTACCCCTCTCGTCGCTTCCTCGCAATATTTCAATAAAATGCGGCGGCGCGGGCGCTCTGCCAGTGCCGGATCATCGGCGAACGACGCACCATCAGCGTGCCCACCACGAGATCGTGGATCATCTGCCGGCGCGGCGTGAACAGCGCGAACAGCAGCGAGATCGGCCAGCAGATCCAGAAGGTCAGCCAGAAGACCAGCGCGTGAAAAATCGCCATCCACCCGTCGAGCGGCTGCCCGCGCGTCGGCGTCAGCACGATATCCATTGTCTGCATGCCGATGGTCGCCCGGCGCGACGAACCCAGCGTCGCGCCGTAATAGAGCACGATCGCCGCTGGGATGACGAAGACCAGCGCGGCGATCCCGAGCCCAAAGGTCAGCACGCCGACAATGGCGCCGACGATGGTCAGCGCCAGCACCAGGGCGCCCATGATCGCCAGATCGATGAAATAAGCCACGACGCGGCGCGTCAACACGCCATCGAATAGCTCGGGCGCGCTGGCGGGGTCGGGCAGATGGGGGCGGGAGGCGGCATATTCCTGGTTCATGCGCCAGAAATTGTCATGACTTGGCCGCAATGCAAGGCCTTTGGGTACATTTCTCTCTGTGCTTCGTTCCACACCCGGCCTATCCTCCCCACAGTCCAGCCCCAAAATACGAGTCGTGGCCCAGGTCCGCCTCGTTCACCGGAAATCCCAATGTCGACGACTTCTGCCCCCGCGCCGCTGACCGATCAGCCTTTGCGCGGTCTTGCCCTCATCATCGGGGCAACCCTGCTGTTTGCCTATAACGATACGACCAACAAGCTGCTCATCACCGAGTACAACGTGCCCATGGTGGCGGCCATCCGCTATATCGGTCACTGCC
>NZ_JAFKHD010000404.1:0-8631 GCF_017307565.1 Devosia sp.
GGCCACCGACGGTCAGGTCGAACGCGGTGAACGTCGCGGGCCAGCCGGGAGGACCCCAGAAGCGCTCCAGCTACTCGATGCGGAAACCGGGCGTCTGCGCTGGTCCTTCCAGACCAAGCATCACGACATCTGGGACCATGACGTGGCTTCGCCCGCTTCGCTCCTCGACCTGCCCGACGCTTCGGGCACGATGCGCAAGGCGCTGGTGCAGCCGACCAAGGCTGGCGAAGTTTTTGTGCTCGATCGCACGACCGGCGAGCCGATCTTCCCGGTGACGGAGACCGCGATGCCACAGGATGGCGTCGTGCCCGAAGAGCGCAATTCGCCCACCCAGCCCTTCTCGAACAGCCTGCCCTCGTTCCGCAGTGCTGATCTGACCGAGGCGGATATGTGGGGCGTCACGCCCTTCGACCAGCTCTATTGCCGCGTCAAGTTCAAGGAAGCGCGCTACGAGGGCACCAATACCCCGCCGGGCCTGACGCCTTCGATCCAGACCCCCAGCACCTTCGGGGCGATGAACTGGGGCGGCGTGTCGGTTGATCCTCTGCGCGGCGTCATGGTGGTCAATTCCAACCGTTTTGCGAGCTACGTGCAGCTGCTCACCCGCGAAGATGCGGATGCGCGGGGTGCTAAGCCGCAGGGCGAATGGGGTGATCGTCGTGAAGTCGGTGGTCTCGTGGCGCAGGCCAATGTGCCCTATGCCGCGGCACCCTATTTCTGGCTCACCGCGCTCAACGTGCCCTGCATCGATCCGCCCTACAGCTATCTGAGCGCGGTCGATCTCAATACCGGCAAGATGCTGTGGACCCAGCCCTTCGGCACCTCCAAGGGCAGTGGTGCGCTCGGCATCACCCTGCCGTTCGAGTTGACCATGGGCACGCCGACGCATGGCGGCTCGATGAACACCGCCAGCGGCCTCGTCTTCATCGCCGCGGCCAAGGACAATATGCTCCGGGCCTACGAACTGGCGACGGGCAGGGAAGTCTGGAAGACCGAGCTGCCGGCCGCCGGCGGCGCGCCGATCAGCTACACGCTCGATGGCAAGCAATATATCGCCGTCGTTGCCGGTGGGCAGGGCGCCATCCAGTCGCGCTTCTCGACCAAGGTCGTGGCCTTCAAGCTGCCCGACTAAAGCAAAAGGCGGCGCTGCGGCGCCGCCTTTTTTCTCGATTGTCACCCCGGCGAAGGCCGGGGTGGGAGCTGATGGTTGGTCTAAACCCCAGCTACTCCGTGCGCTCGAGCAGGGTTTCGAGCTTGCCGAAGAAGTCCTGCCAGCCCAGGCGGGCGCCGTGAAAAGCCTGGTTCTGGTCGGGGCGGAAGCCGGTCTGTTCCATGCGCACTTGCGTGCCCGTGGCGCTCGGCGTCAGCGTCCAGGTGACCACGCTTTCAAGCCCATAGGCATCCCAGGAATAGGAGAGGGTGCGATTGGGCTCGATCTCCTTGACCTCACAGTCGATGGCGCCCCAATCGGCAGTGAATTTGAACTTGTGGCCGAGGTCGGGCGCAAAGTCGCTCTGCATCAGCCATTCCCTGATCAGGTGCGGCTGGGTGAGAGCCCGCCAGAGCTTTTCGGGCTTGTGGGCAAAGTCGCGCTCAACGACGACGGTGCGGATTTCGGGCGTGGCTTCGGTCATTGATACAATCCTATTTCGAAAGGTTTTCGGCGACGGCGGCCTGGATCAGCGCCTTGAAGCCAGCTTCGTCGATCGCGTCGCCTTCGCGGAAATCGATGGCGCGGCGGGTGCCCCCGGTCAGGCTCGAATTGAAGATGCCCTTGGGATCGGCCAGCGCCGCGCCCTTGGCGAAAGTGGTCTTGACCGCGGCCTTGTAGGCTTCGCCGGTGCAGATGATGCCGCCATGCGACCAGACCGGGTTTTCCCACTTCCACTCTTCGACGACCTCGGGGTCGGCTTCCTTGATCAGCTTGCGGATGCGCGCCAGCATGTCGCCGCGCCAGCCACCCAGCTCGGCAATGCGGGCATCGATCTTTTCGGCGGCACTTTTGTCGGTCATTCCGTCCTCACATCTTTTCGCCGGGCAGCAGCACGGCCTGTTCGAGCCATGCCGCGAACTGTTTTTCGTCGAGCCCTGCTTCGGTCACATCATAATAACGCACGCCGGCCACTTTCGATGTCTTGGGCGGCATCGGGTCGAGTTCGGTGCCCTTGAAGAAGGTCACCCGCACATAGCTCTTGAAGCAATGCATGCTGGTAAACCAGGTTTCCCCATCAAGGCCATAAAGCGGGGTGTTCCACTTCACCGCTTTCTTCACCCCTGGGACGGTCCTGACGATGGCAGCATCGATGGCGCGGGCCACCTCCTGCTTCCAGCCGGGCACGGCGGCGATATAGGCGGCGACGGGTTCATCGCCAAAACCCTTGGCGATCTGCGGATTGTCGCCCGAAAGCAGCACGACGCCTTCTGCCTTGGGCTTGGCTGTTTCCTTTTCCGCCATCAGTCGGCGGCCCGGCCTCGGCTGTGCCAGCGGGCAAAATAGGGTAGGGCGAAGAGATAGGTTCCGGTCAGGAACAGCAAGAGCAGCGGAAAGAGTGGCACATAGGACATCCACATGATCGGCTCGGCCTGCGCCAGGGCAATCGAGGTGGCGATCACGCTCAATACGAAAGCAACGGAAATCCAGCGGTGGGACAGCCGGACCCAGCGGGGCCAGACGGCTCGGGACGGCGTGGTGGTGACTTCGCTCATTGGTCCATTCTCCTCAAAAGATCTTCCAGGGCATCAAAGCGCCCCTCCCAAAACCCCGCCATTTCCCGGGTCCAGTCGACGAGGGGCCCAAGCGCGGCCAGTTGGGCGCTGTAGTGGGTTTGCCGGCCATCGATCCGCCCGCGCACGAGCCCTGCTTCCTTCAACACCCCGAGATGCTTCGAAACGACCGGCTGGGATACGCCGGCCTGGGCCGTGAGGGCTGCGACGGTGCGCTCCCCCTCCCGGCAGAGACGCTCGAACAGCGCCCGTCGTGTTGGGTCGGCAAGAGCCTTGAACACCGTATCAGGTGCCGTTTGCATAGGATCAATACCTCGTTGGCTATGGTTTAATTCATAGCTCTATGGCTATTTGAGAGTCAAGGGCCGGACGAAGCGCGCGATACAGACAATTCGCAGCAATTATAGCCGAAGCTAGAACGGTCCCTTTACCTCGCTCAGGCATTCTGCCACCGCAATCCTTGGGGGACAGCGATGACCGGTGGGGAAACGGAACAGCTGCTGCGCTTGCAGACAGAGATTCTGGAAGCGGTGGCCCAGGGCGAAGCCTTGCCGGCCATCGGGCGGCTCCTGTGTCAGCGTGCCGAGCAGTTCGCTCCTGAAGTCGTGTGTTCCATTCTGCTGGTAGAGGACGGCGGCACCTTTCGGCCCCTCGCCGCGCCGAGCCTGCCGCCAATGTTCTCGGCCGCCATCGATGGCCTGAAGGCAGGCCCCAAGGCAGGCTCCTGTGGCACGGCGGCGTTCAGAAATCAGGAAGTTGTCGTCACCGATATCGGCACCGACCCGCTCTGGGACGATTTTCGTGCCCTCGCTCAACCGCTGGGGTTGCAGGCGTGCTGGTCCTCGCCGATCCGCAATCCTGGCGGACAGACTATCGCGACTTTCGCCTTTTACTATCGAACGACGCGAGCCCCATCGCAGCGCGAACGGCAGATCGTGGAAACCTGCGTGCATCTTTGCGCCCTGGCCATCGAGCACGAGCGCATTCGCGAGCGCAACATCCGGCTTGCCTATTACGACGCCCTGACGGGCCTGCCCAATCGCGGCCGCTATAACCAGCTGCTTTCAGATCACATCGAGGCCGGAGAGCCCTTTGGCCTCATCCTGCTCGATATCGATCACCTCAAGGCGATCAACGACACGATCGGCCACGCCGCCGGCGACCGTCTTATCGCGACGGTGGGCGCGCGGTTGAAGGGCGTTCATCCCCTGCTTCTCCCGTGCCGCCTCGGCGGCGACGAGTTCGCCATTCTGGCGCGTGGCTGTGATAGCCACGACATGCTCGAACACTGGGCGAGCCTCGTGGGCGAGGCGACGGTGGGCCTGGTGGAGGTTCACGGCCAGTCCTTCGAAGCGCACGTGACCATGGGCGGTGCGCTGTTCGGCACGGACGGGACGGATGGCGATATGCTGTCCCAGAATGCCGACTTCGCGCTCTACCATGCCAAGCAGGCCCGTCGCGGCGGCTATATGGCCTTTCACGCCGACCTGCGCACGGAGATGACGCATCGGATCGCGCTTGTGAGGCAGCTTGATCAGGCGCTTGCCGATGATCGCGTTGAACCGCACTACCAGCCCATCGTCAATATCGAGAGCGGTGAGATCGTCGGCCTTGAAGCCTTGGCGCGGCTGCGCGTTGGGCCCGACAAGGTCATTTCCGCCGGCGAATTCCACGCCGCCCTTACCGACCCGCGCATCGCCTTCGAATTGACGGGCAAGATGCTGGAACAGGTGGCGCGGGACATGCGCGGCTGGCTCGATGCCGGCGTCAATTTCCAGCATGTCGGGGTTAATGTCACGACCGGGGATTTCCAGCGCGGCGACCTTGCCGAGCGCATCATCGACATTTTCGGCCGGGCCGATGTGCCGCTGCGCCACATCGTGCTTGAGGTCAACGAGGCCGTGTTCATGGGCGGGAGCGATATGTTGGTGCCGCGCGCCGTAGAGGCGTTGCGCGAGCGCGGACTGCTGGTGGCGCTCGATGATTTCGGCACCGGCTTTGCTTCGCTGACGCACCTCCTGACCTTCCCCGTCGACATTATCAAGATCGACCGCTCCTTCGTGGCCCGGCTCGGCGTCGACGGGCCCAGCGAAACCGTGGTCTCCGGCCTTATCGACATCGCCCGCAAGCTTGGCATGCGGACCGTTGCCGAGGGCGTGGAACGTGAAGAGCAGGCCAACGCGTTGCACCGTTTCGGGTGCCGTCTGGGGCAGGGGTTCCTCTATTCGCGGCCCGTCTCGGCCCAACACTGCACCCGGCTGCTCGATGCCTATGGTCAGGGGCGCCAGCTCGACCAGAACAATTTCAGCCGCCGTTCTGCCTGACAGCGGACCGCGCCACGCCCCCGAGCGACCCTGAATTTGCCGTGACAGGACGATGACAGGGAGCCTCCCTAAAGTGGAGGCACGAACGCAACGACGTTCGCCATTGTTCTGGGAGGAATTTTTGAACAAGCTGCTTCTCGCGGCGCTGGTTTCCGGCGCCCTGTCTCTGCCTGCCTTTGCTGCCGACTACACCATTCTGGCGCCCGCCGCGCCGGGCGGTGGCTGGGACCAGACCGCCCGCACCATGCAGGAAGCCTTCAACGCCGAAGGCATTTCGGGCAATGTGCAGGTCACCAACGTTCCCGGCGCCGGTGGCACCATTGGCCTTGCCCAGTTCGCTAACCAGGAAGCCGGCAACCCCAATGCCCTGATCGTCGGCGGCTATGTGATGGTCGGCGCCATCCTGACCAACGCTTCGCCCGTGACCCTTGCCGATGTAACCCCGATTGCCCGCCTCACCGGTGAAGCTGTCGCCATCGTCGTTCCCGCCGCTTCCGATATCCAGACGCTCGACGACCTCGTCGCCAAGCTCAAGGAAAACACCGGCGCCGTCTCCTGGGCCGGCGGTTCGGCCGGTGGCGTCGACCACATCACGGCTGGCCTCATCGCCAAGACCATTGGCGTCGATCCCACCCAGGTCAACTACATCGCCTATTCCGGCGGCGGCGAAGCTCTGGCGGCCATTCTCGGCAATCAGGTGACCGTCGGTATTTCCGGCATCAGCGAATTTGCCTCGCAGATCGCGACTGGCGACCTGCGTCTGCTGGCTGTGTCTTCCGATGAGCGCGTGCCGGGCGTCGATGGCCCGACCCTCAAGGAAGCCGGCGTTGATCTCGCCGTGCAGAACTGGCGCATGGTCGCCGCTGCGCCCGGCATCACGCCCGAGCAGAAGGCTGCCATCACCGCTGATGTGAAGGCTCTCGCCACCTCGGCGACCTGGAAGACCGCGCTCGAAACCAAGGGCTGGGTCGACACCTATCTGGATGGCGAAGCCTTCGATGCGCAGCTTGCTGCCGATATCGCGGCGACCGAAACCATCCTGAAAGACATCGGCCTGGTGCAATGAGCGCTGGCCCCACCAACAGCACGCGCCGCCCCGATGGGGCGGCGCTCGTCATCGCGGTCATTCTCGCCGCCATTGCGATCATCATCTTCTGGCAGACGAGCCAGATGCGCGTGCCCCCGGTGCAGCAGCGCGTCGGCCCGGCCGTCTTCCCCTACATCGTGGCATCCGGCCTTGGCCTGCTCGCCATCGGCACGCTGATCTCGGCTCTGCGCAACGGCTTTCCTGCCCGCAGCAAGGACGATTATGCGCCTATTGCCTGGATCGTCGCCGGTCTGGTCGTGCAGATCCTGCTGCTTTCGACCGCGGGCTTTTCGATCGCCACCGGCGTGCTTTTTGCCTTCACCGCCAAGGGCTTTGGCCGCGGGCCGCTCTGGCAGACCATTCCCATCGGCGTCGTCTTTTCCTTCATCGTCTGGTTCATCTTCGCGCGCGGCCTGCAACTCTCGCTGCCGCAGGGTGTTCTCGAACGTTTGCTGACGACCGGAGCCTTCTGAGATGGAAACCTTTGACCTTCTCGCCCAGGGCTTTGTCGCCGCGCTGCAGGTGCAGAACCTGCTCTATGCGCTGGTCGGCGTTACCCTCGGTACCGCCGTCGGCGTGCTGCCGGGCATCGGCCCGGCACTGACCGTCGCGCTCTTGCTGCCCGTCACCTACAAGCTCGACCCCGCCGGTTCGCTGATCATGTTTGCCGGCATCTACTATGGCGGCATGTATGGCGGCTCGACGACCTCGATCCTGCTCAATACCCCGGGCGAAAGCGCCTCGATCGTCACCGCGCTCGAAGGCAACAAGATGGCCCGGCAGGGCAGGGGCGGCCCTGCACTTGCAACCGCCGCTATCGGTTCGTTCATCGCGGGTCTGATCGCGACGCTCGGCCTCGCCTTCATTGCGCCCTTCGTGGTCAAGTTTGCCCTGTCCTTTGGGCCGGCCGACTACTTTGCGCTCATGGTCCTCGCCTTCGTCACCGTTTCGGCGGCCTTTGGCGACAGCCCCCTGCGCGGGTTGACGGCGCTGTTCATCGGGCTTGGGCTCGGCATTATCGGTATCGACCAGCAGACCGGCCAGACCCGCATGGCGTTCGGCATTCTCGATCTGCTCGACGGCATCGAAGTCACGACCCTCGCCGTTGCCCTCTTCGCCATCGGCGAAACGCTCAAGACCGCCGCCGATCGCGAACAGGTCGCGGCACAGGTCATGGCGGTCAAGGGCTCGGTCTGGATGACGCTCGAAGACTGGAAGCGGAGCTGGGCCTCCTGGCTGCGCGGTACCTTTATCGGCTTCCCCATCGGCGCCATGCCGGCCGGCGGCGCCGATATTGCGAGCTTCCTCTCCTATAGCGCCGAAAAGAGCTTCGCCAAGAAGCCTGAAGAATTCGGCCATGGCGCCATTGAAGGCGTTGCAGGTCCGGAAGCGGCCAACAATGCCTCTGCGGCCGGTACGCTTGTGCCGCTGCTGACGCTTGGGCTGCCGACCACGGCAACCGCGGCCATCATGCTTGCCGGCTTTCAGCAGTTCGGCCTGCAGCCGGGGCCGCTGCTTTTTGCCAACAATTCGTCGCTGGTCTGGGCGCTGATCGCCAGCCTCCTCGTCGCCAATTTCATGCTGCTGGTGCTCAACCTGCCGCTGATCGGGCTTTGGGTGAAGCTGCTGACCATTCCCAAACCCTGGCTCTATGGCGGTATCCTGGTCTTTGCAACGCTCGGCACGCTGGGCGCCAACGGGGCCATGTCCATGGGCTTTGGCCCGGTGCGCATCTCGTTCGAACTGGTGCTGCTGCTGGTCTTCGGCGTGCTCGGCTATATCCTGCGCCGTTTCGGCTATCCGATCGCGCCGGTGGTGGTGGGGCTCATTCTCGGCCCCATGGCTGAACAGCAATTGCGCCGCGCCCTCTCCATCAGCCAGGGTGACCCGCAGATCCTGTTCCACTCGCCGATCTCGCTGGTGCTCTACGCCGTTGCGATCATCGCCGTGGGCCTGCCCATCATCATGCGCATGCGTGGCAAGGGTGCGGTGCTCGGGCAGCTGGCAAGCGACGAGGACTGAGGTTCGTCATCGCTCCACCCACCATCGTCACCACCGGCAAGAATGGCTGATGGAGGCGGGATGGATTGCCGGGGCAAGCCCGGCAATGACGACAAACTGGAGATCGGCGTCCGTCATGCAGCCCGCGCATGGCCAAAAAGCCCAAAAATAGAAAAAGCCCGGCTGCCAGGGAGGGAACTGGCATCCGGGCTTTTGTGTCGGCGCTAAGCGCTGCGGACAGCTCGGCGTCTTGCGAGGCAAGGCGCCGGGGAGGGATCGCGATCCACGCGGCTGTTATCGGCCGATCGAGCGGAAAGCGCTGGGCTCAATACCGAGAGCCGACAGGTGCTTGGCCTTGGGCGCACGGCCGGCCTCAACTGCTGCCGAAACCGCTGCGGCGCTGCCGAAAACGGTGACGAAGGTGTCGAGGGTCGCAAAGAACTTGTTCTTGCGCGGGGTGCTCATGGCTGTCTCCACTGTCGGACCCGGGACAAT
>NZ_JAFKHD010000404.1:8660-23313 GCF_017307565.1 Devosia sp.
GGGACAATCCCGGCTCACTTCCATGACCCCTAGATGAGGCTTCCTGACCTTAAGCGGTAGTGCGGCTCTCGTTATTCCAGCTATGCGCTGGGCGAATGGGAGCGGCAGGGGTGAGCTGACGCGACATGTAAAGCGTCGTGCCGCCCATGAAGGCTTCGCTCTGCTCGATGTCGTAGCCGAGCTTCTGGTAGAGCGCGACATTGCTGGTAAAGGCGGCATTGGTGAGGAGGCGCAGCGCACCCAGCCCGGCATGGCGCGCCAGCTGTTCGGCCAGCACCAGCAGCGCCTGGCCATGTCCGCGCCGCTGGTGGTGCGGGTGCACGGCAAGGTTCTCGATCCAGAGATGGTCGGCGCAAAGGCAGGTCTGCAGCACGCCCGCGATCTGCCCGTCGACGGTGAGAAGGTCGAAGCGGAAGTCGTGGATGGCCTCGGCATAGTCGGCCAGCATGGGGCGCGGCTCGCGACCGATAATGGGCGTCCACTTTGCATAGGCGGCGCGTACCAGCGCGCGGATGGAGGGAACGTCTGCCGCGGTGGCCGTTCTGAAGGCAACGAAATGAGGAGGCATCACTGATCCGAAAACAAAAAACCTGCCAACCGGGCGGCGGCAGGTATGCATGAGTCGAATGACGGCTGGATAAACCTCAGTCCCGTCGTCGCCCAGCCGACACGCCCCCGTCCCCATGGGACTGGTAGGCACAACGTCGGAGGTTGGGCATGGGATGCATCATCAGAAATATTTGCCGCGGCGAGGGATTTTGGTCAAGGGGGCGGCGCGTGGGGGTGCCGGCAAGCGCCCAACCCAGTTGAACACCGCGCGAATGCAGGAGTGCCGGCCCAAAACAGAGATCCCCGCTTTCGCGGGGATGACGCCGTGTTTGCGAAAAGGGTCAAACGACCAAAATCAACCGCCGAGGCTTGGCAGCGTCAGGTCGCCCGAGGTCAGCTTGCTCGCCGTAATCGCAGCATTGGCCTTTTCGCGCGGCAGTTCGAGGCTCGTCCAGACACTGACCAGCGCGTGGCGCAGTTCGAAGATCATCTCGTCGGTGTGGAGCGGGGTGGGCGTGATGCGCAGGCGCTCGGTGCCCTTGGGAACCGTCGGGTAGTTGATCGGCTGGATGTAGATATTGTGCTTGTCGAGCAGCAGGTCGCTGGCGGCCTTGACGGCGCGGGCATCGCCCACGATCAGCGGCACGATATGGGTGGCGGTTTCCATGACCGGCAGGCCGGCATCGGCAAGGATCGCCTTGGTCAGGCGCGCCTGGCGCTGGTGCATCATGCGCTCGTGACCATTGCCCTTGAGGTGCTCAATGGAGGCGCGGGCGGCGGCGCAGAGGGCCGGGGGCAGGGCGGTAGTGAAGATGAATTCGGGCGCATAGGAGCGCACGGCGTCGATGATCGCCTTGTTGGCGGCGATATAGCCGCCCATGACGCCAAAACCCTTGGCTAGCGTGCCTTCGATGACGTCGATGCGGTCCATCAGGCCTTCGCGCTCGGCAATGCCGCCGCCGCGCGGGCCGTACATGCCAACGGCATGGACTTCGTCGATATAGGTCAGCGCGCCGAACTCTTCGGCGAGATCGCAGATTTCCTTGATGGGGGCGACATCGCCATCCATCGAATAGACCGATTCAAAGGCGATCAGTTTGGGCCGCTTGCGATCGACCTGGCTCAGCAGTTCGCGCAGATGGGCAACGTCATTGTGCCGGAAAATCTTCTTTTCCATGCCCGACTGGCGCACGCCCTGGATCATCGAGGCGTGGTTGAGCTGGTCCGAGAAAATGATGCATTCGGGCAGGAGCCGCGCAATTGTCGAGATTGCGGCTTCGTTGGAGACGAAACCCGAGGTGAAGACCAGGGCGCCTTCCTTGCGGTGCAGGTCCGCGAGCGAACGCTCAAGCTCGACCAGCGGGCGGTTGGTGCCCGAAATATTGCGCGTGCCACCGGCGCCGACGCCCATGGAGCCGGCGGTTTCCTGCATGGCCTTCACGACCTTTTCGTGCTGGCCCATGCCCAGATAGTCGTTGGAGCACCAGATGGTGATCTCGCGGGCATTGTCGGCATCGTCGCGGTAGATGGCCTTGGGGAAGCGCCCCGCCACACGTTCGAGATCGGCAAAAACGCGATAGCGCTTTTCCGCCCGCAGCGCGTCCACTGCATCCTCGAAGATACCGCGATAATTCATGGGGCCGTTCCTTTGCGCCTGCCAGGGGATTGGCAGGAATGCCAACGTGGCTGCATCGCACCCTATCTATGGGGCGTGCGACCGCTTTGACATAGGTCAATTCGACGCGCGGGCGGGTGAGTCTCCGCTGCGTTTTTCAAGAACTATTCTAAAGTATCCGTCTCGATCCGCAACTGCTCATCGCGCGCTTCGTCCCGTCTGTTTGAACGGGGCGAAGTGGAAGGAACAATGTCACAGAGCGCACAAATTGCGTGTTTTGGTCCGGCGCGCATTAACCGGCGGCCTCCCACCTTATTGCCGGAGCTGGAAGAGTGCGCTTAGATCGACATGCCGGGGGGATACGGCATGAGGGGGTGTTAAGTGAAAAGCTTTTCGTCGACTTCTTTTGCAGGCCAGCACGCCGATGCGCTGGCCTTGGCCACGGCGGCGGTGAAGCGCCATCCGCAGGCCCTGTTCACCGATTTCCAGTGGTTTCTCTATCAGGGTCAGGACACGGTCTTCTTTACCGCCTTCTCGACCCAGAGCTACGACAAGGACGCGCTTTGCAATATGGTCGCCTAAATGGTGGCGCTCGCGCCCCAGCTGACCCATGGCTTTGTCGGCGCCGAGCCCGGCCAGCCCTTCCCCAAGCACATGCTTGATGCCATCACCTCGGTTGAGGTGGTCGATGAATTCGACGGCTATCCCGACAAGTGGCTGAGCAAGTCGACCGACATTTTTGAGCGCAATGACCTGCCGCTCTTTCGCGTCATGGCCGCCGTGCGGCGCGACGGACCGGATGCCGAGGGTCGCGCGGCGATCCTGCAGGTCCGCTCGAGCCATGCCCTCCTCGAAGGCTCGGACTCGGCGCTCCTGACGCGCTCCGCCTCGGCCGGCCACGGCGTCCAGTCCGACAAGTCCAACAAGCTGCCCTGGATCGACCGGGCGACGAGTGCGCTGCGCGGCGGGCTCACCGCCCTCATCTATCTCGTGCTCGCCAATGTTTTCGCGCCCAAGGAACAGCCCTGGGGTTTTACGACGCTCGCTGTCGAGCGGCACCGGCTGCGGCTTCTCGCCAACAAGCTCGGCGTGCGCCAGCGCTCGCTGATGTTCGCGCTCGTCACCCATGCGCTCAATGGCGAGGGCGCCGAAAAGCACATGAGCAAGAAGGTGATCGGCGCGGCTTACACCATGCTCGACACCAAGCGGAACAACACCGACGACGACTTCTTCCGCGTCCGCGCGCTTGAGGCCAAGTTCAGAGTGATGGACGATTTCGTCGAATATGTCCGCGCCGTTGACGACACCGTGGCCGGCATCGAGCAGAAGGACATCACCTCCTTCCAGGTGGTGATCATGTCCATGTTCCGGGCCATGCGCGCCCTCAACCGGGTGTTTCCGGGCCTGCCCAACAAACGCTTCTGGCGCTTCAACGGCGGCATGCACATCGTTCTTACTCTGGTCCCGCCGCACCGCACCTATGGGCCGATGACCCATGGCCTGGTCGAACCACTTTATTGCGGCGCCTGGCACGCGGCGGTGAACATCTGCACCTTCTGCCCCGGCCGCGATTACGTGACGCTCAATTTCTCCATGGAACAGCGCCATATCGCCAATGTCGAAAAGATCTCGCGCCTGCTCGACGAGGTGGAAGCCCGCGATGTCGCCCCGCACAAGATGATGCCCTCGGTGGAGCGGCTACACTAAGGGGAACGGATGCAGGGCATTGAACTCTCCCGCCGCTTTTATGGCGACGTTGTCGCGCCCTGGCTTTCGCGGGTGGCGCCGGACTTGCAGCATTCTGCCGCGCTGATCGGCTATGGCTCGGAGCTGCTCGGCTTCGATGACGAGACGTCCAAGGACCACAATTGGGGGCCGCGGGTGCATGTCTATTTGAGCGAGGGTGATTTCGCCGCTCATGCCCGGCGTCTGTTGGCCGATTTCGATACCGTCGTGCCCGAAACCTTCCTCGGCGAGCCCGCCGGCTGGCGCGGTCGCCCTCATCCCGCCGCCAGTGGTGCCGATGCCATGGGCGCCATTACGCATGGGCTCGAATTTCATACCTATGAGGGGCGGCTCGAAGCCCATACCGGTCTGCGCTCTCTTGAAAGTCTCACCACGCTCGATTGGCTGGGCCTGCCCGAACAGAGCCTTCTCGCCTTCACCGCCGGCGCCGTTTTTCGCGATGATGGCGGACGGCTCGAAACGCTGCGTGCAGCGCTGGCCTATTTCCCGCGCGATGTCTGGCTCTACAAGATCGCCTGCCAGTGGTGCCGCATCGCCGAGGAACAGGCCTTTGTCGGGCGTGCCGGCCAGGCCGGCGACGATCTCGGCTCGCGCGTCATTGCCGCGCGCCTCAGCCGGGACGTCATGGCCATGGGGTTCTTACTGGAACGGCGTTATGCGCCCTATCCCAAATGGTTCGGCAGCGGCTTTTCGCGCCTGGCGATTGCACCTCTCCTCACCCCGCATCTTGAAGCCGCTCTTGGCGCCACGTCCTGGCAGCCGCGCGGCGAGGCGCTGGCGGCGGCCTATCTGGTCGTCGCGCAATGGCAGAAGTCGCGCGATATTGCCCCCTTCGACCCCGTCATCGGGCCCTACTTCGAACGGCCCTTCGTGACCATAAATGCCGACGATGCCGTGGCCGCGGCTATGGGCGCCATAGTCGATCCCGCACTGGCCGCTCTGCCCGTTGTCGGGGCCATAGACCAGATCAGCGACCTGACCCCGTTGCTCGTCGATCCGCAGAAGACCAGAGCCGTTGTCCGGCAACTCTATGATGATTGAGGCGCCCGACGGCCTGATCGCAATATTCGCACGCCTATTCATCTTCTATTCAGGCTCTTCCCCTCATCACGCTCCTGCCGTAATCAAAGCTCACTCAAGGCCACATTTCAGATTCCTTCGGGGGACAATATGAAGACCAAGGTTCTCGTCGCTCTTGCCGCCACGCTGGCGCTCTCCGCCTGCACCACCACCAATCCCTATACTGGCCAGTCGCAGATTTCGAACACCGCTGGTGGCACCCTGCTCGGTGCCGGTGGCGGCGCCATTGCCGGCGCTATCGTCGGTGCGGCAGTTGGCGGCGATCCGCGCGTCGGCGCGCTGATCGGTGCCGGCGTCGGCGGCCTCAGCGGCGCGGCCATTGGCAGCTACATGGACCAGCAGGAAGCCGAGCTGCGCGCCCAGCTCCAGGGCACCGGCGTCTCGGTGACCCGTGTTGGCGACCAGATCATCCTCAACATGCCGTCCAACATCACCTTCTCCACCGATTCCGCGACCGTGCAGCCGCAGTTCAACCAGACCCTGGTTTCGGTCGCGCTCGTGCTCAAGAAGTACAACAAGTCGATCGTCGACGTGTACGGCCACACCGACTCCACCGGCAGTGCCGGCCACAATCTCGAACTCAGCCAGCGTCGCGCCGTTTCGGTCGCAACGATCCTCTCCAGCCAGGGTATCGATCAGCGCCGCTTCTACATCGAGGGCAAGGGCGCTTCGAGCCCGATCGCTTCCAATGGCAGCGAAGCCGGCCGCGCACAGAACCGTCGCGTCGAAATCCAGATTTCGCCGATCCGCGGCTAAGCCCGTCGCAAGTTGCAATGACGCGGCCCTTCGGGGCCGCGTTTTTTATTGGGCCGGCGCCTGGGTTACCGGTTCTGCGGTCGGGGTGCCCGGCAGCACATCGGAGCCCGGCGCGCCCGAAAAAATCTGCATGGCGAGCACGATCGCGGCTACGATGGCCAGCGCCAGAACGCCATAGAGCCACCAGTTCGATGGGCTCGTTGCGCCCATTGCCGCCTCGACATCCCCGGTCGGCCTCAGGTCCGAATCTGCAGGTACTTCGATCTTCGAGCCGTTTTCGTCGACGAGAAAGTCGACCTTGGCGACGCTGGGCGCCGGCTTGTCATTGTCCATGACCATTACGAACCTCCCTTGAATACGGTCTTGCTGCGGCCCCCGTCTTCGACACCCCGCCGCACATGGGCGATGGCGGCGGCTATTTCTGCCGATGAAAAGCCGAAGGCGTCGCCCTCAGCCTCGGCGCCTGCGGCGTCTGCCCGCATCTGGCCGAGCAGGTCGAGTTTTTCGCGCGCGGTGAAGAGGCTGTTCTGGGCAATCTGCATTGGCGTCAGGTTGCCCCGGCCAGCCAGTTGTCCTTCAAGGCCTAAAGCCATTTCTTCCTCCTCTTCATGACGAAGCAGTACAGA
This sequence comes from Devosia sp., assembly GCF_017307565.1. Classification (GTDB taxonomy): domain Bacteria; phylum Pseudomonadota; class Alphaproteobacteria; order Rhizobiales; family Devosiaceae; genus Devosia. The sequence goes on from NZ_JAFKHD010000404.1 coordinate 15,033, forward strand.
AGGGAAAATGCTGGCGGCCACACCCCAGTTCCATGGTCGTTAAAATGCGGTGCAATGCAATTAACGCGGCCTTGAGAAGTAGATACGCATCATCCCGCCGGGGAGACGCGGATGAGCGGATTGGTATCGTTTCTCATCTCGACACGGCACCAGAGCAAGGTGAAGCTTGCTCTCTGGGTGGTCTGCTTTCTCGCTCTGCTTGCAGCTAGCGCCTGGTTCGTTCACCGCGAGTTGCGCGTCAGTATGGACGCCGAGGCCGCGCGGGTCCTCGAGACCTATACCCGGATACGCGGCGCTGTTCTCAATACGCTCGATACCATGGAGCGCGAACTGACTGCGCCCCCCTGTTCGGCCCAATATGCGGCCCAGCAACGGCGCGTGGCGTTCCTTGCCGAAGGGATGAATGAGCTGTTCTTCTTCGAGAACGGCAAGATCATTTGTACAGCCAATAGCGGCCTGCTGCCCAAGCCCATTGATCTGGGTGCGCCCGACATTCCCGCGGAAGGCGGCTTCAGCGTGACGCTCTGGCTCAGCCGCAGCCTCGAGGAACTTGGGCTTGGTGGTCTCAAGGGGGCATTTGCCGTGTGGGGCAATAACGGCGTGCTGGTACGAATGACCCCGATTGGACCCATCGCCTCCAAGTGGCTGGAGTTTGAAGTGGTGCTGCAGGCGCGGAACGGGCGCTGGTGGCACACCTCGGGCGAGCCCGGCCTTTATGCCTCGAGCCTGGCCGAACCGGAGGGCCTGCTTGGCTTGCGCGATGGCGCCATCACTACTGTTCGTTGCGATCCGGCAGGTCCACATTGTCTTGCCGCCCGCGCCACCTGGGGGCATCTGCTGGCGCTCGGAGGTGCCGTTGCCGGGCTATGTTTCATTGTGTGCGGCATCGTGGCAGCCTGGCTCTCAGCCAAGATCTACGAGGTTCTGGCGCGTCGCTGGTCGTTTGAGCAGCGCTTTCTGCGCCGTTTCCAGTCCCGTGGCATCGTCTGCGCCTACCAGCCCCTGCTCAAGCTCGATAGTGACCTTGTCACCGGCTGCGAAGTGCTGGCGCGCTGGCGCGATGTCGATGGCACGCTGATCTATCCGGATCGCTTCATCCCCATCGTGGAAGCTCACGGTTTCACCAGAGCCTTTACGCGCCTTGTCGCGACGCGCGCCCATGCCGAACTGCTGCCGCTCGTGCCCCTGGGCCGGCGCCTGCAGGTCAATTTCAATATCTTCCCGAGGGACCTCGACGCGGCCGAGCTTCTCGAAGTTTTTGCGCCTTTTCTCGGGTCAGCCTCGCGCTTTGATCTTTCCATCGAGATCGTTGAAACCGGAGCGCTTGATCTCGATCGCGCCCAGGTTGAAATCGAACACCTGCGAGCGGCGGGCGTCCAGGTTTACATCGACGATTTCGGGGCGGGCTACTCCTCCATGCATACTCTGGCAGGGCTCTCCGTCGATGGCGTCAAGCTCGACCGCAGCTTTGCCATGGCGCCAGATGATTCCGTCATGTCGCGCATGCTCGATCATGCGATCGACATGGTTCAGGACACCGGTCGCAAGGTCGTTGTCGAAGGTGTCGAAACATCGGCGCGGTTGGCGGCGCTCAAGGCCGAGGGCAAGGTCGATTTTGCGCAGGGCTACTATATTTCCCGCCCCCTCGACTGCATCGCTTTCGGGCGTTTTCTGTCGGATCGGGGGCCGCGCCCGGGCTCTCAGCCACGGCTCGTGGCCTGATCACTTTTCTCCCTGCAAGGCAACTGTAGCGCTCCAGGCCACGTTGGTCAGTCACTCAAAACCAAGGAGGACCGACAATGGCCTATGATGATCTTCGCAAGGCTGACGCCGACATCAAGGAAACCCATGACCTGATCGCCTCGGACAAGGTGGAAGGCACCAAGGTCTACGATCCCATGGGCGAGCATATCGGCTCGATCGAACGCATCCTCGTCGAAAAGCGCTCGGGCAAGGTGTCCTATGCCGTGCTGAGCTTCGGCGGTTTCCTCGGCATGGGCAATGACCACTATCCGCTGCCCTGGTCGAAACTGAACTATGACGAATCCCTTGGCGGCTATCGTGTCGATGTGACCAAGGCGCAGCTCGAAGGCGCGCCGCGCTACGAGCGGGAAGATGGCGAATACTGGACCGAGGAAAACGGTCGCCGCGTCTACGACTATTACGGCGTGACGCCCTACTGGATTTAGCCCTGAGGGGCGCAGTGATTTCAGTACCTGAGCCTTAGACAAGCCCAAGCATTTTAGCCCAAGTCATACTGCATCGGTCGGTGCCGCTCCGCGGCGCCGGCCTTTTTGCCTGGGCCCGCGGGCTCTACCCCGCCCGCGTGCTGCGCACCGATTGATTGGCCAGTCCGCTGATGGTGGCGCGCAGGGCGGCCGGCTTGACCGGCTTGGTCACGACCAGAATGCCGCGATCTTCCGCCAGTGCTCGCACCGCCGGGCTCCGATCGGCCGTCACCAGCGCCGCCGGCAGATGTCCGCCGAGATTATGCCGGAGCCACTCGATGGCATCGAGCCCTGAGGTCTGGTCTAGGTGATAGTCCATCAACACGAGATCGGGATACCAGCCTTCCAGCAGCCGCTCGCGGTCGATCTGCTTGAGTGAGAGGGCAACGCGTACATCGCAGCCCCAATGCTCCAGCAGGCCCTGCATGGCCTCAAGAATGGCCTTTTCATTGTCGACGCACAGCACCTTGAGATTGAGCGTGCCGACATTGCTCTCGGACATGGGGCGGCGATCGTCTGAAGCTACGCGGGCATTGCGCAGGATCGGCAGATAGAGTGAGAAGCGCGACCCGCGCCCCTCGCGGCTGTCGAGTTCCAGCGTCAGGTCCATGGCGGTCACGAGGCGCTGCACGATGGAGAGCCCGAGGCCGAGACCCTGCGCCATGCGCGCCGCCCGGTCGAGCCGCGAAAATTCAGCAAAGACCAGCCGGTGCTGGTCGCGATTGAAACCGATACCGGTATCGACCACATCGAGCCGCAGCCGGTTGCCGCGCCGCCGCAGCCCCACCAGCACCTTGCCGCCCGCCGGGGTATATTTGATGGCGTTGGAAACTAGGTTCTGCACGATGCGCCCAACCAGCGAACGGTCGGCCATCACCGTTGCCGTGGTCGGCACGATACGCAGCGACACATTGTGCTCGCGGGCGAGGGGAGCGAACTCCACCTCGGCTTTCCGCAACAGATCCTGCGCCGCAACGGGGGCGGGCGCAGGTTTTAGCGCGCCGCTATCGATGCGCGAAATATCGAGCAGCGCCGACATGATCTCTTCGACGGCCGTCAGCGACGCCTCGATCGAGGTCGCAAGTTCGGCAAAGGCGGTGGATTTGGCCCGCTCGATCAGCGTCGAGGTATAGAGCCGCGCCGCATTGAGCGGCTGCAGCAGGTCGTGGCTGGCAGCAGCCAGGAAGCGCGTCTTGTCGTGATTGGCGGCATCCGCCTTGGCGCGCGCCACTTCGAGCTCGGCATTGACGCGGGTCAGGTCCGCAGTCCGCTCTTCCACCCGGCCTTCGAGCGAGAGATTGACGCGCTCGAGCTCGTGCTCGGCCTTTACCCGCGCCGTCACGTCGGAAAAGCTGATGACGAGGCCGCCATCGGGCAGGCGGCTCGAATGGAATTCCAGCGATTGTCCGGCATTGCCGAGCCGCTGGGTCACGGTGATCGGCGCTTCGGTCAGCAGGTTGATCCGCTCGATGGCGAGCCGGGCTGGATCGCCCGGGCCGAGATCGCCGCGCTCGGCGAGGAACAGTGCGATATCGAAAAGGGCGGAACCCTCCCGGATCAAGTCCTCGGGCAGGGCCAGCAGCAGGTTGTAGCGGCGGTTCGACACGACGAGTCGCAGGCCGGCATCGAACACGGCAATGCCCTGCGGCAGGTAGTCGATGGCCAGCCGGAGGCTGTGCGAGCTGTCAGCAGTGGAAAGCGCCATCGGTCGAGCGAGAACCCATCATTTGGTTGTCCGCTTATCGACCCCTCGCGCCGGGTGTGCAAGTTCAACTGAGGGACCATTGCAAATTGGTCCAAGGTCGGAAATGTTGGTTATCCCTCCGTTAACGCATGGCGGAGGTTCAACCTAGGTTGCAGAGGGTCGAGCCCATGAGTGTCTTTAAGGAATTTCGTGATTTCGCCATCAAGGGAAACATGATCGATCTCGCCATCGGTGTGATCATCGGTGCTGCCTTTGGTGCCATTGTGTCGTCCATCGTGGATGACATCTTTATGCCCCTGATCGGTCTCATCATCGGTGGCATCGATTTTTCCAATCTCTTCGTCGTCCTCTCTAATCCCAGCAACGTGCCCGTACCCTCCATCGCTGCCGCCAAGGCTGCCGGCGTCGCCACGCTCAATGTCGGCCTGTTCATCAATGCGGTGGTGAAGTTCACCATCATCGCCTTCGTGCTGTTCCTTGTCGTCAAGGGCATCAACAGCCTCAAGCGCGAAGCGGCGAAGGAGCCGGTGGAAACCACCCCGGCCCCGAGCAAGGAAGAAGTGCTGCTGACCGAGATTCGTGACGCTCTGCGCGCCAATCCGCGCGCCTGATTTCGCCTGTCCCCGAAGAAGCCGGCTCATCGCAGCCGGCTTTTTTGCATCTACAGACTAGGAATATGATCGCTTGACGGCAATAAAATAGGCAAATATACCTAAATCATGCGTAGTAGGGCTTACGGAATCTACCTATCGGACGGCATGACCACTTAGAGCAAACTACCGGGATAGTTGGGACGGAGGGCGGTGGAGGCGTTTTCTTCCCCGTCATGCGGCTCCGGCCCGGAGGTAATGCGAACCTTGCCAAAGGGGCTTTGGGCACGATGAGCGACGACACTTACTATCATTCATTTCTGAACCGGGACCGCCTGATCCATATCGTCGACGACGATCCCGCTATCTGCGAGGGGCTGAGCGTGCTGTTCCGCCTCGAAGGGTTTCAGACCATGTTCTCGCTCGAAGCGGGGCATTTTCTGGTCTCGATGGAGCGGCGGCGCATTGATGTCGCGGTGATCAACCTGGCGATCGGGCAGGACAGTGGGCTGCCGCTCCTGCGGCGCATAAAGACCATGCATACCGGCACGCCAGTGGTCATGCTGGCCAATTCCCCGCAGCTCGAAGCGGCAGTAACGGCCATGAAACTGGGCGCCACCGATGTGGTTTCCAAACCCATCGATAGCGAACACCTGCTCGGCATCGTCCGCGATGCGCTGCGGCGCGACGTGCATCTGGGCGCCATGCAGGGCGGCCGGCGGCCAGTCGAAGTGCGTGGCTTTTCCCAATTGACCCCGCGCGAACGCGAGGTGCTGCAGCTGATCACCAATGGTCAGTCGAACAAGGAGGCCGGGCGGAAACTGGGGATTTCACCCCGCACCATCGAAGTGCACCGCGCCCGCGTCATGGAAAAGCTCGGCGCGAGGAACACCGCCGATCTCATGCGCATCGTCCTGACGAGCTGAAGGAATATTGTCCTTTCTGTACCCCCACCCGGCCTCCCCCATCAAGGGGGAGGTGTCGGGCCGGTGGGTGGGACGACCAACTCTAGCCGCCGAGCCAGTCCGGCTCTTCGGTCTTGGGCAGGTTGTAGAATTTGCGCACAACCTCCCAGCCTTCCTCCGCCGTGTCGACGATGGAGAAGAGGTCGGGGTCGGTGGGCGAAATCGTGCCGGCTTCGGCCAGCGCTTCGAGATTGATCACCTTGTCCCAGAACTGCTTGCCGAAAAGCACCAGCGGAATGCTGTCCATGCGCCCGGTCTGGATCAGGGTCAGCGTCTCGAAGAATTCGTCGAGCGTGCCGAAACCGCCGGGGAAGACGGCGACCGCCTTGGCCCGCAGCAGGAAGTGGATCTTGCGCGTCGCGAAATAGTGGAAGTTGAACGACAGGTCTGGCGTCACATAGAGATTGGGCGCCTGTTCATGCGGCAGGACGATATTGAGCCCGATCGAGGGCGCGCCCATGTCGGCGGCGCCGCGATTGCCCGCTTCCATCACGCCCGGGCCGCCGCCGGTGACGACGACGAATTCGGTAAACTGGCTCGCCGCCGAGGTCTGGCTCGCCAATTGGGCAAAGCGGCGCGCTTCTTCGTAATAGCGCGAGGCGGCTTCGAGATTACGCTTCTGCACCTCATTCTTGGCCGCCCAGGCGGGCTTGCCCGGCTCGGGAATGCGCGCGCCGCCAAAGAGCACCACGGTCGACTTGATGCCGCGCTCGCGCAACCGGAATTCGGTCTTGAGATATTCGAGCTGAAAGCGGACGCCGCGCGTATCTTCCGACGTCATGAAGTCGTCGTCGGCAAAGGCCAGTCGATAGGCGGGATTGTCGGTCTGCGCGGTCTGCGGTGCCTTCTTGGCGGAATCAACGTCCTCCTTGGACGTGCGCAGCGAGGTCGGGTGGCGTCTGGCCAAATGGCTTCTCCGTTCCAGCACGTGCCGGCGCCACAATTCGGCGCATTTCAACAGGGCATAACCAGTGCGGTGAGCCGGGGCAAGGGCAGGAGGGGGCCATTCACTTCACGAGTGTGGAAGCCAGGATCGATGCTGCGGCGCATCTCGTCCTTGCGCGGCTGCCGCGCGGCCCCCTGGCCGATGGCCTTATCGAGTTCCTGGTCTTCGGGCTGAAACAGGCCTGGGCCTGCCTGTTTGGCGGCCTCATGCTGGGCATGATCATCCTCACCCGCCTCTGGTGGCCGGAGCTCGGCATCAACCGCTACGATTTTTGGTTCGTGGCGGCGCTGCTCATCCAGGCCGGTATGATCCTCTTTCGCTTGGAAACGCTCGATGAGGCGCGCGTCATCCTGATCTTCCACGTGGTCGGCACCTTGATGGAGATCTTCAAGACCGCCGCGGGCTCCTGGGTCTATCCCGACGATGCGCTCTTCCGCATTGCCGGCGTGCCGCTGTTCTCAGGCTTCATGTATGCCTGCGTCGGCTCCTACATGGCCCGCATCCAGCGCATTTTCGACATCACCTTCACCCGCTATCCGCCGATCTGGCTGACGGTGCTCCTCGCTGCCGGCATCTATGCCAACTTCTTCACTCATCACTACTTTTACGATTTTCGCTGGTGGCTCTTCGGTGGCGTGGTTCTGCTCTACGGCCGCAGTTTCATGCACTATCGCGTCTTCCGCTTCGGCCATTCCATGCCGATGCTGCTGGCCTTCCTGCTCGTCGCGCTCTTCATCTGGATCGCTGAAAACATCGGCACCTGGAGCCGTGCCTGGATTTATCCGGGCCAGGAGAGCGGCTGGTCCATGGTGAGCTTTGAAAAACTCGGCTCGTGGTGCCTGCTGATGTTGATCTCTGTGGTGCTGGTGACGCTCGTGCATCCACCACGAAGATTCGAGGCCGGCGGCGTTCCTCCGTGACTTGCGGAGGGCCTTCTGGAATTGGGCGCGGGCGCCCATTTCCAGCTGATAGTCACTCTTTCGTCGAAGAGGGCGCGCAGCTCCGGAACATTCTGTGTGTCCCGGCGGGAATGGTTCGGACGGGTCAGGCCTTGATCCGCATATTGGCGATGTCGGCTAACAATCCCGGCCCCTTGGGAGCCCAGCCAAGCGAGGCTCGTGTTTCATTGCTGATAGCCGACATATCCTTGCCAACGAATGCGGCGAGCCAGCCGAAATGGGCTGCGCTCTCGCTTTGTGGAACGGAGATGGTGGGCACGCCAAGATAGGTCCCGATCGCAGCGGCGATGTCACGGAACTTGATCGCGCCCTCGTCGGTAGCGTGATAGCGCGCGCCGCAATGCGCCTTCTCCAGGGCCAGACGGAAAAGCCTTGCGGCGTCATCGAGATGGGTTGCGGACCAGGGATTTTCGCCGCTTTCGACAAAGCCGGACACACCCTTGTGCCAGGCGAGGTCGATCACATCGGTGACGAGCCCCTGCTTGTGCGTATTGTGAATCTGGGACAGCCGGACCACCGACACGTTCACCCCACGCTCAAGCAGGGCATTGCCCGCGCGTTCGGAGGCTACGCGGGGATTGGGGCTGAGATTATTGAAACTGTCTTCCCGCGCGGGCCCGTTCGGCTGCGGGGTGCCCATTGCGGTACTCGATGCGAAAACCAGCGGACGCGCGGAACCTTGCAAGGGGGCGCCAAGAGCTTCGATGGCCCGGGCATCCTTCTGGCAGTTTTCGGCAAACTGAGCGAAGTTGTGGTCGAAAGCGGTGTGAATGACGCCGTCGCAGGCCTCGGCGCCCTGACGCAGGCTATCGAGATCAGTGATATCGCCGAAGTGCGCCACCGCACCGGCCGCCTCGAGCTTGCGGGCGCCGGCCTGGGAACGGGTGA
>NZ_JAFKHD010000405.1 GCF_017307565.1 Devosia sp.
CAAGGGCCAGCCGATCCAGGAATGGCAGACCAAGCGCGCCGAAGACATCGGCTTTACCGATTACACCAATGATTCCTTCCCGGTGATCTTCTGGGATCTGTTCGGCAAGCAGGGCCACCCGGTCCGCGCCACGATCTCGGAAATGGGCCCGGTGCTGCTGAGCCGCATCCTCGACCTCAATGACACCCAGGAAGGCGTGCTCAACATCGCCTTCCGCGTTGCCGACGAGGAAGGCCTGCTGCTGCTCGACCTCAAGGACCTGCGCTCCATGCTGGTCAATATCCAGGAGCGCTCCAAGGAGATTTCGGGGCGCTATGGCAATGTGACGACCGCCTCCATCGGCAGCATCCAGCGTGCGCTGCTGGTGCTTGAGCAGCAGGGCGCCGACAATTTCTTCGGCGAGCGGGCGCTTGAGATCGCCGACCTGATGCGCATCGACAGCGATGGGCGCGGCTTCATCTCGATCCTTGCCGCCGACCAGTTGATGAAATCGCCGCGGCTCTATTCGACGTTCCTGCTTTGGCTCCTGTCGGAACTCTTCGAACAACTGCCCGAAGTCGGCGACCCGGATAAGCCGAAGATGGTGTTCTTCTTCGACGAAGCGCATCTCTTGTTTGACGATGCGCCCAAGGCGCTGATCGACAAGGTGGAGCAGGTCGTAAAGCTGATCCGCTCCAAGGGGGTCGGCGTCTATTTCGTGACGCAGAACCCGATCGACATTCCGGAATCGGTGCTGGCCCAGCTCTCCAATCGTGTGCAGCACGCGCTGCGCGCCTATACGCCGCGCGAGCAGAAGGCTGTGAAAGTGGCGGCGGAAACCTTCCGCCCCAACCCCGCCTTCTCGACCGAAGCAGTCATTACCCAGCTCGGCATTGGTGAGGCGTTAGTCTCGGTGCTCGAAGACAAGGGCATTCCCTCCATGGTCGGGCGTACGCTGATCAGGCCGCCCTCGGCCCAGGTGGGGCCGCTCAATGCCGCAGAGCGCGACGCCGTTATCGCGCAATCGCCGGTGGGTGGGCTCTATGACACCGTCATCGACCGTGAATCGGCTTTTGAAATTCTCGAACGCCGGGCGCGAGACCGGCAGCTGGCAGATCAGCGCGCCAAGGGCGAAGAGGCTGACCGCGTGGCGGCCGAACGGCAGGCCCGCGATGAGCGCGCCAGCCAGCCCCGCCGGACCTCGAGTCGGCAGACGCCGGCAGAGGCAGCGATGAACTCGTTTGCCCGCACCGTGGCGAACCGGCTGGGCAATGCCATCGTGCGTGGCATTCTCGGCAGCCTGAAGGGCAGATAAGCATGGCTGTGATCGGTATTTTCGCCTCGGATAAGGGGCCGGGAGATCCCGAACGGGCGAGCCTGATGACCCAGACCGGCAACCACTTTGCCCGGCGCGGCGCGGAACTGCTCTGCCTTTGGGAGCAGGGCGTCGGCCCGCTGCCACTGATGACGGCGGCGCGGACGGCGGGCGGCGCGGTCTCGGTGCTGGCGGACGAGGAAGTGGCGCTGCCCCCGACCCTATCCGGCGTGCCAGTGCGTGTGGTCGCCGATCGCGCGGCGCGCCAGGCTCTGCTCGCCGATGAGGCCGATGTGCTGGTGGTCCTGCCGGGCTCGCTGGCTTCGGCCTCGGCACTGTTCGGCAGCTGGGCGTCGACGCGTGGGCGGAGTAAGCCCGTCGTCATGCTCAACCGGCACCGCGCCTTTGAAGTGGTGAAGGGCTTTGCCGGTGACGTGCTGTCGCACTCGGTGGCCGGCTATGACCGCAATGTACAGTTCGCCGATTCCGTCGAGGATCTGTGGAACAAGGTCAGCTGGGTGCTCGAGCAGAAGCGATAGGCTAGCCGGGCGCTTCGTACGGGTTTCCGCAGTGTGCAGAGGGGCAGGTTAAGCCTTAGGGCTCGAGTCCCGGATGCATCGGGCGGCGGCGATCCGGAAAGAGCGGCACGACATTGTCGGTCGAGCGGCGCGTCAGATGCTGCTGAGGTTTGGGCAGCGGCACGCGGTCGCGACGCTCCGGGCCACGATAGCCGGAACCCAAAAGACCAACGACGCTGCGATTGATCAGCCTCGCCTGGACCCGCTGCAGTAGATGACGCGGCGACATAGGCTTGACCAGCACTTCATCGATACCGGCGCTGATGGCTTGGTGGCGCATCGGCGGGGTGATGCTGCGCGTCAGGGCGATGACCGGCAGCTCGCGGCTGACAAAGCGTGGATCGAGACGAATGGCTTCGACCATTTCGTAGGCCGGGCGGCCTTCGCGGTCGAAATCAACCACGAGCATGTCGAGAGGTGCGATTCGCATATAGGCGAAGAGTTCGGCTTCGCTCTCGAAGGGACGCACGCGCAGACGCGTATCGCCGGCCAAGACCATGGTCAGCACAGAAGTTAGCGCAGTATTGGCGGCCAGTATGGCGACCGTTTTCGGCCGTGACGTCAACGCATCCCCCCCGGTGGTAAATGGATCGTTAACACGGACAATCGAGTGTTTGAAGATGGGGATTCCACCAAGATTCAGAATATCTTGGAAAAAAACATGTCCCGCCGACGCGGCGCGCCGACGGGACATGAATTTTGACGCCGATCCGAAAGAGATCGGGAAGCGTCGCGGGTGAATTACGCGGTGGCTTCGTCGAAGAGCAGCTCGACGTGTTCCCAGTTCACCAGGTTGTCGAACCAGGCTTCGAGGTACTTCGGACGGGCATTGCGGTAGTCGATGTAATAGGAGTGTTCCCACACGTCGACGCCGAGGATCGGCTTGCCGCCATAGACCAGCGGAGATTCGCCATTGGCGGTCTTCGAGATTTCGAGCTTGCCGTTCTTGACCGAGATCCAGGCCCAGCCCGAACCGAACTGGGTGGTGCCGGCAGCGATGAAGTCGGCGCGCAGCTTGTCAAAGCCGCCGAGGTCGGAATCAACGGCGGCCTGGAGCTTGGCGGGCAGCTTGTTGCCGCCGCCATTGGGCTTCATCCAGTTCCAGAAGTGGACGTGGTTGTAGTGCTGGCCGGCATTGTTGAAGAGGCCAGCATTCTTGCCGAAGCTTTCCTTGACGATGTCTTCGAGCGGCAAGATTTCGAGACCCGAGCCTTCAAGCAGCTTTTCGCCATTGGTGACGTAAGCCTGGTGGTGCTTGTCGTGGTGGAACTCGAGCGTTTCGGCCGACATGTAGGGGCCCAGGGCGTCGTAGGCATAGGGCAGGGGCGGCAGGGTGAACTTGGTGGTCATGGTAGCCTCCGTTTCTGGAAAGATGACGCTGAAGCGAAATCGGAATTAGGCAAGACGTATAAGCACTTTGGCTTGGCGCAACAATGACGAGCCGAGAACTAACCGTCCAATCCGACCGACTTTATGGCAAAGGCATAGCACTGGGCCGTCTCCTTGAGACGATCGAAGCGACCCGAGGCGCCGGCGTGACCGGCCCCCATATTGGTCTTGAGGTATAATGGCGCATCCCCCGTTGTGGTTGCCCGGAGTTTTGCCACCCATTTTGCCGGTTCCCAGTAGGTCACGCGCGGATCGGTGAGGCCGGCAAGCGCGAAGATCGGCGGGTAGTTCTGGGCCGAAACGGCTTCATAGGGCGCATAGGCCGCGATGCGATTGTAGTCCTCGGCCGAGGTGATGGGATTGCCCCATTCGGGCCACTCGGGCGGGGTGAGCGGCAGCGTGTCGTCGAGCATGGTATTGAGCACATCGACGAACGGCACCTGGGCGATGACGCCGGCCCAGAGATCGGGACGGAGATTGGCGATGGCGCCCATCAGCATGCCGCCGGCCGAACCGCCCTGCGCGACGATTTTGCCCTTCTGCGTGTAGCCGCCTGCAATCAGTGCCTCACCGGCGGCGATGAAGTCGGCAAAGGTATTGGTCTTGAACTCGCGTCGGCCGTTTTTGTACCAGGCATAGCCCTTGTCCATGCCGCCGCGAATATGGGCGATGGCGTAAACAAAGCCGCGATCGACCAGCGACAGCACCGAGACCGAGAAGCTGGCGGGCATGGACATGCCATAGGCGCCATAGCCGTAGAGCAGGGCCGGGTTGGAGCCGTCGAGCTTGGTGCCCTTCTTATAGAGAAGGGTGACCGGCACTTCGGCCCCATCGACCGCCTTGGCAAAGATACGGCGGGTTTCGTACTGCGCGGGGTCGTGGCCGGAGGGCACTTCCTGGGTTTTCAGCAGGGTGCGTTCGCCCGTTGCCAAGTCCACGTCAAACATCTGGTTCGGCGTCGTGGGCGAGGAATAGGACAGGCGGAAGACGGTGGTATCGAACTCGTAGCCGACCGACATGCCGAGGGCATAGGCTTCTTCGGCAAAGCGGACCGTGTCTTCCTTGCCGGTCGTCAGGTCACGCACGACGATGCGCGGCAGGCCATCCTGGCGTTCGAGACGCAGCAGATGGTTCTTGATGACGATGGTGTCGAGGATCAGGACGCCCGGCTGGTGCGCGATGAGGTCGGTCCAGTTCTCGGCGCCCGGATTGTCGAGCGGCGCGGTGACGATCTTGTAGTCCTCGGCGCCGTCGGCATTGGTGCGGATGTAGAGAAGGCCATCGCGCTCTTCGACGTCATATTCGCGGTCGGTGAGGCGCGGCGAAACGACATGCGGCTTGCCGCCCTTGATCGCGTCGATCAGGTAGACTTCCGAAGTCTGGTGATCATGCGCGTCGATGATGATGAACTTGTCGTTCTGCGTCTTGCCCACTCCGACGAAGAAGCCGGGATCGCTCTCTTCATAGATGATCGGGTCGATCGCCTGGTCGGTGCCGATATCGTGGCGGCGCACGCGATAGGGGCGGTGGTTGTCGTCATATTCGGTGTAGTAGATGGCGCTGGAATCGTTGGACCAGACATAGCCACCGGCCGTGTCCTTGATGACTTCGGCGCTATCGATACCGGTTTCGAGATCGCGCACCACGATGTCGTAATATTCCGAGCCGGCCCGGTCAGCGGCCCAGGCGAGATAGCGGTGGCTCATGTCGTGGTCGGCGCCGGCAAAGCCGAAATAGCCATCGCCTGCTTCCACGTTGCAATCGAGCAGCACGGTTTCCTCGCCGCCATTGCGCGGAGTGCGGACGACCAGCGGGTACTGCTTGCCCTCGAGCATGCGCGAATTGTAGGCCCAGGGACCGTCGGGCGAGGGAACACCGGAATCGTCTTCCTTGATGCGTCCGCGGATCTCTTTGTAGATCTTGTCCTGCAGCTCCGCCGTCGGCTTGCCGAACTGGTCTTCGTAATAGCTGTTTTCGGCGTCGAGATAGGCACGGATCTCTGGATCGAGCGTCTCCGGGCTCTGCATCACTTCCTGCCAGTTCTCAGCCCGCAACCAGGCCCAGGAGTCTTCACGGGTAATGCCGTGATGGGTGTGGCTATGGGGCACGCGCTTGGCTTTGGGAGGCGTTGCTTGGCTCATTGTCTTTCCGCGGGGTTTTCGGGCGGCCCGATTTCGGCCGCCGGGAAGGTCACAAGGACATAGGCTGCCCGCTCCCGGATTGCCAGACCCCCAAAAGCCTTTGCAAAAGCTGCCACTATCGGTCGGGGCGGTCCGATTTGGCTTGTCCTCGTGGTCCTCATGGGTAAGGTTCGCTCACCGAAAGATGAAGAATGTGGAGGAGGGGCCGAGTGGGGCTGTCCGTGGATGCCAGCATCGCACTTGCCGCTCTGGCGCCTTTCCTCGCGGCGTTGCTGACGCCTTTCGTACACAGTCTCGCCGGCCGCTATTCTGGCTGGATCCTTGCCCTCGTTCCCGCCGGTATTTTTGCTTTGCTGCTCGGCGCGGTAGGGCCGGTCCTGGCTGGGGGATCGATCTCGGCTGCGATCGGCTGGGTGCCGTCCTATGGGCTGACGCTCGCCTTTTTCGTCGATGGCCTGAGCCTGATCTTTGCGCTGACCATTGCCTGCATCGGCACACTGATCGTCCTCTATTCCGGGGCCTACCTGAAGGGGCATCCGCACAAAGGGCGTTTCCTGGCCTTCATTCTTGCCTTCATGGGCTCGATGCTGGGGCTGGTGCTGGCCGACAACATGCTGGCGCTCTTCATGTTCTGGGAGGCGACCTCGATCACGTCCTTCCTGCTGATCGGCTTTGACCACAATCGCCAGGCCGCCCGGCGCGGTGCGATCCAGGCGCTGGTGATCACCAATATCGGTGGCATGTGCCTGCTTGTCGGGGTGATCCTGGCTCAGCACGTCTCGGGAACCTGGCTATTGAGCGAAATGCGCGGGCTCGAGGGTGTGCTGGTGGAATCCGGCGTCTACGGCTTGCTGCTGGCGCTCTTTGTCGGTGCCGCTTTCACCAAGTCAGCGCAGTTTCCGCTGCACTTCTGGCTACCCAATGCCATGGAGGCGCCGACGCCGGTTTCGGCATTTCTTCATTCGGCGACCATGGTGCAGGCTGGCGTCTATCTTCTTGCGCGCATGACACCGCTCTTGGGCGGCACTGAGGCCTGGACGGGAATTCTCGTCGTCTTCGGTGGGGTGACGCTGATCTGGGGGGCGCTTGGTGCGCTGCGGGAAACCGACCTCAAGCAGATCCTGGCGCAGACGACGATTGCTTCGCTTGGCCTGCTCGTGTTGCTGATTGGGCTTGGCAGCAAGGCCGCCATTGCCGCCGTCATCGCCTATTTCGTCGCTCATGCCTGCTACAAGGCCGCGCTGTTCATGGTGGCCGGCGCTGTCGATCATGAGGCCGGTACGCGCGAAATCACCGCGCTTGGTGGGCTCGCCGACAAGATGCCGGCGACATTCATTGCCGCCGCTTTCGCGGCGCTCTCCATGGTCGGGCTGCCGCTGACCGTCGGCTATTTCGCCAAGGAGGAAATGTACCTGGCGGTTGTCAGTGGCGACTGGAAGATGCTGCTGGTTCTGGCCGTCATGGTGATCGGCAATGCGCTGCTCGCGGGCGTGGCGCTCGTCGTCGCCATCAAGCCGTTCCTTGGCGATGCCGTGCCGACGCCGAAGACCGCGCATGAGGCGCCGATTGCCATGCTGATTGGTCCAGTGCTGCTCGGTGGGCTCGGCATCGTTGCCGGCATCCTGCCCGATTGGCTCAACCACGATGTGCTGGCGCCGGGCGCGACGGCGATCCTGGGTGAGGCCGTCGAAACCCACGTGACGCTGGCTGTCGATCTTGCCAGCCCACTGATCTGGCTGTCGGCGCTGACCTGGCTGCTGGGCATCGCGGTTTTCCGGCAGGCCCATGCCATTCGCGCTGTATTGCGCCGCCTGAGCGCGGGGCTCGGCTGGACGGCGGATCAGGTTTTCGACGCCGCCATGTTCGGGCTCATCCGCTTCTCGGCGGCGGTGACGCGCCTGCTGCATCACGGCAAGCTCGAATTCTATCTCGTGCTGGTCTTTGCAACGCTCGCAGTGGCGTTGTTTGGGCCGATGCTGGCGCTCGGTGGCTTTGATTGGATGGTGCCGACGGCCGAGCTGGGGGATTGGTCCAAGCGTCTCGTCCTGCCTGATCTGCGGCCCTATGAATGGGGCGTCATTGCGCTGGCAGTCTTCGGGCTTATGGCCGTGCTGATCGCTAGGAGTCGCCTGATCGCCATTCTATCCCTGGGCATTCAGGGGACGGCGCTGGCGCTGATCTTCCTGCTCTTCGGTGCGCCTGATCTCGCCTTCACCCAGCTCATGGTGGAAGTGCTGTCGGTGGTGATCCTCACCATCGTCATGACCAATCTGCGGCTCGACGCGCGGGACCATCGCCCGTTTGAGGACTGGGCTCGCGACGGGACGCTGGCCGTGGTCTGCGGGGCAGGGGTGAGCCTGCTACTCATGCAGATTTTGAGCGGCACGCTCGACACGCGGCTTTCGGATTTCTTCACCGCCACCAGCGTGCCGATTGCCCATGGCGCCAATATCGTCAACGTCATCCTCGTCGACTATCGCGGCTTTGATACGCTGGGCGAAATTTCCGTGGTGATGGGCGCGGGCATCGCCATTCTGGCGCTGTTGCGGCGACGCCGGAAGGCGGAGGGAGCGGCGCCATGAACACCGTTATTTTCCGCACCGCTGCGCCGCTGATCGTAGCGACCATGCTGGTCTTTTCCGTCTATGTCTGCCTGCGTGGACACAACGAGCCGGGCGGTGGCTTTATCGGCGGGCTGATCGCGGCGGCCTCCATCGCCGTCTTCGGCATGGCCTCCGGCGTGCCGGCCGTGCGACGCGCGCTCAAAGTCGATCCGCTGGCTATTGCCGGCTTCGGCGTTCTGCTTGCCGGGTTCGCAGGGCTCGCGAGCCTTTTCATCCATGCGCCCTTCATGACCTCGATCTGGATGTATCTGCATCTGGGCGAGACGGTTGTGCCGCTGTCGACGCCGATGTTCTTCGATATCGGGGTCTATTGCGTCGTCTTCGGCACTCTTTCGGCGGTGGCGCTGGCGCTCGAAAGCGACGAGGAGGAGGACCTCTGATGGATTATGTCCTGGCCGCACTCGTTGGCGTCTTCGTTTCGCTTGGCGTCTATCTGCTGCTCTCGCGCTCGGTGATCCGCATGCTGATCGGCATGACGGTGCTGGGCAATGGCGTCAACCTGCTGATTTTTACCTCCGGCCGGGTGATGCGCGAAGTGGCGCCTATCGTGCCCGCAGGGCTCGAGGTGCCGGCCGGGCCGATCGCCAATCCGCTACCGCAGGCGCTTATCCTGACGGCCATCGTTATCGGCTTTTCCATGTTCAGCTTTCTGCTGGTGCTCGCCTTTCGCGCCTACAAGAGCCTTGATGCCGACAATACCGACACCATGCGCCTGGCTGAGCCTGAAAATGCGCCCCAGCCGCCATTGAGCTACTGACCATGACCGAATTGCCCCAGGCCATGATTGAGACCGCGACCTCGGCAGCCGACTGGGTGCTGGTGCTGCCCATCGTGCTCGCCCTGATGGGGGCTGCGGCCCTATTGGTGGTGCGACGCAGCAATGGCGTGCCGATGCTGGGCGCGGTGCTGGTGATCGTCGGGATCATCGCCTGCGAGATCAGCCTGCTGCTGCGCGTCGTCAGCGAAGGGCCGCTCAGCATGACCATGGGCAAGTGGCTGCCGCCTTTCGGCATCAGTCTGACGGCCGATCTTCTTGGCGCCGCCTTCGCGCTGGCTGCGGCTGTGGTGACGCTGATCGTCGTACTCTATGCCGAGATCGACCGCGACGGAAACGACAGCGGCGACGGGTTCCACTCCATGGTGCTGCTGCTGCTGGCGGGGGTGACCGGCTCGTTCCTCACTGGCGACCTTTTCAATCTCTACGTCTGGTTCGAGGTGATGCTCATCGCCTCGTTCGGCCTGATCGTTTCGGGTGGCACGCCGCTGCAGCTCGATGGCGCGGTGAAATACGGCTTTCTCAATTTCCTCGCGACGACGCTGTTTCTGCTCGCTCTCGGCCTCACCTATGGCCTGCTCGGAACGCTGAACATGGCCGACATCATCCGCGTTGCGCCCGAGGCTAACCGGGCGGCAATTACGGGGATCGCGGCACTCTTGCTGCTTGCCTTCGGCATGAAGGCGGCGGCTTTCCCGCTCAATGCATGGCTGCCGGCGTCCTATCACACCCCGTCAGCAGCCGTTTCGGCGCTGTTCGCGGGGTTGCTGACCAAGGTGGGCGCCTATGCCCTCCTGCGTTCGCAGGTGGCGCTGCTGCCCGACAGCCGCGACCTGCTCGAGCCGGTGCTGGCCGTGCTGGCGATCGCGACGCTGGTGATCGCCCCGCTGGGCGCTATCGCCGAAACGCAATTGCGCCGGGCAATCGGCTTTTTCGTCATCGGTGGCATCGGCGCGATCCTTGCCGGGCTCTCCATGCCCAATGTGATCGGTATTGCCGGAGCCGGCATCTACATTTTCCACGCGATCCTCGCGATGACGGCGCTCTACATGGTGGTGGGCCTCGTTGAAGTGCGCACCGGCGCGCGGGACACGCGGCAGATGGGCGGCCTCTACGCGGCCAGCGCGCCGCTTTCGATCCTCTTCTTCGTGCTTATTCTCGCCGTAGCCGGCGTGCCGCCCTTCCTCGGCTTCTGGCCGAAACTGCTGCTGCTCGAAGCCGGGGTGATGGATGCCGAACTGGGCTGGGTCGGCACGGCCATGGTCGTTGCACTAGTGCTCAATGCCATCCTGACCCTGATCGCCGGTACGCGGCTCTGGGCCCACATCTTCTGGCGCAATGGGCCCGAGGGCTCGCCGGGCAGCAGCGAGCCCATGGCGCTGGTGCCACCCACGCCCAAGGTGCGGATGGCCTTCACCGTCGTCGGCGCGCTGGTGCTTGGCGTGGTGCTGCTGGGCCTCTGGCCCAATCCGATGATCGAGGTGGGGCAGCGCGCCGCCGCCGATATCATTGATCCCGGCCGCTATATCGAGGCGGTCGGGCTGGCCGGAGGTGCGTCATGAACAGCGCGTTCCTCGTCATCATCCTGGCGTTGGGCTGGGCCGGCATCACCGGCAATTTCTCCGGCCTCAACCTGCTGTTTGGCGGGCTGGTGGGCGGCGTTGCCATCCTTATCCTGCGCTATTCGATCCACCAGCAGGGGGCGCTGCGCAAGACAGCCAAGATCCTGTCGCTGGCGGCCCTCTTTTTTTATGAGCTGATGGCAAGCGCCATCAAGGTGGCGGTCGTGGTGATGCATCCCAACCTCAAGTCGGCGCTGAAGCCGGCGATCGTTGCGGTGCCGCTGACGGTCAAGTCCGACGCTGAAATCACGCTGCTGGCCAATATGATCACGCTGACCCCCGGGACTTTGACCGTCGATATCGCCGAGGATCGCTCGGTGCTCTATGTCCACGCGCTCGCCATGGACAACGACACGGCGCTGATTGCCGATATTGACAATGGCTTCGAGGCCAGGATCAGGGAGGTGTTTAAATGAGCGTCGTTGCCTTCGTCGACCTCTGCAGTCTTGTTGCTCTCATCATCCTGGGCCTGGCGCTGTTACTGTCTATCGTCCGGATCATTATTGGACCGACCCTTTCCGACCGCGTTCTGGCGCTCGACATGATGACGGTCGTGGCGATGGGGTTCATTGGCGCAGTGGCCATCCGCACCGGGTTGATGCTCTATCTAGACATTGCCATTGCCCTGGCGCTGCTGGGCTTCCTCGCAACTGTTGCTCTGGCGCGCTATATTTTGCGGCGCGGCCTCAAGGTCGATGCCTCCGCAATGGAGGCGCAATGATGATTGCCGATATCGTTCTTTGCCTTGGGGGTGTGCTGCTGATTCTGGGGGCGATATTCACGCTTCTCGCCGCCATCGGTGTCATCCGCTTGCCTGATCTTTACACGCGGATGCATGCCGCCTCCAAGGCAGGTGCAGTTGGCGGTGGATTGGTCCTCGTCGCCGTGGCGCTCATCAGCATGGATGTTGCAGTCTCGGTGCGGGCTCTGATCGGGGTGCTTTTCCTGCTTTTGACTACTCCGGTGGCTGCGCATCTCCTTGCCCGCGCTAGTTATCTTGCCGGTTATCGTGCCGACCAAAGTACGGTGCGCGACGATCTCAAGACACGATTGGAACAAAATTCTGGCTCATGAATAACGCGCGATGCTTCGAG
The DNA here is from genome assembly GCF_017307565.1 of Devosia sp. Classification (GTDB taxonomy): domain Bacteria; phylum Pseudomonadota; class Alphaproteobacteria; order Rhizobiales; family Devosiaceae; genus Devosia. The sequence goes on from NZ_JAFKHD010000405.1 coordinate 11,518, forward strand.
TTTATTGAACTGGCAGCAGTTGCGTGAATGAGTAAACAGAATTAGGAATGCTGCGCGGCTGTGACTGCCCCTGTTGCTGCCCAATAAAAAAATACTGGAAGGTCAAATCATGAACGACAACACCGCTCCGGCTGAAGCGGGAGAGTTCGATCTCGTTGAGCTTAGTGCGGACATCGTGTCTGCTTATGTAAGCCACAACGCCGTGAGCCCCTCGGACCTCACTCGGCTGATCGCCGATGTCCATGGCGCCCTGCGCGCCCTGCGGAGCAATGAAGCCCCCGCAGTGGTCGAGGATCTGAAGCCGGCCGTCCCGGTTCGCAAGTCCGTGGCAGCCGATTACATCATCTGCCTGGAAGACGGGAAGAAGTTCAAGTCGCTCAAGCGCCACCTGCGCACGCACTACAACCTCTCGCCCGAGGAATATCGTGAGAAGTGGGGTCTGCCTGCAGACTATCCCATGGTCGCTCCGAACTATTCCGCGACCCGCTCCAAGCTTGCCAAGGACAATGGGCTCGGCCGCAAGGCTGGCTGAACGTCCTGAGGGAGCACCGTTCCGTACCGCGGTTCGATTGCTCTAACTTCCTATTTCGCCAACGGGAACCATCGAAGCGCTTCTGGCTTCAGGGTTTCGGCGGGCGATAGACTAGTCTCCTCGCTTTGTGGCCGCCTCCGGGCGGCCACAGTGTTTTCGGCACACTGATTTGCCTGCCGAATTCCCAACTTATCCCCGGGGTGGAAAACCTCTGTCAGGGTATAGGAATATTGTCCTATACTCAATGGAGGATGTCTGTGCGAATCGACCCACCAGCTGAAACCGTGTCCCTGGCGCGCCGGCGGCCCCTCCATGCGGATGGTGGCCTCGCTGATGTACTCGCGCTAGTTTCGCGCGAGAAAAATATCCCTATCCGATTGTTGGTACACATATCTCGTTGTCGGGCCGACACAGCCCGTGCCCGGCAGTTGGCCATGTATCTCGCCCATGTCGCCAAGGGGATCAGCCTGACCTCCATCGGTTCGGCCTTTGGACGAGATAGGACAACAGTCTCGTATGCGTGTAATCTGATCGAGGATTTGCGCGACGATCCGGCCTTTGACGCCGAACTTGACCGGCTTGAAAGCATGCTGGGAGGCGAAAATGGCTGAGTGTGTGCCCGACGCCGTCGTTCGGCTGGCGGCCTCCCGCCGCGATGCCCCACCATTCCTGCTTCCCCATCATGTCGAGGCGGCGCGCCGCCTGGCGCTTACTTTCGAAAAGGCACTTCTGCGCCAGAGGGTGACCATGTCCTATGATCCAACGCGTGTTGGTGGGCGAGCCAGCGGTAGTCCCGTTCAGGGGCAGTTATCGGTCAGCGCGGCCGATGCTCGGCGGCAGCTCAATGATCTGGCGGCTGCCATGCCGTCGGAGTGTTGGGACGTGCTCGTCGACATCTGTGGGTTGGACAGGGGCCTGCAGGACGTGGAAACCGAACGCGACTGGCCGCGTCGCGGCGGCAAGCTGGTGCTGCGCATCGCACTTTCGGCGCTGGCGGCGCGCTATGGTCTTGATGCCGAAGCGCAGGGGCGCGAGGTGGCGCGGCAGCGCCAGTGGCTGTCGGAGCGGGTGCCGATGTTTCCGGCCTCTGCACGATCTTAACGATGTAATCTTCTGTAATGTTCGCTCCGGCGGCAGGCGTGCTATTTTCTCGCCTGCTTCCCCCGGGATTCCCGAGAAATGCCTGGCAAGATCGTCGCCGTTCAATATCTGCGCGCCATCGCCGCTCTGCTGGTTCTGGCATCCCATGCCTTGCTTTATCCCCTGGCGACGGAAAACCTCGCCTATGGGCGGCTTGGCTGGCTGGGCGTCATCCTGTTCTTCGTCATCTCTGGCTTCATCATGGTCAGCGTGACCAATGCCGGGCGGTTCGACGGGCGCCAGTTCATGCGCCGGCGCATTCAGCGCGTCGTGCCGCTCTATTGGGCCTTTACGCTGGTTGCGGCCGCTCTGGCATTGCTGGCACCGCACCTGTTCAAGACCACGACTTTTGATGGCTCCGAGCTTGCGCTCTCGCTCGCCTTCATCCCGTTCTATAATGCCGCCAGCAATGGCCTGCACCCGCTTTACAAGCTGGGCTGGACGCTCAACTACGAGATGTTCTTCTATGCCTGCTTTGCACTGCTCGCCATGTTCACCGCCCGGCGCCGCGTCGTGGGGCTGACCATTGCCTATATGGCGCTCGCGCTTGTCGGCTTTCTGATCGCGCCGCAATCGGCGATCCCGCAATTCTATACAAGCTTCCTGCCGCTGGCCTTTGTCGCCGGGTGCTGGATTGGGCTAGCCCAGGTTGAAGGCAAGATCGCGACGCTGCCGGGGCCGGCCATGCTGGGACTGGCGCTAGTCGCCGTCCTTGGATTGATCGAGGGCTTCGCCTGGAACCGCGGGCTGGTTGAGGACGCCACGGCCTTCGTGGGTTTCCTCGCTTTTTCGGCCGGGGTGGTGCTTCTGGCTTTGCGCTACCAGCAGAGCCTCCCGCAATTGACCTGGCTCGAACGCCTGGGCAATGCGTCCTACTCGATCTATCTCGCCCATATCTTCGCCGTGGCGCTGATCGCGGGCCTTGGGCTCAGGCTGATCGGGTCCAGCCTGCCCGGAATCGTCCCGATCGTTACTGTCGTGGCGATCGCCACCGGCATCTGGATCGGCCTGATGCTCTATCGCTATGTGGAGCAGCCAATGCTCAGCCGCATGCAGAGACAGCCAGGCTGATCAGTTCGCTCTGGCGCGTGCTTCGTTGCGGATGCGATTGACCATGGCGACAAGCCCATTGGAACGCTGGGCTGTCAGGTGTTCGCGCAGCCCCAGCCTGAGCGGCCCGGGCAGGATGAACGCGTTCAGGTACGACGTGTACTGGAAGTACCACAAGTCCGCGGTGTTGGTGGTGCCCACGAACAGCACCACGAGCG
>NZ_JAFKHD010000242.1 GCF_017307565.1 Devosia sp.
CCACAATGAAGAAATTCGCATTCGCAGCGGCCATCGCGGCGCTCATGGCATCGGCCCCGGCGGCCTTCGCCACCGACGTCACCATCCTGACGCCCTATATCAGCTCGGTGCCGACCAACGAGATGGCGCAGAGCTTCAAGGCGGAGGGCGAGAAGCGCAGCTGGAACGTCACCATCATCGACACCCGCAGCGATTTTGGCCAGCTCGCCTCGCGCATGGAAGACACGATCAACGCCAAGGCCTCGGCCATCGTGCTGGTCTCGACGGATCCGGCGCAGGTCGAGGACCAGGTGGCGCTCGCCGCGAATGCCGGCATCCCGGTGATCTCGCTCGACGGCTCGAAGAACGCGCATGTCGCGGTCAATGTCACCTCCAACAATTTCGATCTCGGCACCCAGCTTTCCGACGCGCTCTTCAAGGCGCTCGGCGGCAAGGGCAATATCGTAAAATTCTTCCATTCGGCGCATCCGGGCGTGCACCCGCGCGAGCTGGAGCTCGACGCGGCGCCGAAGAAGAACCCCGCCGTGAAGGTCATCGCCGATCATTTCGTGAAGGTGCCGGGGCCGGTCGACGACGGCCGCATCGCGATGGAGAACATCCTTCGCCAGCACGGCGACGAGATCAACGGCGTGTGGGCGGCCTGGGACGATCCGGGCGTCGGTGCGGAGCTGGCGACGGAATCGGAAAAGCCGGATGCCAAATTCATCATCATGGGCATCGACGGCAGCGAGCAGGCGATCGAGATGATCAAGTCCTGCACGCGCTACAAGGCGACCTTCCGCCAGGACTTCCCGAAGATGGCCGCCGTCGGCGCCGAGCAGCTCGAGAAGATCCTCGGCGGCGGCAAGGCGGACAAGGACGAGCTCTTCGTTCCGGCCGTCATGATCACGCCCGAGACGCTCGGCGTGACCTGCCCGTAAAGAGGGATAACCGGCCATGCTGCTTGAGATCAGGGGCCTCGAAAAACGCTTCGGCGGCGCGCGGGCGCTGGCCGGGGCGAGCCTTTCCGTGGCCGCCGGCTCGGTGCATGGCCTCATCGGCGAGAACGGCGCGGGCAAGTCGACGCTTATCAAGACGCTGTCCGGCCTCGTGCGGCCGGATGCCGGCGAGATCCGCGTCGACGGCGAGGCGATCGCGATCAGCAGCGTGCGGGAGGCCGAGGCGCTCGGCTTCCGCTTCATCCACCAGGAACTCAGTCTCGTGCCGCAGTTCGATGCCGTCGAGAACGCCTTGGTCGTTTCGGCCGGCCTGCCGGACGAGGTGCAGAGCCGGTTGAACGGTGGTCTGCAAGCCTATCTCAAGGAGGTCATCGCGACGGACTGGCCAGCCATGGCCAGGAGCACGCCGCTCGACGACAAGGTCTACGATCAGTCGGAAAAGCACCTGCTTGGCGCGATCGACCTGATCGCCCGGCAGAATCGCGCGCTGGGCGACGGGACGAGCTATTCACCGCTGCTCGGTCAATTGCTGGAGATCCGGCACGCCCGGCTCGCCC
>NZ_JAFKHD010000406.1 GCF_017307565.1 Devosia sp.
CCGCCCTTCTGGCTGGCGTCCGACCGGTTGCTGGCGCGCGACTGACTCAGGTCGCTCCGCGCGAGGATGGCGGGTCAGCGAGACGTCCCTCCTCGGCCTTATAATAATACTGGCTGGCAATCAGCCAGCCTTTCAGCGGCCGGAGCGGCGATGGATTTCAGGAGTTTTCGGCCTTCCCGCTCCAGATGGGCCGACTGCAAGGAGGTAACATGATGAATTGGACCAATCCGCGTAAGCTCTTCACCGGGCTCGCAATTGCTACGGCGCTGTCCACGGCCGCCTTTGCGCTGCCGGTGCAAGCAGCAACGCTGCGCATGGCCTGGTCGCAGGATGCGACGGGTCTCGACCCGCACAAGCAGACGGCCTTCCCGTCCATTCGCCTGCTCGAGCTGATTTATGAGCCGCTGGTGCGCCTCGATGCCGACCTCAACGTCATTCCCGCCGTTGCGGCCAGCTGGGAATTTGCACCCGACGCCAAGACGCTGACCTTCAAGCTCGATCCGAAGGCCAAGTTCACCAATGGCGCTCAGGTCACCTCGGCCGACGTGAAGGCCTCGTTCGAGCGTATCCTCAATGAGGAAACCGCCGCCGCCGCGCGTTCGAACTTCCTCTCGATCGACACCATCGATACGCCCGACGCGGAAACCGTTGTTTTCAACCTCAAGACCGCCGACGTGCCGCTTCTGGTTGCCATGGCCGCCATCAATGCCGCCGTGGTCCCGGCCAGCGAGATCGAAGCCGGCAAAATCGGCACCGAGGCTGTCGGCTCCGGCCCCTTCAAGCTCGATAGCTGGGAGCCCAATTCCCGCGAAGTGCTGAGCGCCAATGCCGACTGGGCCGGTGGCGCACTCAAGATCGACGGCATCACCATCTCGGTCCTGCCCGACGAAACCGCAATCCTGGCTTCGCTCCGCGCCGGCCAGACCGATTTCGCCCTGCTCAACGACCCGCTGGTCGCCACCATGGTGCCCAACGAGCCGAACCTGCAGCTCAACCGCGTTGCCGGCCTTGCCTACAACGTGCTCCAGCTCAATCCCTCGCGTCCGCCCATGGACAACCTGAAGGTCCGTCAGGCCATGTCCTGCGCCATCGACCGCCAGGAAATCATCGATGCAGCCCTCGCCGGCGAAGGCAAGGTGACCGGCCCGCTCACCATGCCGGCCTTCGCTCAGGATCCCGACACGCTGTTCTGCTACAAGCAGGACCTCGACAAGGCCAAGCAGCTCATGGCTGAATCGGGCGTCAACGGTTTCACCGCCAAGGTGATCGCCGCCACCGGTGAACCTCCGGTTTCCGCTTCGGAAGCCCAGGTGCTCCAAGCCCAGCTGGCCGAGATCGGCGTCAAGCTCGAAATCGAGATGATGGAACTCAACGTCTATGTCGACACCTGGCTTGCCGGTAACTTCGACATGGCCGTGGCCCAGAACGGCGGTCGTCCGGATCCCTATCCGATGTACAACCGCTACTTCACCAAGGACGGTAACCTCCTCAAGGTTTCCAACTTCGTCGACGACACCCTCGACACCCTGATGAAGCAGGGCCAGGCCGAAACCGATCCGGCCAAGCGCGTTGAAATCTTCCATCAGTTCGAAAACCACCTCGTCGAACAGTCCCCGTGGCTCTGGCTCTCGACCGGCTACGGCTATACCGCACAGCTCAAGACGGTCTCGGGCTTCGTGCCCTCGCCGACCGGCACGCTGTTCGGCCTGACCGACATTTCGATCCAGTAATTTTCTACCACGTTGGAGGCTGGCCCATGGGCCAACCTCCTTTTTGCCAGGAGACGGCGTCGATGAATTATGTGGTCCAGCGCCTCCTGACATTCCCCCTGATCCTGCTCGGGGTGTCGGTTCTCGTTTTCATATCCATCCGGCTCGTACCGGGCGATGCGATCACCGCCATGCTCGGCACCGAGGCGGGACTTCTGACCCCCGCTCAGCGCGCCGCCCTCGCCGCCTATTTCGGCATCGACCAACCCGTCTGGGCGCAATATCTGCGCTGGCTCACCGGCCTCTTCCAGGGCGATCTCGGCATTTCCTCGATCTACGGCAAGCCCGTGCTCACCGTGATCCTCGAGCGTTTTCCGCTGACGCTGCAGCTTGCTCTGATGTCCATGGTCATCGCCCTCAGCATCGGCGTGCCGCTCGGCGTCTTCGCCGCCACGCGCAATGAAAAGCCATCCGATCTCGTCGTGCGCATCCTCGCCATGCTCGGCCAGTCGACGCCCAGCTTCGTCATTGGCGTGCTCATCATCTACGTGCTGTCGGTCTTCTTCGGCGTGGTGCCCGCCATGGGCACCTTCACGCCCCTGACGGTCGATCCCCTCGCCAGCATCGGGCAGCTGATCTTCCCCGCCGTTACCCTCGGCTTCGCCTTCGCCGCCTCGGTCACACGCATTTCCCGCTCGGCCATGCTCGATGTCTTGAGCGACGACTATATCCGCACCGCCCGCTCCAAGGGCGCCTCTCAGCGCAGCGTCGTCTGGCGCCACGCTTTGCCCAATGCGCTCATTCCCGTCGTCACCCTCTCCGGTGTCGAATTCGGCTATCTCCTCGGCGGCGCCGTCATCGTCGAACAGATTTTCGCCCTGCCCGGCCTCGGCCGCCTCGTCCTCGATGCCATCACCCAGCGCGACTATGCGCTGGTGCAGGGCACCGTCCTCTTCATCGCCTTCAACTTCTTGCTGGTGAACTTGCTCGTCGACCTCGCTTATGTCGCGCTCGATCCGCGTATCCGGATCGGAGGCCGCTGATGTCAAAACTGTTCCGCGCCTTCCTGCGACACCCCTCCGGACGCATCGGCCTCGCCATCATCTCGCTCTACCTGATTGCGGCACTGCTCGGCACGCTGGGCCTCACCCCACGTGACCCGCTAAAGCTGTTCGCCATCGACCGTCTGAAACCGCCCAGCGCCAATTACTGGTTCGGCACCGACCTCCTCGGCCGCGATACCTTCAGCCGCCTCATGGTCGGCATCAAGCAGTCGATGATCATCGCCTTTTCCTCCGTGGCCCTCGCCACCCTCTTCGGCACCATTATCGGCCTCCTTGCCGCCTGGTGGGGCACGCTGTGGGACGGCATCCTGATGCGCATCATGGACGTGCTGCTGGCCTTCCCGGCCATCCTCCTCGCCCTCCTCATCATCGCCATCGTCGGCCCCGGCACCGCCACCAGCGTTGTGGCCATCGCCATCGTCTATACGCCCATCTTCGCCCGCGTCGTCCGCGGCCCGGCTCTCTCGCTCAAGCAACGCGATTTCGTCGACGCCGCCCGCACCTTCGGCAGCTCGCAGCCCTACATTTTGAGCCGCCACCTGCTGCTCAATCTCGTCGCACCGCTCGCCGTCCAGGTCACCCTCGCTCTCGCTTGGGCCCTCCTCACCGAAGCCGGCCTCTCCTTCCTCGGCCTCGGCACCCAGCCGCCGACCCCGTCGCTCGGCCTGATGCTGGCGGAGAGCAAAAACCTGATGACGCAAGCTCCCTGGCTGATGATCTTCCCGGCCCTGACCATCATGCTCGGGATTCTAGGCTTCAACCTCACCGGCGATGCCCTGCGCGATATTCTCGATCCCCGCACCCAGAGGAGAGAAGCATGACCCCGCTCCTTTCCGTCCGCGACCTGCGCGTCGGCTTCGGCCGGAACCCTGCCGCCAATGAAGTGGTCAAGGGCGTCAGCTTCGATCTCGCCCCGGGCGAGACCCTCGCCATCGTCGGCGAGAGCGGTTCCGGCAAATCCGTCACCGCCCTTTCGGTCAATCGCCTCGTCGATTTCGGCGGCGGCCGCATCACCAATGGCTCCATTCTGCTGCAGCGCAGCGATGGCTCGACACTCGATGTCGCTAAAGCCGATGAAAAGGTGCTCCGCACCATTCGCGGCCGCGATGTCGGCATGATCTTTCAGGAGCCGATGACCTCGCTCAATCCGGTGCACACCGTCGGCGCCCAGATCGAGGAAGCGTTCCGCCTCAATCGTGGCCTCCACGGCGCCGACGCAGAACGCGCCGCCTTGGAAGTTCTCGAACGCGTCCGCATCCCCGACGCCAAATCGCGCCTCGCCTACTACCCGCACCAGCTCTCCGGCGGCATGCGCCAGCGCGTCATGATCGCCATGGCCCTCGCCAGTAGCCCGCGCCTGCTCATCGCCGACGAGCCGACCACCGCGCTCGACGTCACCGTGCAGGCCCAGATCATGGCACTCCTCGCCGAACTGCGTGCCGAAACCGGCATGTCGATGATCTTCATCACCCACGACATCGGCCTCGTCGCCGGCATTGCCGACCGCATCATGGTCATGCAGCACGGCCTCGCCGTCGAGCAGAACACCACCGATGCCGTGCTCGACAATCCCCAGCACGACTACACAAAGCACCTCCTCAACGCCGTCCCCCACTTCACCTCCGGCAAGGCCGTACGGGCCGATGGCGAACGCGCCGCAACGAGCGAACCCATCATCAAGGTCGACGACCTCGTCGTCCGCTTCCCCGTTAAGAAGGGCCTCTTCAAGCCCAAGGGCGCCATCCACGCCGTCGACGGCGTCAGCTTCGATCTCATGCCCGGCGAAACCCTCGCCATCGTCGGCGAAAGCGGCTCCGGCAAATCTACCACCGCCCGCGCGATCCTCGGCCTCGTCGAAAAGCACCGCGGCGCCATCGCCGCCAAGGCCGGCCGCTCGCGCCGCCCCATCCAGATGGTGTTTCAGGACCCGTTCGCCTCGCTCAATCCGCGCCTCAATGTCGAAGCCCTGATGGCCGAACCCGCTATCGCCAATGGCCAGAAACTCGACGACGCCCTGCGCGACCGCATGCGGTTCCTCCTCGATCGCGTCGGCCTCCCCGCCGATGTGCTCAACCGCTATCCGCACCAGTTCTCCGGCGGTCAGCGCCAGCGCCTCTGCATCGCGCGCGTGCTGATGCTCAATCCCGATGTCGTCGTGCTCGACGAAGCCGTCTCCGCCCTCGACGTGTCGGTCCAGGCCCGCGTCCTCGATCTTCTCGTCGACCTCCAGCGCGAATTCAGCCTCGCCTACCTCTTCATCTCGCACGACATGGCCGTGGTCGAACGCATCGCCCACCGCATCGCCGTCATGTATGCCGGCCAGATCGTCGAGATCGGTGAGGCGCGCTCCGTGCTGGCCGACCCGCAGCACAGCTACACCAGGCGCCTCATCTCCGCCGTTCCCGCCGTCGAGCGCCGCCGCCAGCATTTTGCCGTCGACGCCACCCAGGTGCCCTCGCTGGTCCGGCCGGCCGGCTATGAACCGCCCCCGGCCAATTGGCGAGAAGCCGGTCGGGATCACCGCGTCCGCATCGAAGAGACCAAATGACCAAGCCGCAAGACATGCTGGAGCGGGCCTTCCCCGCCCTTGAACAAGCCATCGCTTCCGGCCGCATTCCCGGCGGCGTCCTCGGCGTCATCGACCGCGACGGCAACCGCGCCATCCGCGCCATCGGCTCGGCACAGACGGTCCCCACCAGCCGACCGATGACGGAAGACACCTGGTTCGACCTCGCCTCGATCAGCAAGGTCGCCTTCACCACCGAGCGTATCCTCGCCCTCGCGGAAGCCGGCACCATCGACCTCGACGCGCCGCTGACAACCATCCTGCCCGACTACCGCCACTACAATCTCGACAATTGGGAGCGGAAGATCACCTTCCGCCAGTGCCTCGGCCACCAGACGCCGTTCCCGGCCGTCTTCCCGCTCTATACCTATGGCCGCGACCCGGACCTGCTGCGCACGTTCCTCTTGCAGCACGAATTCCCCGCCGGCCCCGCCGTCTATTCCGACATCAACTTCATCCTCCTCGGTTTCGCCCTCGAACGTATCCACGGCAAATGGCTGCGCGAACAGGACCCCGGCCCCGGTTTCGCCTGGTCCGCCGATCCGCAAAACGCCGCCGCCACCGAACTCTGCTACTGGCGCCACCGCGTCCTCGTCGGCGAAGTCCACGACGACAATTGCTCGGCCCTCGAAGGCGCCGGCAATGCCGGCCTCTTCGGCACCGTCCACTCCATGCTCGACTTTGCCGGCGACAAGCTCACCAATGCCGGCCCCGACGCCCTGATCCGCACGCCCCTCAGCGCCCGCCGCACCCATGGCTGGGAACGCCCCTATGACGGCTGGTCCGGCGGCGACAATTGCACCGCCGAAACCATTGGCCATACCGGCTTCACCGGCACCGGCATCTGGATCGATTTCGCCCGCGGTCACGCCTGGACCCTCCTCACCAATCGCGTCCACCCCACCCGCCATTTCGACAGCGGCATTTTTGCGCTGCGCCGCGCGGTCGGTGACCGCATCAACGCCGAGTAAATCAGATGACCTTTGAACCAATCTGGGCCGTGGGCCTCATGACCGGCACGGTGCTCGACGGCAATATCGACGTCGCCCTCCTCCGCACCGATGGCGAGACCGTCGAGAGCTTTGGCGCCTATACCCTCGCGCCCTATCCCCAATCGATCCGCGACCAGCTCGAAGAAACCCTCTCCCAGGCCCGCACCTGGGCTTTTGACGGCCCCGAGCCCGCCATTTTTGCCGAAGCCGAAGACGCGCTGACCCGCGCCCAATCCGCCGCCGTCGCCGCGCTCGTCAAGGACGCCGGCCTCAAAAACGAAGACATCGGCGTCGTCGGCTTCCACGGCCAGTCCGTGCTCCACCGCGCGCCCCAGCCCGGCCGCATCGGCGCCACCCGCCAACTCGGCAATGGCAAGCTGATGCACGACCTCCTCGGCATTCCCGTCGCCTATGATTTCCGCTCCGCCGACGTCCGCGCCGGTGGCCAAGGCGCGCCCCTCGCCGCCCTCTACCACCAGGCGCTCCTGAAAAAGATCGGCGCCACCGACGGCAAGACCGCCGTGCTCAATCTCGGCGGCGTCGCCAACGTCACCTTCTGGGATGGACAAGACCAGCTCATCGCCTTCGACACCGGCCCCGCTAACGCCCCCATCAACGACTTTGTCAAAAGCCTCGGCTTGGGCGACATGGACCACAATGGCGAAATGGCACTGCGCGGCAAGGTCGACGAAGAGCGCTTGGCAAAGCTCCTGACCCACCGCTATCTCAGCGCGCCATATCCAAAATCCCTGGACCGCTTCGACTTCCTCTCCACCATGGCCGATGGCCTCGGTGCCGATGATGGTGCGGCGACCCTCACCGCCTTCACCTGCGGCGCCGTCGGCAAGGCGCTCGACCTCCTGCCCCAGCGCCCCGAAAAGCTCGTTGTTTGCGGCGGCGGCCGGCACAATCCGGCAATCATGGCCATGCTGAAAACCCGCGCCGGTGTTGAAGCCGTCCCCGCCGAAACCGTCGGCTGGCGCGGCGATGCCATTGAGGCCGAATGCTTCGCCTTCCTCGCCGTCCGCGTCCTCCGCAACCTGCCGATCAGCTTCCCAACGACCACCGGAGCACCCCACCCGCTGACCGGCGGCGTGCTGGCCAGCTGATCATGGTCATCGCCATCGAAGTCACCGAAAAGCCGACGCAAGAGGCGCTCGACATCATCGGCAAGAGCCTTACGAGCTTCAACGAAGCCGATGTGGGCCCTGCCGATCGTCGCCCCCTTGCGGTGCTGGTGCACGATGCCGAACAGGCCCTCATCGCCGGCATTTCCGGCTACACCGCTTGGGGCTGGCTTTATGTGCAGTGGCTCTGGGTGGCCGAGGGCAATCGCGGCCAGAACCTTGCCGGCCGCATGCTCGCCGCCGCCGAGGCCGAGGCCCGCCAACGCGGCTGCCACGGCGCGTACATCGACACCTTCAATCCGCACGCCTTGCACGTCTACCAGAAGGCGGGCTACACGGTCTTCGGCACCCTGCCAAACTTTCCTCCGGGCCGCACCCGCAGCTTTCTCTCCAAGGATCTCTAGGTGAAATCCCTCAGCGGCATGCTCTTCTGCGCCTCCGGCATCGTCCTGATGTGCTGCATGGATGCGACCGCCAAGGCGCTCGGCGCCGAACTCAGCACCTTCCAGGTCGTCTTCCTGCGCTATCTCGGCGCCGCCATCTGGCTGACGCTGTGGATCGCGCTCACCGGCGCTTCATGGCCCAAAAAGTCCGATCTCGGCCGCCAGGCCCAGCGCGCCGCACTGCTGGTCATCACCGCCTCGCTGTTCTTCTATGCGGTCACCAACCTGCCGCTGGCCGTCGTCGCCGCCCTCGGCATGACGGCCCCGGTTTATGTGACCCTTCTCGGCGCGTTCTTTTTTCATGAAAAGATCACGACCGGCGCCTGGCTCGCGCTGGCTCTCGGCGCCAGCGGTTCGGCCATCATCATTTTTACCGGCCAGTCCCACGGTCTGGAAGGCAGCGGCAATCTGCTGGCCTGGGCCGCAGCCGTCCTTGCCCCGCTCACCTATGCCGTGGTGGTGGCGATGCTGAAACACCATTCCCGGCACGAAGACCCGGCCGCCATGACCATGGGGCAGTCCCTCCTTGCCGCAATTCTGGTTTCTCCGCTCGCCTTCGGCGGCTGGCCGACCATCACCCCGCACATTGCGGGCCTCGGCACCCTGATCGGCCTTTTGGGCGCTGTCGGCTTCCTGCTGTTGGTCCATGGCCTGCGCCGCCTGCCGGTCAGCGTCTTCGCCGTGCTGGACTACACCGCGCTCATCTGGGCGGGCCTGCTCGGGTTCATCTTCTTTGCCGAGGTGCCCGGCCCCCAGCTCTGGATCGGTGGCAGCCTGATCATCGCCGCCTGCATTCTCAATTCCCGCCGCCCGGTAGAAGCCCCGGCCGCAAGCTAGGCAAACCGCCACCCCGGCCAATGCCGGGATGGCGAAACCCGCAAAAAGATCAGCCTTCGTTGGCCATGGTTTTCTTGAACTGGGCCAGGTGCTTGGACTGCGCGTCGATCATCTTCTCGCGATACTGACCATAGATGATGTCGGTATCGTGCAGCGTCACGCCCGGAATGGTGGGCGAAGCAAAGACCGGCAGCTCGATCCCCTTGTCCGCCAGCTTCTGCGCGGTGCGCGACACCAGCTCGTGCATCATGATCATGGCGAGGACGGTCGACGAACCCGAAACCGGCCGGCTCCAGCCCTTGATGTCGACAATCGCATCTTCCACCGGCGCGCCGGTATCGATCACGATATCGGCCGCATGCGGCAGGCGCTTGCCCGAGCTATGCGTCGCCGGCTTGCTGGCGTTCGACTGCGCCGTGATGGCAATGACGGTCAGGCCGCGCTCCTTGGCATAGAGCGCCGTGTCGATCCCCGAGGCATTGCTGCCCGAATGGCCGAAGATGACGATGGTGTCGCCGGCATTGAGCGGCTGATGGTCCAGGAACTTTTCGGCATATTTTTCGGTGCGCTCGAGCCAGAGCAGTTCGCGCACGCCGCCGGCACCCAGAATATTGTGCCACATGACGCGCGGGTCGGTCAGCGGGTTGAAGCCGAGATAGGAGCCGTAACGCGGATAGGTTTCCTGCACCGGCAGCACCGAGTGGCCCGAACCATAAAGATGCACGAGGCCGCCATTGGCGAGCGTGTCGCTCATGGCCTTCGATGCCGCCTCGAAAGCGGCTTCGTTTTCTCCGGCGGTCTTTTCGGCAATGGCCGCGAGCTTGGAAATGAAGAGTGTAGACATGGGTCTGGCCTTTCAGAACTAGACGTAAAGGGTTGAGCGGATTTCGTAGCGGTCGGCCCGCATGGTCGAGACCGCAAATTCAAAGGGACTGCGCTGGTCAAAGGTTATGCGCTCGACCTCGAAGGCCGGCGTCCCCTCGGGCAGTTCAAGATCGGCGGCATCCCCCGCCGCGACCGCGCCGACGCGATAGACTTCCTTGGCCTTGACCGGAACGATGCCCGCATTGTCCTTGAGCCAGCGATAGAGCGAGGTCACGTCGGACGCGGCCTCAAAAAGGCCCGGCGCCCGCGCCGCCGGCAGATGCGTCGTCTGGATGCCGATGGGCTGGCCATTGCCGAGCCGCAGGCGCCGAAGCTGCACCACGCTGTCGCCCTCGGCGATCTCCAGCGCTTCGGCAATTTCCCGCGTCGCCGCAATCATCTGCGCATGCAGCAGCCGCGTTCCCGGCGACACGGCAAGCGTCTGCATTTCATCGGTAAAGCTGGTCAGCCCGCGCACACCGGCCACCATGGTCGCCGAACGCACGAAGGTGCCGCGCCCATGCTCGCGCCGCAGCATTCCGGCTTCTTCGAGATTGCGCAGCGCATGGCGCAGGGTAATGCGCGAGATGCCGAGCATTTCGCACAACCGATCCTCATTGGGGATCTGCAGCCCCGGGGCCCATTCGCCCTGGTCGATGAGGTCGCGCAGCGCCATTTCCGCCTGGTGCCACAGCGGTTCCGGACGGCGCCGATCGGGCCGCACCAGGCCCGCAGGTTCGTCGCTCATGATGTCCTCCTCCAGTTCGGGCCGAGCGCCCCGGCAAAAGCCGCGCCCACCAGCCCCGCTTTGGCGCCATGCCGCGCCGGCAACAGCGCAACGCCGCGCAAATGTGGCGGCAGGCGCCGGTCGACTGCCGCGTGCAGCAGCGGTTCAATGACGTCGAAAGCCTCGGCCACGCCGCCGGCTATGATGATGGCAGCCGGATCGAGCAGCGCCACCGCCGACCCGATCGCCGCCCCCAGCGCAGCCATGGGTTTTGCCAGCAGCCCCATGGCCCCAGCATCCCCCGCCCGCGCCGCGGCGATAAGCTCATGCCCCTTGGCAAGACCAGCGCCCTGCGCCAGCCGATCCAGCGCCCTGCCCGCCGCCTGCCGCTCGAGCCAGCCGCTGACATCTTCGCCCTGATCCGCCAAATCCGCCGTTGCCCAGCCAAAGGAACAGGCACCGCCGCCCTGCCCGGCGACGATCACGCCAGAAGCCAGCACCGCCGACCCGATCCCGGTGCCAATAGCCAGCAGCACCGCGTCGGAAAGACCCGTGGCCGCCCCGGCCCGCACTTCGGCCAGCAAGCTAAGCTGCGCATCATTACCCAGCCCAATCGCCGTCCCGGCAAAAGCCTCAGTGAGATCGAGCCCATCTAGATAAGGCAGGTTCGGCACCCAGCGGCAAAGCGAGCCCTGCGCCAGCCCCGGAATGCCAAGACCCAGCGCCTCTGCCCCATGCGTCGCGAGGAGCCCACCAACCAGGTTCAAAAATTCCGCCCGCGATTGCGGCGCAGCAAGGTCCTCGACAAGACGCACCCCCGCCGGATCGGCCCTGTCGGCCAGCCCGATGCGGCACCGCGTACCGCCAAGATCGATAGCGAGAACCGCGCTCATCCCTTCACCCCCGTCGCGACGATGGAGTCGACGAAGAAGCGCTGCAGGAAAACGAACAGGATCACCGGCGGCAGCACCGCCAGCGTCGCCCCGGCCATGACGAGCCCGGTATTCATCGCCCCGCGATTATAGCTGAGAAGCCGGCTGAGCGAGATGACGATGGGATATTGGTCCGTATTGCCCTGCAACACGGTCAGCGGCCAGAGATAGCTGTTCCAGTGGTAGACAAAGGCAAAGAGTGTCAGCGCCGCGATCGCCGGCAACACCGATGGCGCGACGATCTTGAAGAGGATCAAAAACTCGGAAGCCCCATCCACCCGCGCCGCATCGATCAAGTCATCGGGCACGCCCTTGATATATTGGCGCATGAGAAAGATGCCGAAAGCATTGGCAAGATTGGGCACCACGACGCCAAGCAGATTGGCATTGAGCCCGAGATAGCCAGTCAGTCGATACAGCGGGATCAGCGTCACGATCGGCGGCAGGAACATGGTCGCGATCAGAATGGCGAACAGCCAGTCCCGCCCCTTGAACCGATATTTGGCAAAGGCATAGCCGGCCATCAGGCTCGTCACCACGATGGCCACGGTCGTCACCAGCGCAATGAAAGCCGAATTGACGAAGGACCGCCCAAGGCTGACGACACCGGCCACCTCGGTATAGGCATTCAGATTAGGCGAACCCGGCCACCAGACGGGCGGCACCTGCATGCTCTCCTCGGGCGTCTTGAGGCTCGACAGCACCATCCAGACCAGCGGAAACGCCGCCGCCACGGCAATGGCGAGTACGAGCAGGCTCACCAGCGTCCAGCGCCAGGTCGTCGGATAACGTCGATAGGGTCGCATGGCACTCATCGCTGCTCTCCCCGGTCGCGCAACAGCGCAAACAAGATCACGATCACGACGATCAGCGAGAGCATCAGCGTCACGGCCATGGCCGAGCCCAGCCCGCCCTGCGCCCGTTCGATGCCGACGCGACGGATGTGATAGGTCATGACATTGGTCGAGTTGACCGGCCCGCCCTGCGTGATCAGCGCCACCGGCTCGAACACCTGCACCGCATTGATCACCGCAATGACGGCCGAAAACAGCAGCGTATTGCGCAGGAGCGGCAGCGTGATCCGCCAGAACTGCATCCAGGCCGAAGCCCCGTCGACCAGCGCCGCCTCATAGAGCGAACGCGGAATCTGCGTCAGCCCCGCCACCGCCAGCACGGTAAAATAGCCCACCTGCTGCCAGACATTGAGAATGACGATGGAAACGAGCGCCGTCTTGGGCGAGGACAACCAGGTCTGGGGCGGAATGCCGACCCAGCCAAGCATCTGGTTGATCGGTCCCTCGGTCGGCGAATAGAGCTTTGACCAGACCAGCGCCACCGCGATCATCGGCACCATATAGGTCGAGAACAACACCGTGCGCAGCACGATCCCGCCCGGCGCAAAAGTCTGGTGGACGAGTAGCCCCAGCACCACCGACAGCGGCAGGATCAGCGCCACCGAGAGGGCGGTATAGATCGCGGTATTGCCAAAGGCCGCGCGAAAGTCGCGCCCGATGGAGGTCGGCCCGAAAAGGTCGGTGAAATTGGCAAGACCCACGAAACTGGCGGTTTCAAAGCCCGTCTGCGTCGACCACTGCGTGAAGGAAAGGCCAATGGTCAGCACCATGGGCACGAGAACGAATATGGCGATGAGCCCCGTGGCGGGCGCAAGCATGCCGATGGTCGAGCGGGTCTGGCGGCCTGTCATCCGGAAAGTCTGCCTGGAGGTCGGAAATGCGGGCGGGGACCATGCCCCGCCCGCTTGCGAAGGCTACTTGGCGTTACGCCCGAGGATTTCCGTCGCGTCAGCCTGGGCGTTTGCCTGGGCTTCAGCGGCCGTCACCTGGCCGAACTGCAGCGCTTCAAGCGTCTGCTGCAGGGATTCCGAGAATTCCTGCCCGCCCAGCACCACCGGGAACGGCTTGGCGTCCGAAAGGGTCTCGGTATAGCCGGCCAGGAACGGGTCGGCAGCGAGCCGATCGCCAAAGGCGGTCACGTCGGAAGTCCGCGACGGCAGGATACCCATGGACATCAGGATATCGCCCATGGCCGAAGCGCCATTCTCGCCCGAACCTGGACCATTGAGCCAGGAAAGGAATTTCCAGGCCGCTTCCTGCTCCCCGGCTGCCGCCTGGGCATTGACCACGGTCATCCAGGAGTAGGAAATCGAGCGCGCCTTGTCGCCCGACGGACCAACCGGGATCGGCGCCGTGGCGATATCGCCAAAAGCCTCGCCCATGCCGGCCTTGAGCGCGGATTCCCACCAATTGGCCATGATGATCATGCCGGTCTTGCCCGACACGAAATTGTCGAGGAACGGCCCGGTCGTATTGGCGTCGGCAGTCGCCATCGCCGGGTCGGAATAGTGCGAGGTGATCAGCTTTTCATAAAGCTCGAAGGTTTCCTTGGCCGCCTTACTGTCGAGCACCGGCTTGCCGTCGACGATCAGGTCGCCGCCATTGGATACGAGCAGCGAGGCAAAGGGATGCAGCACGCCCGCCGCCCAGGAATTGATCAGCCCAAAACCCTGCTGGCCCTTGGACGCATCGGTCAGCTTTTCCGCAGCCGCGAGGAATTCGTCCCAGGTCTTCGGGGCCTCGGCAATGCCGGCTTCGGCAAAGAGGCGCTTGTTATAGTTGAGCGCATAGACGTCGATTTCGTTGGGAATGCCATAGAGCGATCCACCGACCGAAGCCGCCGAAACCACACCAGCCGGCCAATTGGCCTTGGTGTCGCCCGCCACCGCTTCCGGCGCGGCGCTGACGAGGCTATCGCGCACCAGGTCCGGCAGCCAGGCGTCGTAAATGCCGGCAATGGTTGCCCCACCCGCACCGCCGCCCGATGTGCGCAGCGTCGTCAGCAGGTCGCCAAAGGGCACGGCGCGCACGGT
>NZ_JAFKHD010000243.1 GCF_017307565.1 Devosia sp.
GCCCGTGGCACTGGCGCCAACAACTGCACCGCCGAGCGCGCCAACCGTCGTACCCTGCTGGGTGGTGGTGCACGCAGCCAAGGAAAGCGTGGCGGCAACGATAATCAGGAACTTATGCATGAGATCCTCCAGGAACTGATCGTTTTGTTAATGTTCAGCCAAAACTTTGGTTCCGGCCGTCTTCAAGAAAATTTGAATCAATCGTGAACGATTGCCTTCGACACGGCCGCCGAGACAATTCCCAGCCAGCCGAGGATCATACCGCCGCCACCGATCGGCGCGGCACCTGGAAAAAGTGGCGACGCCGTCCATTGGCGCATGGCGAGATCGGCAACGAAGA
The DNA here is from genome assembly GCF_017307565.1 of Devosia sp. Taxonomy (GTDB): domain Bacteria; phylum Pseudomonadota; class Alphaproteobacteria; order Rhizobiales; family Devosiaceae; genus Devosia. The sequence goes on from NZ_JAFKHD010000243.1 coordinate 341, forward strand.
TAACGCAACCCGCGGCAAGAATGAGGCCGGCACCGGTCAGCACCCTGCCCCGCCCGACGAGCCCGATAATGAGCAGGACCGGCGCATGCGCCAGCGCCATACTCGAGATCGCAGCGAGATTCCTGACCTCCTCGCCGTGAGAAGCCATGGCGGCAGTCGCGACGCCAAGCGCCCCGAAAATCCCCGCAAGAGCAATCAATCCACGTCGCATCAACATCACCATTTCCGCCCCACACCTTCCAAGCCGAGCCCCTTTCGACTAGAGCATGGCGGTGTGTGTGGGAAACGAAAATGACTGAAAATGTCGCGCCGTCGTCGCCGGCGACCGGCGCAAATACTGACGCCTCATCGAGCTGGGCCACCGAATTCCGGGCGACTTTCGCGCTCGCCTGGCCGCTGGTCATCGCTCAGCTCGCCCAAAACATGCTGCATACGACTGACGTGATTCTGCTCGGCTGGCTGGGTTCGGAATATCTTGCGGCCGGCACACTCGCGACGAATTTTCTGATGCCTTTCCTCGTCGGCGGCATCGGCGTCGTCGGCGCCGTTGCGCCGCTGGTCGCACAGGCGCGCGGCTCTGGCGATATCAAGTCCGTGCGCCGAGTGGTGCGCCAGGGCTGCTGGGCAGCCATCGTTCTCGCCGCGCTCCTGGTGCCGCTGGTGCTGCAGATCAAGCCGATCTACCAGATGCTCGGACAGGACGCTGCGGCGACCGAACTTGCCAACCAGTTCATCCAGATCGCCGCATGGTCGCTCTTCCCCGCCTTCGGCATCATCTCGTTCCGCTCCCTCCTGTCCGCCTATGACGCCACCCGCGCGATTCTGGTGATCACGGTGCTGGGTGTGCTGGTGAACGCGCTGGTTGCCTACGTCCTGATCTTCGGCCACTTCGGCTTTCCGCGGCTCGAACTGCGCGGCGCCGCGATTGCGACGACGCTGACCAATGTCGTCATGCTGATCGCCTTCGTGCTCTATGTCGTGCGCCACCGGAAGCTGAAGCGCTTCCACGTGCTGGTGCGCTTCTGGAAACCGGACTGGCCGCGCTTCCGCGAGATTTTCCGCATCGGCACGCCGATCGGCCTGACAGTCGTTGCCGAAGTCGGCATGTTCACCGCCGCCGCGCTGCTCATGG
>NZ_JAFKHD010000407.1 GCF_017307565.1 Devosia sp.
CTGCAGTGTTGAGCTGGTCCTGCAGCAACGCCTCGGCGAAGTTGCGGGATGCCACCTCGACGCCCTCGGCGGTCGGTTTGTTGAGCCAGGTCATCTGCGACGGCTCGAACCGCACCGGGCCGAAGCCACCCGCCACCTTGACCGACGAATGCTTGAGCTGGGTCAGGTCCGTCGGCGTAGAATTGGCGTTGGTCGCGTAGCGGTCAACACGGCGGCGCGCCGAGTGGATTGCGGCATAGAAAGATTCCTGGAGGAAATCGCCTTCGAAGCCCTCAGTGGTCAGGCGGATCGCGCCGCCCGAAGCGCCGTTGAACTTGTCAACGAGCTGAGCCAGCGTCTCGATCGTCGCCGGCATGATGTACTTGTTGAAGACCTGCATCTGAGACAGGGACATAGCTGAACCTCAATGTTCATGATGGTGGGAGTGGGGTGCCGTCAGACCGGCTGAGAGGCGCATCGCGCCGGGCCGCACCCCATCGAGGGCAGCCAAAGAAAAGAGCCGGCTACTGAGCCAGCTCTGGGAATCTTGAGGCGATTGCCTTGGCACGTTCGGACTTGTCACCGCCGAAGTCGCCTGCGGGGAGCTTGGCGCTGCGCCCGCTGCCGTTGTTGCCTTCCGGGCTCGGCCCGGTCGGTTTGGCCAGAAAGGCTTTGCCCTTGGACTGAGCCCAGTCCTTGACGAATTCCGGGACGGCAATCTCTCCGAGATCGGTTTCCACGATAGCCTTGCGACTGCCATCTTCGCTACGCTGCACCTTCACGGAAGGCTTGAGGTAAGCGAGTGCGCCGTCGAGAAGTTCGGGGTCAACGCCAACGTCGAGCAGAGACGACTTCAGGCCAGCCTCGGCGACGGAACGGTCGATGTACGAGTTCTGCTCGCCGATAATCGCGTCCCTGGCCGACAGCTCGTCGCCGTGCTTTTTGGTCAGGTTGGTGATGCGCTGCTCATAGAGCTGCTTCTGCGACTGAATGTGTTCGTCGTTGAGGCGCTTCTTTTCGTCATCACCGCCCTCACCAGCTGCGGCCTTGAGCGCCAGATATTCCTCGACGTTGAAACCTTCGGGGATTTCCGCCAGCCTGGCCTCGAGGTCGGCGGCCTTGGCCTTGTACTCGTCGCGCTTGGCGACGTTGGCGCGATTGGCAGTGATGACACCGCGCACCTTGGGGTGATCATCGATCCCGTCGATGTCGAGGACGAACTTGTCTCCGTCCTCCTTGTAGAAGTCCTTGTGTTCGGCCGGGATTTCGTCGGCAGCCGAATAGATCGATTTCAGGCCCATCGGGCTCTCCATGGTTGCGCCCGTCTCGCGGGCATGAAAAAGCCGCCCACAACGCGGCTGAGGGGCGGCCAGAACCACTAATTTACGGATTGGCTGGATGATCGCCCCCAAACTTGGGGGATCGAAGTTGAGACTAGCGACCGTTCTTACCGCCGCCTTTGCGTGCCTGGCATCGCCAGCTCTGGCGCAGCAGTTCACGTATGAGAAATGGCCAATTCAGCAATCGGAATGGCTCTACTTCGATCCGCCGGTCTCCGTGGACGGGATCTGGCGGGACGAATTCGATGAAGGCGACATGACGTTTGCGAGCGGCGTCAGGATTACCGATGCGCAGGACACCTACACCTTCGTCTGCAAGGAGTGGGACGAAGCCGGAAATCGCTTGAAAGGCATCATGCGACGTTGGAGCGATGATTTCTCGCAAGAGGCCGACTATGCGGCAGCGTGGTACCTCGTCAACGAGCGGGGTTCATCTTACACCATGTTGCAATGGGCCGAGGCCTGCGCTCGTCACGACATGACCGACTAGTTTCTAACTTCCGACGCACCAGCTAGCAGGAACAAACGCAACACTTGATCCGTCACCCACAAGACACTTCCTCGATCAAGTTCGTGTCCTTGTCGAACCAGACGTTGAGCCGATCAAACCGCAAATCAGAGGTCACGGCGCATTCGGTGCAGGCCGAGCGCAGCCTTTCGGCAAAGCCTTCTCGCGGGAACTGGTCCAGCGTTCGGCCGATGAATGCCTGATACTCTGACGCCTTGCACTGATCGCCGAAATAGTAGGTCGTTTGCTCTCCATCTACCTCGGCGATCCACACGCCATCAACTCGTGGATGGTTGATCACGGTGGAACCTTCAGGCGCCCAATACGTCCATGGCGGCGCCGGGTCGGCCTCCATGGCGACGTCATTCGGCTGCACCGTCTCCATTGCCTCGGCGGCCGTGAAAGCCATTGGTGCCAGAAGAAAAAGGGCAGCAATCAATCGCATCGTCTGATCTCCTCGCAAGCGAGGATGCGAAACGAAAGTGGCAGATACGCGACTATCCGATCAGCTTTGTGGCCTTCCCCCGCGCCAAGCCGTGGGCACACACCCACTGCTTGGGTCCGACCCTATGCCGCCCTATGCCGCCCTCTGTCCCACCTTTGGCAGAATGTCGGGCGAGGCGTCCTCTCCGAACTGATCCTTATCCATTAGCGCCAGCTCGTCCTCTGCGGTGCGATCCAGTGGCACCACGCCACCTGCCTTAAGCCGGTCGAATGCAGAACGCCACGAGATGGCCGTAGACTGCCAGGCCGCGACGATGGCAGTGATCTCCTGCCCCGAGAGCGAGTGGTCGAAGAAGTCCAAGTTTGGCGTGACCTTCACTTCGTCAGGGTTAGCGCCCATCCAAACAGCGACGTTCTTAAGTGCCCTTTCAAGCCCCGAGGCCGAAGTCATAGCAATGCCCTTGAGCGTTGAGTGCTGGCTATCGAGCCGAACGCGCTTGGCCTCGCCACTTTCGTTTGCGCCACCCTTCTCTGCGAGCATCTGCGCGCCGAACATAACCGCCCGGTCATAGGCCGCTTTGATCTCGCCGTGCTGAGCCTCGGCGCCGGCACCCGTGAACTCAAGGAACTTGCCGTCACCGTCCTTGGGTAGAACCCATATGTTTGCACCACCGATACCCTGGGGGACGTGGCCTTTATCGATCGCGTCTTGCGGGTTCTCATAGCCGGAGACAACAGGGGTCGGCTCGGCGGTGTAATGCAGCGTCTGACGCAGATCAGCGTCGAGCTGGTAGATGCGGACAGAGAGCTTGGCGAGGCCGTACAGCGGCACATCGTCGGGGTCAGGGCGAAGGTCATTGGTGTTAATGAAAACGAACGGTAGGAAGCCCAAGGGCCGGCGCTTGCGGTCCTGCGCGGTGACCTCCTCACCGGGTTCAAATTTTCCATCCGCACCGGACCAGACACGAGCCATGTAGCGCCCGGCGTCCAGGTAGCATTCGCGGTATTGCTCTTTTTTCGCCCACTCGTTGGTTGCCCGGTCACGGACCATGCCGCTTTCATCGAGTACCACGAAATCTGCGGCCTGATTGTCGTCTACGTCCCAGTTGATGATGGACTCTGACACGTACCCTGCAAGGTATGGATTGCCCGCCGCATCGATCCCCGGAAGGATGCCGTAGCGGCCTGTAGTCATAAGCTCTGTGGCGATGCGCCGATGCAGAGCTTCCAGTGTTAGACCGTCTCGTGTTGCCTTCGCCCGCAGCGGCTCAAGCGCGCTCGGCAGCTCGATTTCCGCCGCCTGGTCGAGAATGGTGCCTACCGCACCGCGCACAGTGAGCGCCACAAGGTCAGGGAACTCGGCACGCGCCTTGTAGGCATCATATGCGGCCAACGCCAAGGCCCGGTGCGAAGTGCTCTCCATGAGCTTCGCAAGGCCGGTCTTTATCGGCAGATACTTGGCGCCCGCCTTCTTGATGTCGTCTTCACCACTGAACGCGGCGCGCATCAGCTCCCAGGAGGGCGCGAACTGATCATAGGCTGGGTGTCTGACTTTAATGTCGAAGGTCATCAGAGGAACCCCGTGAATACAGCTGACGAAGCCGGGCCAGTCTTGTTTTCGATAAGCGCGTTGAAAGCGCGGCTGGTGCTGTCCGCGTCGTCGTCATGTGTCGCCTCTGGGAAGCCCTCAAGCGCCGTAAACCAGTCCTCGTTCCAAGCCCCTCGAAGGACCAAAACGTTGCCCGCCTCGGCTTGAGCTGAGAACGGGCTGAACCGTGTAACCTTGTCGCCGCTTTCGGGCGTGGCCCGTGCCGTGAAGCCGGACAGCAGCTTGATCAGGTTCGCGACCTGCGACTTACCCGCCTGCCCCGGATCCTGCGGCAACGAAATTTCCGTCTCACGCCCATCCTGGTCGGCAGTGTTCTTGATCAGCGTCTCGACGCCGTTGGGCGACAGATACGCCTTGGTGTGATGGCCAACGACATACCGGCCGTCCGGTAACTTGCCGATCTTTGTGCCGGCAGTGCCGTCTGGATCGTTGCCTTCAACCTTCGGCGTTGCTGCCAAGTCCCAGCCACGCATCCATCGGACGCCAGCGGGTACCGCATCTATGACCTGGCACCAGCCACGCTGAAACAGCAGGCCAGCAGCGGGCCGGATTTTCCAGTTGCCGCCGAGAAGGCGTTCCCGCTCCACCGTCGGCAGCGCCATGAGGTTGGCGAGATAGCCCGGATCGGCCGCCATGAGCGCGCGGTTGTCGCTCAACTTGGCCGGAATGAACGTCACCGACTTTGGCGGGATCGGCGTTTCGATGCCGTCCTCGTTTGGCGCCGTGTACTGGGAAAGCTCCTCAGGCTTGTCCGCCCAGATGATCTTGTCGCCTATGCGAACGAACCAGCGCAGCACACCGGCCCGCTCGGGGATAGGCAGGCCCGAAGCCTGGTTGATCCACCACGAAATGAACTCGGCAACCCAGCTGTCAGCGTCGGGATTGCACGTCGCCCTTACATAGGGCCGAACACCTGACATCGATCGGTTGCGGCTGAGCAGGTACCAAAACTGCTTGGCCGTGAAGTGTGTCAGCTCATCGAAGCAGATGAGCGGGATTTGCGAGCCCTGCCAGTTCTGGGCCGACTTCTCGTGTTCCAGATGCGCAAACGCTACCGATGCGCCGGACGGGAAGGTCCATGACAGATCGGGAGCACTGCGCGCCTTGGCCGACAGGTTCGGATAGAGCTTTTCGCTCTCGTCCCACAACCCGCCTTCGTTTCGGACTTGGACCAGCGTGCGCCGGAAGAACACGGCGCCGAACTGCGGGTTCGCAACATGGCGAAGCGGCTCCATCAGGAGCGCCCAAGTCTTGCCGCCGCCTGCCGAGCCTCCGTAGATCGCGATATCCGCCGGTGAGGCAAGGAACGTCGTCTGTGGCCCCGGCTGGGGTCGAATGATTGTTTGGGCGCCCTGCCCTGCCTCAACCTCTGCCATTGTCGGGCAACTGGAAGATCGTCACCGGTGACACTGGCACCGGCAAATCCTTTCCATCCTTCCCGGTGAGCTCGCGGCGGTTCGTGTAGCTGTCACCAACCTCCTTGGCAGCCTGCTCCATGAGCGATGCGGCGAGAGGCATGTTGCCTTGGCTCTCTGCCTTCTCTGCCATGCGCTGCAAGGCACGGAGGCGTACGGCGCGATGGCTGATTGCGATCTTGCTTGTGTCCTCTAAGAATGTCTTGCGGGTCTCTTCGAACACCTGTCGCCACTTATCCGCGAGGTTCGACCCCGCCCGCTTGTTCGGGTCGTATCCCTCAACAGCCTGCCGAGTAATTGTCTCGCCGTATTCCTGTTTGACCGCCGCGACCACCACGGATGGGCTATCGAAGCAAGCTAAACTCTGGACAACAAACGTTTTTACCTCTTCCGAGAGCTTGCCTTTTGCCATTGGTATGTCAGGCTCCGGTCAGGGGAGAGGCTTATGCTGAGAGAAGCGACCATCGAGCACTACTTGAATACGGTATGGTGCATCGCCGCTTCGAGGTACGTCAAAGAGTTCATGATCGGGTATACCCGGAGACCGCTACGGCAACGCCTGGCGGAATACGGCAAGCAGCACGAGTACCAGTACATGGTCATCCTCGCGAACGGCCTAACATTGGCCGATGCCCATCTGCTTGAGAAAACGCTTCAAGACGCCATCAAGGCCGACAAATCGCGAATGCTGTATAGAAAGTACAGCCAGTACCACCGGGCACTGCCATATACCAAAAGCCAAGGTCCGTCGTCAGCGGAGCCACTCGCACCAGTGCATACCGTCTACATGGCATGGTGGGACCAACACAGTTAGGCTTACGCGGCCCGTAAACGACATGTTCCGCATGCCAGGGCGATCTTGACGTCTGCAATCTCCGGCCGAGCATTGGCTGCATCGACCATCTCTTGAACACCTGCAGCACCCGCGCCGTACCGACGAACCACGCCGACGAACTCTTCCACGTCATGTCCGCGAATGGCGAATGCCGGCGCGCCGTTCTTCCGGAACTTCGGGGCGCCGAATGGATCGCGCTCCTGCCCCGCGTGATAAAGCTCGTGCTCAACCAGGGCCATGAACTCCGCATCGCTGCAATCACGGGCGTACTCGGCGTCGAATGTCAGCACGAAGTCCGGCAGACCACCGAACCAATCGAGCAGTTGACGCTCTACCCTTGCCCTGCCCCATTTGTTCATGGGTGGCAGGCCCATTTCGCACTGCCCGATGATGCGGCGACCGGCGCGACCGTTTGGAACGTTGGTCCACAGCGCGCCAAGTGATGCCCAAGCCAGGTGCTTATGGTCCTCGTTCTGAAGCGGCGCGCCGTTCGCGATGAATGTGGCTTGCAGCCATTCGATTAGATCGGGTGCCGGGGCGAAAAGCGGCTCGGCGGGGTTCTCGAAGATGCTTTCTGGCGGCCTTGGGCGGTCCATGAGCAAATCCATTTCTTGCCACCAGCGGGCCTGGCACTTGACGATAGTTTTGTTCTAATTCTTAGCATGGGGTTGCATATGCCTGGTCGCTAGCCAGCGCCTGCCGTACCCTTGGATGGGGAATAGATTTTGGGAGTACCACTTTGGCTGATCAGGAAATACCTGAGCAGAAGGTCGAATTGCTGTTCAGAAACGGCACCCTGACAGTCGTCGGGATAATGCTGGCGTTTTCGCTGAATTTCATAACCCAGTGGGCTAATAATCCCCTGCCATGGACACTGATAGACCTGCCGACGCTGGTTCTGATCTCCGTTGGCATTCTAGTTCAGGCAAACGCCCTCACTCGGCTTCTGCGCCACGATTCCGTGATCAAGCGCCAATTTGACAGAGCCACTTCAATATTCGTGGTGGGCGTGTTCACCACAGCCGCTGGCGCCATCTCGGCCATTGTTATCGATTTTCTGCAACTAGTTTACTGAGCCAAGCAGTCATTCCACCCAGGCTGTTATGCCAAGGGCTGGGGAATGGGGTGAACCCGCCCGCTTAGCAGCCGAAACTGTTACTTCGCATAGCGGTAGACGAGGTCAGTGGGGTCAGGAGGAACGGCCGTGTGGTCCTCTTTCCCACCTAGTCGCCTAGCAACCGCCAACGATTTTTCATTGTCGGGCGCAAAGTAGCTGACAAGCGTCGGGAGGCCATACTCGTTCAACGCCCAGTCGCGCAGCGCTGCAGCAGCTTCGGTAGCATAGCCGTGCCCCTCAAAGCCGTCGAACAGATACCAGCCAAGCTCGGGCTCGGTGAACAGTGGACCGCCATTGACACTCACCATGCCGATGTCGGCACCGGTTGCTCGCGAAACGATCACTAGTGCCCCGTAGCCGAACATCGTCCATGAGCCAACGCAATGGCAAAACATACCCCAAGTTTCGCGGTGTGTTAGGGGGCCGCCCATGGGGACGGAACGAGGAGATTGCATGATGGTGGCATAACCACTGTAGTCCTCAAATGTCGGCCTACGTAGGATCAGGCGAGGCGTTTCAAGAACAAAATCGTCCTCGGATTGGGTTGTTCTCATGGTCTAACGGAGCACCGGCGTCAGTAAAGCAGGGGGTACGGATCGGGCTAGCGAGAGCAAGGGCGAACTCGGTCCCCCGCTAACACAATCCACACTATAGGCGTCACGGCCAGGATAAGAAACGCTGTTGGCCTCGCGCCATGATTAGCTCAAAACGGAGTCGATTGAACTGGTGCAGTTTCTGCACGAGTTGAAATGGTATCAAGCGGGCGATCATTGGGCTGGGGAATGGGTCAGGCGCGGGGCAAAGGCAGATCGGCGGGATTCTCGGATGTCCCCGCTGGCGGCATTGGCCTGTTCATGCCACGCTCTCATGTCTTGGGTTGGGGAGGACGAGCATGGCTGAAGACCAAAGTGCGCTGAAGCCACACACGCTCGAAGAAGCTGACGAGTGGGAACTGAGGTCCGATGAGCTGGAGGAACACCTACGTTGGGTTGAGCAGCACGGCGCCGAAATGGAGTGGAACGGCGAGGATCCTGTTGTTGCGAGCCAGAGGTACATTCAGAGCGGACGAGACGCGATCGCCGCGACTAGAGCGCGCATCGATGATTTGAGGCGAACCAAGCGCTGACGGGACAGCCATTTCTCCGGCCCGCTCATCGAACCTGTCACTGCCTGCACAAGTTGGCTGAACAGGCCGAGCGCCGAAGCGCCCGACCGAAATCAATCAACGGCTATGCAGCCATTCGGCCAGGGTCAAAGTGGCCGGACGAGAAATCGGCATGGGTGCGCAAGCGGTCGATGAAGGCACGGAAGCGACTGCGCAGAGCGGGCAGCACAGTGACGGGGGCAACCAGGCGGTCCAGTTCGAGAGTTTCGCGGGCAGTCGGCTGATAGAGCGCGACGGCGGAACGGGCGAGGCTCGAGATAGCAATGGACAGTGCTTCGCCCACATAGGCGAAAGCGGTAGCGATGGCGGCAAAGGCAATACTGAACAGGCGCAGCGAATAGCGAGCCATGGGGTAGTCCTTTCGATGGAGGGATATCTGCGGACATGAAAAAAGCCGCCTCGTCACCGGGGCGGCTGTCGCTTGATACGATAGTATCAACGTCGCATTACGTGCATTTAGTGTGATTTGCGAACTGCTGTCAACGCCAGCGGCCCAACGAGGAGCGGGAATATTAGTTAACAAAACCCTAGCAAGCAATAGTACTACTATTGCCCATCGGTTAAAAGCGATCAAGTCGGCCGTTCTCTGTCATGGTAGTGTCAAACTGTACATTGCTGAAGGAGGACGACGATGGCCCGACGACCAATTAGCCGCCCTGCTCTGGGGCTTTTTACGACTTCTGGAGTTTGCCTCGGTACCGCCGGGGGCATCTCCCACTTCACTGTAGCCGGCGGACATCCCCTCGTTCTGGGAATAGCAGCTGTTGGCTTAGCTTGCGTCCCTTTGGGGGTCGCGTTTCGCTACGGCTCCACGCTTCACGAACGGTTCAAACGGCACCGCGACCGCCACATTGAAATCTCGACCTGCCGACATGAAGACGTTCAAGCCGTTTATGAACTGGCGGTCGGTCATTTTGGCGAGGACGTCACGCCTCCAGACCAGATCCATAGAATACTGGCAAGGCACCGTACCGGCCTTAAGACTGCGCATTGGGTGGGTGGAGGACAGCCCCGTGAGTTGTGCGGGTACTTCTTCGTGATACCGATCAATCGCAGCCTTGCCACCAAAATTCATATGGATCGCTTCAAGGTCGTCGACATTGATGTAGACGACATTCCGCGGCAGCCTCGCTACGCATATGCCACTTACATCGGGGGCATCGTGGGTATCGGAAAACCAGCCCGGCATGAAATCCTGGGGGCCCTCAAGGCCGCGTTGGATAACTCGCCAAGGACGAAAAGCGGCCTCGTTTACGCAAAGGCTGCTACGGAAGCTGGCCTTCGTGCGCTGGACGGTTACAAGTTCCGCCCAGTCCACACCAAGGCAACTGGCATCGACTGCTACTATTACCGCGACATCCACCCGGCCAACGGCGCTCCGAAGCAATCTGAGAGCTTGGGTTTGGCGCCAGCGTTCGCGTGATACTCAGTGGGCGACATGATGTCGCCCACTATTCACGCCGCTGCAGCGGTTATCGCTCTCTCCCGCGAGATCATTCCCAAATGGTGCCCGACCGCATTAAGCGCCAGTCGAAGGTCGCCGATCATATGCGGCATCTGCTCGTCCCGCTCGAGTAGGTAGTTAACCGCGGCGTACATGTTGGCGCCGCGGTTCTCATGGAAGCCCTGCTCGGTCTGAATTGCCGTTTGAATAGCCTCCCATTTACGAACCGCGCGCTGGCACCATTCGTCATAGCCTGGGCCTTCAACGCCGCTGGCGCCGCCATTTCCGGTCGCGAGTGCATCCGGTGACTTCACAGCACGTTTGAAGTTCTGCCGCGCCTCCAGATAGGCCACTGCCGCATCGTACTGGGCAGGGGAGATACCATCAGTATTGTTCCGCAGGCCGGCGAGGCAGAGGCGGCCAACATAGGTCGACGCCTTTTGGTCGCGAGCCTCCTTCTCGGTGAGGCCGAACACCCGCATGCGCAGGGCAATGGCATCGGCATTTTCCTGGTAAGCGCTTTTGGCGCGGCTGATTGCACCAGACTTGGTGCGGCGAACGTTGCTCCTACGCGGACGGCCCTTAGCCATGATGGCTCTCCTGTTGGTTTTCTGACTGGGCACCTGCCCGTACCAGTTCGTTTGGTGGCTGCTGATTGAGGACTACCTTCAGTTCAGTGAGGCGCCGACACCCATCCTTGTAGCCAGTGGCGTTGAGCCAGAGGCGCATGGCGGAGCGGAGGTTCGTTCTCCATTGGATGTGCCAGGCGAGCAGTTCGGTTTCGGTGGTCATGCGGCACCTGCCTGCGCGAGAGAGGCGCGAGCCTGCTCCACGACACTCTTGCGGAATGACCACGCGCTATCGCTGGTTGGGGCTTTCTTGCCCATGACGGCTTCGCATGCGAGCCACAGCGCCTCGTCTCGCTCTCGGTCGAGCTTCACCATAGGTTCGACTGGCTGAGCGCTCGGGATCTCGGAAACAGACTTCCAGCCGCCTTCGGATAGCCAGGTGTGGAGCGAAGGCGCAAAGCCAAGGGCCTCGCCATCTGACCGGCTCTTGCGGCGTTGATCTGCCCAGAACCAAGCGGCAAAGGCAGTTCCAGCCTCAACGATGGCGCGCTTGGTCGCCTCGGGCTGACGAAGAAACCACTTCTCGGCACGATCGAGCTTTGAGCCGGGATTGATCGGCATCACCTCGACCAATTTTCCGAAAAGATCGACCTGCCCGCCCCCTTGGGGGTTAGGGGGGGGATCTTCTGAACGAAGTGAAGAAGATGGTTCTGTGGTTCTAGGTGGCACGCCCGTATCAGTGCTTTTGCTATGCACATGCACTGCACTTGCATCCCCCTTGCTCTTGGAGTGCCGGCCATTTGCAGCGGATCGGCGCTTTTCAATGATTTCATCGGCCTTGGCCAACTCGGTATCGATGCGCTTGTGCGTCCAACCTTCCTGGAAAAGAGCGGCCAACACATCGCGGCTCTCGGCCCATTCGTCCTTCGAAAGTCGGGACATGCGCTGGATCAGCCTCTCGTCTGACGGCAGGCCCCCTTCACGCCAGTAGGACATGATCAGGAGCATGTACGCGCCGTGTTCGGCAGCGGTCAGGTGCCCGGTGTCGGCAAGGTAATTCTCGATATGCAGGGGCATCCATGCGCGATTGCTGCTCATTGCGCGTACCCCATGCGCTCAGCATGCTTGCGGATGCCGTACATCACTGTTGAATGATCCCGGCCACCAAGCTTTCGGCCGATGGCGGGCAGTGACATCGTGGTCTCATGGCGCATGCGGTACATTGCTTCATGACGCGCCTCGGCCGTTCCCTTGGTGCGACGGATCGATGCCATATCGAGCCAGTCGATGCCGTGCTTTCGGCAGACTTCGGCGATGATCTCTTTCCACTTCTCGGCGTCCGGAAGCGGCAACAGGTCTTCGCTCTGATGCATGACGCCGCCGACGCGAGCAGCAATGACCGTGGGCGTCTGAATGACACGCTCAACCGCGATGGGCACGATGACCGGCTCGGCGGGCTCCGGCGGACTTTCTGGCAGTGGCAGGAGGGCCAGAGCGGGCGGCGGAGCTATACGGCTTCCGACCAGACGCTTTCGCACATCGGCATAGTGATGACGGAGCTGGGCGGCATAGCTCATTTCCCCCTCCCCTTTGCCTTGGCAATCGAACGGAGGATGGATTTGGAAGACGGCTTGGGCTTGTGGCCCTGCCAGACCTTCTTGTTGTTCTGATCGTGCTGAGATTGGAGGAAGGTGGTCATGCTGCGCGCCTCCACTTGATGATGGAGCGCCCGAGATCGGCGTATGCCTCGACGTTCGCGTTTAGCTGCACGCTGGCCGCAACGGCGTCTTTCACGACATGCCCGCTACTCCGCATCTGCCATTTGGCGCGGCCGTCACGGATTGGAACGCGCACCAGCGCGTCACCGAGATATTCCAGGGCGTAGAGAACGTCTTTGGCCGTGAGGTCTTTAGCCATTGGCCTGACCCTTCTGCTTCTTCGGCGCTTTGCCCTTCTTGGCCTCAAAGCCGGCACTGCGCAGGGCATTCTTGGCGTCTGGAAACGCGTGGCGCTGCAGTCCGCATGTCGCCACGCCATCACGCTTGGTCACCACTAGGCCAAGCACGCTCGCAACCTCGGCCACGAACTCACCGGTCAGCTCCAGATAGTCGCCAGAAGGCATGAACTGGATATGCTTCCGCATGTTGGCAGGGGTGAAGTCGGGGAAGCGAATACCAAACCGAGTGCAGTGCCCCTTGAGAGTCGCAACTGGCCGGTTGAGCATCTTTCGGCCTGCACACTCTTCCAGCGTCAGGCCTTTTTCCGACAGACGGCGCAGCAAACCCTCAGTGAGGATTTGAAAGCCAGTCGCATGGCGCTTGCTGAGAGGACTATCTGCAAGGTCTTGCAGTGCGCCTTTGAACATATCCATGGTTTCGCTCATGCTGCTGCCCTCTCTTCCGTGTTCGTGAAGAGCAACCAGCCTTGGTCATTGTCGACAACCAGGCGCGGCTTGGGCCGATAGTTCCGACGGAACAGCGCATAGGCCATGTCGGGGCAGACCGAGTTGCCGATTTTGTGCCGCTGGTCGGTTTCGGTGAGGAAGCCGACCTTGAATGGTGCCGCAAGGATGTAGGTATCGCGGAAGCCTTGCGCCCGGGCCAGCTCGCGGGGCGTCAGCATACGCATGCCGATGTCGACGATGATGTACTGAACGCCGCGCACCGTCATCGTGACGAATTCGCGATCATCCCAGCAGTCATACTTGCGCATGAACGCGGCGACACGGCGCGCGCCTTCAAGCTGACCCTCAGTCAAAGGCTGGAATTCGACCTCTGCCTCAACGTGGCCGAAGCGCGGCTTGACGGTGACAGTGCGTGCCGGAGCATCCGGCGCAGCGCCGACCTCATCGCTACCGAAATAGGCGGTCATGAACGGCATGACGACGCCGGTATGCTGCCCCTGCGCAGTAGACGCGGTTGCTGGCGCCTCGACCGATGAGGTACGCCGATCGCTCCCCTTCATCGAAATCATATGTGCGGAGACCACCTGAGTTTTCCCGCCACCGCCTGCGGTGATGGTTCCATTTGGCGCAGTAGCCTCATGGCCGACCGAAGCGCCGAACTGGCGGGCAAGAAATGCTGAGACGACTTGCTGCTGCGACCCTTCAACGGTCAGCGTCGATGCAGGGGCGTCGGCGGCACGGCCAATGGGACCGCGAGGACCGCCATTGTGCTGAGCCAAGAAGACGGCAGCTACCTGATTGGTGTCTTTCACCGATGCTGCGATTGTGTGCACAGGCTCTTCAGCGGAACGGCTGCGGCCGCCCTGCTGGCCGTGCGACAGAAACGGTGCAATCGTCGCTTCAACTTCGGCAAGCCCAGCGCCGCCGGCGGTGATCGTATGGGTGGCTTCGTCCGCAGCCGAGAACGGCTTGGCAGAGTTGCGCATGGTCATCAGGTGAGGAACGACCAGGCCATGAGCATCACGCGCTCTCGTGACCGTTGCGAAGCCCTCGTTTACTCCCTGACCACGGAAGCCATCGCCGCCATGATTGAGCAGCGCCAGGAACGCATCATCGCCCTTGTCGAGGCCATATCGTTTCGTGCCCAGAGCGATGCGCTTCTCGCTGTTGAATGCGAGCGGCCGGATGATCTTGATACCAGTGGCCTTGGTGTAAGCCTTGGCCTCTTCCTCG
>NZ_JAFKHD010000244.1 GCF_017307565.1 Devosia sp.
CGCGGGCCGACAAGGCTCATGTCGCCGATCAGCACATTCCAGAGCTGGGGCAGCTCGTCGAGCGAGTAGCGGCGGAGATAGGGGCCAATGGCCGTCAGGCGCGGATCGTGGCGCAGTTTCTGCGTCGCATTCCATTCTGCCCGTGCCGCCGCATTGCCGGCGATATAGCCCTCGAGCGCCGCTTCGGCATTCGGCACCATGGTGCGCAGCTTCCAGAGCATGAAGGTGGTTCCCCCTCGCCCGACGCGTGGCTGAAGATAGAAGGCGGGTCCGCCGTCGCGTCGCACGAGGATCACCAGAACGGCGATGAGCGGCAGGAAGAAGGGTCCGACCACAAGGACCAGAAGCACATCGAGCATTCGCTTGCCGGCGGCGGCATAGGAGTGGTTGCCGATCTTTGCCGTTGCGAGCGAGGCGGGGGTTGCGTGGTCGATGCTGTGGGGCTGAAGCGGTTCGTCGAGCATAGTCGCGCCTCTTATTAATAGGGCGTTTACCATATGCACTTGGGCAAGAAGCGAACTGACTCGACCGGTTTAGGCGCCCGGAAGGCCTATCGCGCACGTGGCGCGCGGCTTAGCCGACACGGCGGGTTTGATAGGGTATTCGGCCAGCCGTTCACCTGTGATTAGGCTTAACGAACTATTAACGTATCTATCCATACGCCGCCCAGCGGGCCGCGGCGGCTCCGTGCCACCCAAAGAGTTGAGGCGATTTAGGGAAGTGGGAACAGCGCCGCGCGCGTCGGGCCCAAGCTAGGGAATAGGGGCTACTTTCCAACCTCTTGCGTACCGATACGCTTTTGCCTTGCGCCAGTTTCGGCGCGGGCGGGGATGATCGTCGTGCGCAAGATCCTTGTTGTTTACGGAACCCGGCCGGAGGCGATCAAGGTCGCGCCGCTGATTTCAGCCATGGCCCATTCGGCCCATCTCGAGGCCGTGGTGGCAGTGACGGGCCAGCACCGACAGATGCTCGACCAGGTCAACGAGCTGTTCGGCATCGTGCCCTCGCACGACCTCAATATCATCACCGAGCGCCAGCAATTGCAGGGCATCACCTGCCGGGCGCTCGAAGGGGTTTCCGCGGTGATTGCCGACGAGCAGCCCGATGCGGTGCTGGTGCAGGGCGATACCACGACCTGCTTTGCCGCAGCGCTCGCTGCCTTCTATCAGAAGGTGCCGGTCATCCATCTTGAGGCGGGATTGCGCACCGGCGACGCCTACAATCCATTCCCCGAGGAAATGAACCGGGCCATGGTCTCGCGCATTGCAGCGCTGCATCTGGCGCCGACGCAAACCTCGCGAAAAAACCTCACGGACGAAGCCATTGCGGCCGGACGCATTGCGGTCACCGGAAACACGGTGATCGATGCATTGCTCGAAGTCGCAGCGCGCCGTGCGCCACCGGTCAATTCGGACCTGCGCCGGCTCGATGGAAGGCCCACGGTGCTGATCACGGCGCATCGCCGCGAGC
>NZ_JAFKHD010000245.1 GCF_017307565.1 Devosia sp.
CTGTCTGTTCGGCTGGCACCTCCACCGGCGGGGTCTCGACCGGGGCCGTCACCACCGGCGGCGCGACGCTCGGAGCAGAGGGCACGCTCGGCGCTGGGCCGCGCGGATCCATGCGCGGCAGCGGAATATTGGCCGGGGCGGTCTGCACCGGCGGGTTTGTCTGCGGCGCCGTTTCCGCCGGTGGAACTGCCGGCAGCCCCGGAACGCCGGTTGCCGGCACGGGCGCCTGGCCCCCACCAAACATGCCACCCACCACCGAGTTGAGCAGGTCCTGCCCGTTCTGCGGCGTGGCCCCGGTCCCCGCACCAGCCTGACCACCGCCAAGCCGCCCAAGCAGGTCGGTCATCACCCCATCGGCCGCCTGCCCCGCGTTCCCGCCAAGCGCACCACCAAGGCCGCCCAGCGCGCCCGACGCGCCATTGGCAAGTTCACCCAAGCCACCACCCAGTTGCGACATGGCCTGCAAGGCCCGGTTGGGGTCAGCCAGAATGCTCGAGAGATCAGGATAGATGGACGGCCGCGACAGCGCCCCATTGATGATGATTGGCATGCCAATGCCCGAAACATCGAACGCGCTTCCCTGGCCATCAAGCGAGGCCACCACGCGCGGATCGAGCCGCATGTCGATGGTCTGAGCGACAAGATCGACGCTCCCCTGACCGCTCATCCTGACCAGCGGCCCCAGCAGCCGGATATCCCCGATCTTGGCCACACCACTCTCGACGGAAGCTGCAACGGACAGCTCGGTAAACTCGGTCTTGGCCTCATTATTGGCCGCATAGCTGCCGCCGATCAGCGACTGCACATTTCGGAACAGGCCCGCCACATCGATCCCGCGCAAGGCGCCATCGGCGAAAACCACATTGATCGGCCCATTGAGCGAGCGCGTAAACGCCTCGGTATTACTCCCCGCGCCCTTCACCTGGACACTCGCCTTGAGTTTGCCCTCAAGGTTCTGAAAGCCCGCCGCGGTTCTCAGCAGCGGCAGTGCATCGACACCCTCCATGGCCGCCACGAGATCGATAGCGGGCACATCGCCCGCCCCGTTCGCCGTCACCTCGGCAGTCAGCGCCCCACCAAAAAAGCCCGCCTGCGGCAGCGATACCTTGGCAACGCCACCCGATACCGAAAGGCTCGCCGTCGCCGGTCCGGCCTTTACGTCCCCGTAGCCGATCTGGTTGGCATTGAGCCTGATATCGGCATCGAAAAGCCGCAGCACGGCAAGATCGATCGGCGCCGGCCCCGCACTCGCCGTCGCCGCACCGCCACTACCCCCGCCGGTCAGCGCGCCAAAATCGAGCACATCGACCGAGAGCGCAGCCGTAATCTTCGGCTTGCCGGTCAGCGCCACCGCTACCGATCCCTTGGCACCCATGTCGTCAAGGCTGATCGACGCCTCGGTCATGGCCACTTCGCTGCTGCGGACCGACACGCCGCCGGAGAAGTTGAGCCGTCCAAGCGGCATGCCCA
>NZ_JAFKHD010000408.1 GCF_017307565.1 Devosia sp.
TACCCGGCCGGGGGGCATACGGCCGGCGCGCCGGAGGCCGGCACGACAGCCACGGCATCGCATGGCGCACCCAATAGTCTCGGCATCGTGCCGGAGCTGACCGAGGAGACGGCCAATGGGTCGATCCCGCGCATGTCCGGCACCGGCGAAACGCCCTTCGCTGCCTATCGCGCGCCCTTCGAGGTTGCCAGCGCCGGCACCGGCCCCCGCATCGCCCTGATCGTCACCGGACTCGGCATCAACGAGCAGGGTTCGCTCGACGCCATCGCGCAACTGCCCGATCTCGTGACCCTCGCCTTTGCCCCCTATGGCAAGGCGCTCGACAAGACCGTCGCCGTCGCCCGGGGCGGCGGCCATGAAGTCATGCTCGAAGTGCCGCTTGAACCGTTCGATTTTCCGCAGAACGACCCGGGCCCCCATACGCTCCTGACCGGCGAGCCGCCGCGCGCCAATCTTGAGAAGCTCTTCTGGTTGATGGCACGCTTTGGCGGCTATTTTGGCATCATCAACAATATGGGCGCGCGCTTCACCGCTTCGGCCGGCGATTTCGGCCCGATTATGGAAGAACTCGGCGCCCGCGGCGTCGGCTATATCGACGATGGTTCGTCCAACCGCTCGGTCTCCCAGCAGCTCGCCAGCGCCAACAAGGTGCCCTATGCAAGAGCCAGCATGCTGATCGATGCCAATCCGGCGCGCTCATCCATTCTCTCAGCGCTGGACAGCCTTGAAGCCGAAGCGCTGGAACACGGCTCCGCAATCGGTATTGTCAGTGCACTGCCTATTTCCATCCAGGCCATTTCCGAATGGTCGGCGAGCCTTGATGGCAAGGGTATCGCGCTGGTCCCGGCCAGCGCCCTGATGCGATAGCGCCTACGGAGAGGTTTTCTGCTCTCCGGTTCAGGCCCCAACAGAACTGACCGGAACGCCATGTCTATTCCCGATCGTGAGACCATGCCCTATCGCGACTGCGTGGGCGTTGCCGTTTTCAACGCCCAGGGCAATGTGTTCGTCGGCCGCCGCAAGGCCGGCGCCCATTTTCAGAACGAGAACGAGCTCTCGGCCCCCTGGCAGATGCCGCAGGGCGGCATCGACAAGGGCGAGGATCCGCTCAAGGCCGCCCTGCGCGAGCTCTATGAGGAAACCAGCATTTCCGCGGTGAGCCTGCTCGCCGAAGCGCCCGAATGGATTTATTACGACCTGCCGGACGATGCCCTCGGCGTGGCGCTCAAGGGAAAATATCGTGGCCAGCGCCAGCGCTGGTTTGCCTTTGCCTTTACCGGCAATGACGGCGATATCGACGTGACGGCGCCCGGCGGCGGCAAGTTCCACGCCGAATTCGATGCCTGGCGCTGGGAACGGCTCTCGCGCACTCCATCGCTGATTGTGCCGTTCAAGCGCGACGCCTATGAAAAGGTTGTCGCCGCCTTTGCCGACATTCCGCAACGCTTTGCCTGAGGCCAAGCCATGAAGACCATCGGCCTCATCGGGGGCATGAGCTGGGAATCGACCGCCCACTACTACCGCATTCTCAATCAGGAGACCGCGGCGCGGCTGGGTGGCCTGCACTCGGCGCCCGTGCTGGTGGATTCGCTCGATTTTGCCCCCATTGCCGAGCTGCAATCGGCGGGCAAATGGGATGAGGCGGGGGCGCTGCTCAATCGCTCGGCCCGGCGGCTGCAGGCGGCAGGTGCCGAGGTGATCGGGCTTGCGACCAACACCATGCATCTCGTTGCCGAACAGATGATGGCAGGGGTCGACGCTCCCTTCGTCCATATCGGCGACCCGACTGCCGATGCCCTGCTCGCTGATGGCTACGGGACCGTGGGGCTACTGGGCACGCGCTTTACCATGGAAATGGGGTTTTACCGCGAGCGGCTCGAACAGCGTGGTCTCACCGCGCTCATTCCCGAGGTCGACCGCACCAATCTCAACGGCATCATCTATGAAGAACTCTGCCGTGGCATTGTCCGCGACGCGTCCCGACAAATCTATGTTGAGGCCATCAACCGCCTCGCCGCGCGCGGCGCGGAGGCGGTCATTCTGGGTTGCACCGAAATCGGCATGTTGATCGACGATGCCGTTAGTCCGCTGCCGGTTTTCGACACGACGGACCTGCACGCACGGGCCCTTGTGGGCGCCGCGCTCGCCTGACATAAACAAGGGGCCGCCCTTGGCAGCCCCTAAATCATTCAGCGAAGTTTGGGCAGTGCCCGAGGCTTAATGAATGTGTGCCTCGTTGAGCTGCTGCGCCTCGAGAGCGAGGTTCAACAGGCCACTGACGAACTGCTGGGCATAAGACTTGTCATCCGGGGAATCGGCGCGCGCCAGCTCTTCTTCAGCCGCCTTGATCTGCGTCTGCAGGTCGGCATGGTCGAATTCGGAGAAGGGCACGGATTCTTCGGCAAGGATCGTCAGGCCAGCCGGCGAGATATCGGCAAAGCCGCCGCGCACGAAGAAGACTTCCTTGGACGCGCCATTGGTTACGGTGATGAAGCCAGAACGCAGCGTGGTCATGAACGGGGCATGGTCCGACATGACGGTGAAATAGCCTTCGGTGCCGGGCACCGTGACCGATTCCACGGTCTGGGACAGCAGCAGACGCTCGGGCGACACGATCTCGATCTTGAGGCCTTCAGCCATTTTTTTGGTCCCTTAACAGAGAAAGCCCGAGAACGGGCTTGTGCGCTGGGCCCGCCGCGAGCGGCGAGCCCAAGTTGCAGAAATCAGGCAGCCTGAGCGGCGAGCTTCTGAGCCTTCTTGACGGCATCTTCGATGGTGCCGACCATGTAGAAAGCAGCTTCCGGCAGGTGGTCGTATTCACCCTTAACCAGGCCAGCAAAGCCCTTGATGGTGTCTTCGAGCTGCACGAACACGCCCGGCGAACCGGTGAAGACTTCAGCCACGTCGAAGGGCTGGGACATGAAGCGCTCGATCTTGCGGGCGCGGGCCACGGTCAGCTTGTCTTCTTCGGAGAGCTCGTCCATGCCGAGGATGGCGATGATGTCCTGCAGAGCCTTGTACTTCTGCAGGATCGCCTGAACCTGACGGGCGACGTCATAGTGGTCCTGACCGACAACGTTCGCGTCGAGAATACGCGAGTTCGATGCCAGCGGATCAACGGCCGGGTAGATACCCTTTTCCGAGATCGCGCGGTTGAGAACCGTCACGGCGTCGAAGTGGGCGAACGAGGTTGCCGGCGCAGGGTCGGTCAAGTCGTCGGCGGGAACGTACACGGCCTGAACCGAGGTAATGGAACCCTTGTTCGTCGTGGTGATGCGTTCCTGCATCGCGCCCATGTCGGTCGCCAGCGTCGGCTGGTAACCCACGGCGGACGGAATGCGGCCCAGAAGAGCCGACATTTCAGCACCGGCCTGGGTGAAGCGGAAGATGTTGTCCACGAAGAACAGCACGTCCTGGCCCTGGTCGCGGAAGTTTTCAGCGATGGTGAGACCCGTCAGAGCGACGCGAGCGCGGGCACCCGGGGGCTCGTTCATCTGGCCGAACACGAGGGCGCACTTGGAACCGGCGGACGAGCCACCGTTCTCATGCGGGTCCTTGTTCACGCCCGATTCGATCATTTCGTAGTAGAGATCGTTGCCTTCGCGGGTACGTTCACCGACGCCAGCGAACACCGAGTAACCACCGTGCGCCTTGGCGACGTTGTTGATCAGTTCCTGGATCAGAACGGTCTTGCCCACGCCGGCGCCGCCCATGAGGCCGATCTTGCCGCCACGAGCATAGGGAGCGATCAGGTCGACGACCTTGATGCCGGTGACCAGAACCTGCGATTCCGGGTTCTGCTCGGCAAATGCCGGAGCGTCCTGGT
The DNA here is from genome assembly GCF_017307565.1 of Devosia sp. GTDB lineage: Bacteria > Pseudomonadota > Alphaproteobacteria > Rhizobiales > Devosiaceae > Devosia. Next base: position 3,827 of record NZ_JAFKHD010000408.1, read on the forward strand.
GGATTTCGCGCTTGTCGGAGCTGGCGATCGGGCCGGCTTCGTCGATCGGCTCGCCGATCACGTTCATGATACGACCAAGGGTCGCTTCACCAACCGGAACCGAGATAGCGGTGCCGAGATCAAGCACTTCAGCGCCGCGGACCAGACCTTCGGTCGTGTCCATGGCGATGGCGCGCACGGCGTTTTCGCCGAGATGCTGGGCAACTTCCAGCACCAGGCGCTGGCCGTTGTTGGTGGTTTCAAGCGCGTTCAGGATGGCGGGCAGGTGATCGTCAAACACCACGTCAACGACGGCGCCAATGACCTGCGAAACGCGACCGGCCTTCTTATCTGCCATTTGTTCGTCCTCGCTGATGGGTTAGAGCGCTTCCGCGCCCGAAATGATTTCGATGAGTTCTTTGGTGATCTGGGCCTGACGCTGGCGATTGTAGCTCAGCTGCAGCTTTCCGATCATTTCGCCTGCGTTACGGGTCGCATTGTCCATGGCGGACATCTGCGCACCGTAGAACGAGGCACTGTTTTCAAGCATGGCGCGGAACACCTGCACGCTGATATTGCGCGGCAGCAGGTCTTCAACGATTGCCTCTTCGCTCGGCTCGTATTCGTAGATGACGGCGGAGTTCGAAACTTCGCCCTGACCTTCGACACGCTCGATCTTGGCCGGAATGATCTGGACGGCCTGCGGCTCCTGGCTGATCACCGAATTGAACTTGGCGTAGAACAGGGTCGCCACGTCGAATTCGCCGGCAGCAAAGAGGGCCTGGACCTTCTGGCTGATCTCGCTGGCCTGCGCAAAGCCGATATTCTTGACTTCGCGATAGCTGACGGTCTCGATGATTTTTTCAGCGAACTGGCGCTTGAGGATATCGTGACCCTTGCGGCCCACCGTCAGGAACTTGACGGTCTTGCCGGCAGCGATGAGCTTGTTGGCATGATCGCGCGCCAGACGCGCGATCGAGGAATTGAAACCACCGGCAAGGCCACGCTCGCCAGTCGCGACGACCAGCAGGTGAACCTGATCCTTACCATTGCCGCCAAGCAGCACGGGCGCGTCGGACTGGCCATCGTATACCGAGGCAAGGCTCGAGAGCACCTGCCCCATGCGCTCGGCATAGGGGCGGGCGGCCTCGGCAGCGTCCTGGGCACGGCGGAGCTTTGCCGCCGCGACCATCTGCATGGCCTTGGTGATCTTCTGCGTCGACTTGACCGAGTCGATCCGGTTCTTAAGATCCTTTAGCGACGGCATTGCCTGTCGTCTCCTTCAGGGCTCAGGCCGCGTAGGTCTTCTTGATATCGTCCAGAGCCGACTTCAGCTTGGCGCGGGTATCGTCGCTGAGCTGCTTTTCAGCGGCGATGGTCTTCAAGAGGTCGGCGTGCTTGGAACGCAGGTTCGAAAGAACGTGCTTTTCAAAGTCCTGGACCTTGTTGACCGGAACGCTGTCGAGATAGCCCTGGCCACCGGCAAAGATCACCGCAACCTGTTCTTCCGTCTTGAGCGGGGAGAACTGGGGCTGCTTGAGCAGTTCAGTGAGACGCGCACCACGGTTGAGCAGGCGCTGCGTTGCAGCGTCGAGATCCGAACCGAACTGGGCGAAGGCCGCCATTTCGCGGTACTGGGAAAGTTCGCCCTTGAGCGAGCCAGCAACCTGCTTCATGGCCTTGATCTGGGCCGAACCACCGACGCGCGACACCGAGAGACCGACGTTCACGGCAGGACGGATGCCCTGGAAGAACAGGTTGGTTTCAAGGAAGATCTGGCCGTCGGTGATCGAGATCACGTTGGTCGGAATATAGGCCGACACGTCGTTTGCCTGGGTTTCGATAACCGGCAGAGCGGTCAGCGAACCAAGACCGTGGTCTTCGTTCATCTTGGCAGCGCGTTCGAGAAGACGGCTGTGGAGGTAGAAAACGTCGCCCGGGTAAGCTTCACGGCCCGGCGGACGACGCAGCAGCAGCGACATCTGACGGTAGGCAACGGCCTGCTTGGTCAAATCGTCATAGGCGATCACGGCATGCTTGCCGTTGTCACGGAACCATTCGCCGATGGCGCAGCCGGTGAACGGCGCGATGTACTGGAGCGGAGCCGGATCGGAAGCCGTTGCTGCGATGATGATGGAATAGGGCAGAGCGCCCGATTCTTCGAGCTGACGCACGAACTGGGCAACGGTCGAACGCTTCTGGCCAACGGCGACATAGATGCAGAACAGCTTGTCGGTGTCCGAAGCGTCGGCATCGTGGGCCGGCTTCTGGTTGAGGAAGGTGTCGAGAATGATGGCGGTCTTGCCGGTCTGACGGTCGCCAATGACGAGCTCGCGCTGGCCACGGCCGATCGGGATCAGCGCGTCGATGGCCTTGAGGCCGGTCGACATCGGTTCGTGAACCGACTTGCGCGGCAGAATGCCGGGAGCCTTGACGTCGACGCGGCGACGTTCGGTGTGAACGATCGGGCCCTTGCCGTCGATCGGGTTGCCGAGGCCGTCGACGACGCGCCCCAGGAGGCCCGGACCAACCGGGGTGTCCACGATGGCGCCGGTACGCTTGACGACGTCGCCTTCCTTGATCGAGCGGTCATTGCCGAAGATCACGACGCCGACATTGTCGGTTTCGAGGTTCAGCGCCATGCCCTTGATGCCGCCTGGGAACTCGACGAGCTCACCGGCCTGCACCTTGTCGAGGCCATAAACACGGGCAATACCGTCACCGACGGAAAGCACCTGACCGACTTCGGAAACCTGGGCTTCCTGGCCGAAATTCTTGATCTGGTCCTTGAGGATCGCAGAGATTTCCGCGGCTTTGATGTCCATTTATCCGACCTCTTTCATGGCGACTTTCATCGCAGCGAGTTTTGTCTTGATTGAAGAATCGATCATCTGGCTGCCGACCTTCACCTGAAGGCCGCCGATCAGCGAGGGATCGACAAACTGATTGAGCGTAACGCTCTTGCCGAGCTTTGCCTTGAGCGTTTCGCTCAGGGCCGCAACCTGCTCTGAGGTGAGCGGTGCTGCCGAGGTGACTTCTGCAGTGGTCTCGCCACGGGCAGCGGCAGCCAGTTCGCGGAAGCCGACAATGATATTGTCGAGCGCGAAAAGGCGGCCATTCTTGGCCACGAGGCGCAAGAAATTGCCGACCAGCGGATTAACCTTGGCCTTGGCGAGGATCGCGTCGAGCGCGGCAGCCTTCACATCGCCGGAGATAACCGGGGAGTGCAGGTAGCGCGAGAAATCGTCGCTTTCACCAATGAGGCGGGAAATATCGGAAAGGCCGGTTTCAACCGAGGCCAGCTGATTCTCGCTCTGAGCAAGATCAAACAGCGCCGACGCATATGGCCGCGCGATCTGGGTAAGCACTGAATTCTGCGCTGCCAATGTCGCTTCACCCTCTCTATTGCCATCCTTCGGCCGGTAGGCCGGAGTGGCTTATTCAAAGCTTGAGACGTATCCGGAAATGAGGCCCAAGTCGGACTACCCCTAGCCGGACCCCTTCAAGTCGGGCTCGCTCTAACACAAGCCAAGCGGGCCTTGCAAGGCTAGGGGGCACGATTGAATTGCGGCGAAAATGTCGCAGGCTTGTGGCAGTGTCGGCCAAACGTTTTCGACCGCGCCTCTACATGAAACTCATGGGATCGATATCGACCTGAATTTTGAGGTCGCCCTTGGGCTTTTCCGCGCTCGCAAGCCAGAAGCGGACATAGCCGGAAAGATCGAAATCCTTGCCCGACTGGGCAAGGAGCCGCACCCGGTGGCGGCCGCGGATCATGGCAACGGGCGCATCCGCCGGGCCGAAGAGTCTTACGCCATCGGCCATGGGCGCAGCCGAGAGCAGGAGCCGCGCAAAATTGGTGGCATTGTCGTGGTCATTGGCCGAGACGATCAGTGCAGCAAGACGCCCGAAGGGCGGCATGCCGCCGGCTTCGCGGGCCAGCAGTTCCTGGGCATAAAAGGCCTCGCGATCCCCCGAAACCATGGCTTTCATCACCGGATGGTCGGGATGATAGGTCTGCAAAAATGCCTTGCCGTGGCGGCTGGCGCGGCCGGCGCGGCCGGCAACCTGGGTCAGGATCTGAAAGGTTTTTTCTGCCGCTCGCGGATCGCCATGGGCAAGGCCCAGATCGGCATCGAGAACGCCCACCACCGAGAGTTTTTCGAAATGGTGGCCTTTTGAGACCAGCTGGGTGCCGATGATGAGATCATAGTCGCCCCGCTCCACCTCGGCAAAACGTTCGCGCAGCTGCCCATGGCTGCCCATGTCGGTGGACAACAGCACGCGGCGGGCATCGGGGAAACGCACGGCTGCTTCCTCGGCGACACGCTCGATGCCGGGACCGACGGGGATGAGACTATCGACCTGCCCGCATTCGCCGCAGCTTTTGGGGGTGCGCATTTCGTGGCCGCAATGGTGGCACATGAGGACGCCGCGAAAACGGTGTTCGACCATCCAGGCAGAGCAATCCGGGCATTTATATTGATGGCCGCAGGCATTGCAGAGCGTGAGCGGAGCATAACCGCGCCTGTTGAGAAAGAGCAGCGCCTGCTCGCCGCGATCGAGCGCGGCAAAGATTTCGCGGGCGAGCGTAGGAGCGATCCAGGAGCCTTTTTCCGGCCCGTCGATGCGCATGTCGATGGCGGTAATGTCGGGCATGGCCGCTTCGGCAAAGCGGCTTTCGAGGCGCACATGCGAATAGCGCCCCTGATTGGCATTGTTGCGCGATTCGACCGAGGGCGTCGCCGAAGAGAGGATGACGCGGGCCTGAGAAAACTGGGCGCGAACCACGGCCATGTCGCGGGCGTGATAGGTAAAACCATCCGACTGCTTGTAGGCGCCGTCATGCTCTTCATCGAGCACCAGGAGGCCCAGTTCGCGGAAGGGAAGAAAGAGCGCCGAGCGCGCGCCGACCACGGCGCGGACAGTGCCCTCCAGCACGCCACGCCAGACTTTTGAGCGCTGCACCGGCGTCATGTCGGAATGCCACTCGGCCGGGCGCGTGCCGAACCGGCGGGTAAAGCGGTCGATAAAAGTGTTGGTGAGCGCGATTTCGGGCAGCAGAATCAGGGCCTGGCGCCCGGCGCGCAGGGTATCGGCCACCGCCTCGAAAAATACCTCGGTCTTGCCCCCGCCAGTGACGCCATCGAGAAGAGCCACGCCGAACTGGTGTGGATCGAGCGCCAGAATACCGGCAAGCGCGGCCTCCTGCTCGGCATTGAGTTTTGAGGGACTCGCCTCCGGATCGGGCGCCAACACCACCGGTGGGGGTGGCATTTCGAGCTTTTCGAGAGCCCCTGCCCGCTCCAGCCCATCGATGACCGAGGTGGAAACCCCTGTCGCCCCGACAAGCGCAGGCTTGGGCCAGGCCATGTCATCCATCAGGGCATCGAGGACACGAAGACGCGCTGGCGTGAGTTTTTCGGGCTCGATGCCGGTGCGGCGATAGGCAATGACAGGCTTTGGCGCATCGAGCGCTTCGGGCGAGCGCAGCACGCCGCGCAGGACCTGCCCCGGTGCGGCCAGTGTGTAGCGGGAAACCCATTCGACGAGCCGCAGCAATTCTTCGGAAAGCGGGGGGACGTCATAGACCTGGGCAATGTCGCGCAGGCGGTTATGGGCGAAATCGTCCTTGGGTGCGCCCCAGACGACACCAAGGATCAGGCGTGGCCCGAGCGGCACGGCGACGATGGAGCCGCGCTCGACCACCATGTGTTCGGGCACACGATAGCTATAGGGGCCCTCTACGGCGACCCCCACCATGACCGCAACGATGTCCATCCGCGTCTGCATCTCTGCCCGTTCGGTTCGCATCGACCCATGGGAATTGCAAGCGATTCGGCCTGCCGCCTCATGCTGACAGACCCTGTCATTGCGTTCACTTAATGTTCTTGAGAGGAAAAGAACAGGAGGACATCATGATTGGTCGTGAAAATCGACGCGCCCCCGGCGATCTCGTCGCCATCGCCCGTAATGCCAGTCTCTATGACTGGCTGATCAACATTGCCCGGCCCCGACGCCCGCCCGAGCCGGTACCCGCGATCCTGCGGGCCGACCTCGCCCTTCCCCCCGACAAGAGCCGCTGGCCCTATTGAGGTAGAGATCGGTAACCGCGCCGGTATAGACTTCAAACCATGACCGACAGCGCCTTTGCCACCGATGCCTTTGTCCAGTCCCAGATTGCGCACTGGATGCGCGAGCTTGGATCGGTGCGGCGGCTCGCGCCGAAGACGCTGGAGGCCTATGGGCGCGATATCGGGCAGTTCATGAGTTTTCTCGCCGGCCATATGGGCGGCCCCGTCTCGCTGCAATCGCTTAGGGAACTACGCGGCGCCGATATTCGCGCCTTCATGGCGCAACGCCGTGAGGAAAGCCTCGGCTCGCGCTCGCTGGCCCGGGTGCTTTCGGCCCTAAAGAGTTTTTTTGCCTTTCTCGAGCGCGAAAACGTGCTGGTGACGGAGGCGCTCAACGCCATCCGCACGCCAAAAATGTCGCGCTCGCTGCCCAAGGCGCTGACGGTGCTGGAGGCGAAAAAGACCATTGCTGCGACCGGTGAAATGGAAGCGGAGCCCTGGGTTGCCGCGCGCGACATGGCCGTGATTTCGCTCTGCTATGGCGCAGGCCTGCGTATCGCCGAGGCCCTGGCGCTGACCAGGGCCGACCTCGAGACCGATGTGCTGCGGGTGACCGGCAAGGGCGGCAAGGTGCGCATGGTGCCGCTGATCGCACCCGTGCGCCGCGCGATAGAAGACTATCTCAAGCTCAGCCCCTACAAGACCTGGGAAGACGAGCCGCTGTTCCGGGGCGTCAAGGGCGGCGTGCTATCGCCACGACTGATCCAGCAGCGCATGCAGCAATTGCGCTCGGCGCTCGGCCTGCCGCCATCGGCAACCCCGCATGCCCTCCGCCATTCCTTTGCGACGCACCTCCTGGGCAAGGGTGGAGACCTGCGCGCCATTCAGGAACTGCTGGGCCATGCGAGCCTTTCCACCACCCAGATCTATACCGCCGTCGACACCGAGCGGCTGATGGAAAGCTATGCCAAGGCGCATCCACGCGGCTAAAGCGCCTGTGCTGGACGGAATCGCCGCACTCCGCCTTTCCAACCGTACCCACGGGTACTATTGATACTCCATGTCTTCGCGCCCGCAGATTTCGCTTTTGCTGATTTCGCTTATCCGACCCATAGGGGCGCGGACCGAAGGCTGACATCCAGCATTTGGCAACCCGGCCCGCGCCTTGCGGTGTCCGGCAGGAGACTTCGGGGCGGGCCAGAAAGAACAGAGCCCATGAGTGCCCAAGTGAGTGCCCCAGAAACCGCACCATCGCAAACGCAGCCCAATATTGACATGATCGGGTATGGCCTTGCCTTTGCCGGGGCCGCACTCTTTTCCACCAAGGGCATTTTCATCAAGCTCGCCTTTGCCCAGGGGGTAACGGTTGAGGCGACGCTGGCCCTGCGCATGATGATGGCGCTGCCGATCTATCTTGTCATTCTGGTGGGCCTATTGCTGCGTAATGAAAAGCTGCGCGCGGCGGTGACGCCGGTACGTCTCTTCGGCGCCATGGGTGTGGGGGCCCTCGGGTATTACGTCTCGAGCTATCTCGATTTTGCCGGGCTTGCTTTCGTCTCGGCGCAGTATGAGCGGCTTGTGCTCTTCACCTATCCGTTCTTCGTGCTGCTGTTTGGCGTCTGGTTCTTTGGCGACCGGATGAACTGGAAGCTCGTGCCGGCCATGCTCGTGAGCTATGGCGGGCTGCTGATCATCTTTGCCTGGAACCTGACGGTGGAGCCCGATGGCCTTGTGACCGGCACGCTGCTGGTGCTGGGTTCGGCGCTGACCTTTGCCTTTTATCAGCACCTGGCCAAACGGCAGATGCTGGTGCTGGGGACCATGCTCTTTACCTGCGTCGGCATGTCGACGGCGGCGGTTCTCGCCATCGTCCAGAGCCTCATCGTCGATGGCCCGGCGACCTATGCAGGATTCACCCCCAATATCTGGGCCATCGGCCTGATGCTGGGCATCTTCGGCACCGTGCTGCCCTCGTTCCTGCTCAATGGCGGCATTGCCCGGATCGGGGCGCGCGCGACCTCCTCGACAGCCTCGTTCGGGCCGATCGTGACCATCGTGCTGGCGGTTCTGGTGCTCGGGGAAGCCTTCACCTGGATACATGCCCTCGGGACTGCACTCGTGCTGCTGGGCTCCTGGCTCTTTGCCCGCATCGAGCGCAAAAGCCGGGCCCGGCAATGAGTTCGCGGGGCGCCGCAAGGCGCCTCGCCATTGCCCTTGGGCAGAATAAATCATTGGCATTTGTACTTTTGACTGCCGCAAAGCCGCTGTAATCTCTCGACACAACGAGGGCGCAAAACGGAGGGACAACCGATGCGAACGATCAGTCACGTCATCGCTGGGGCACTGCTTGGCGTCGTGCTGGCGGCCGGCACGACCATACCGAGCCTGGCACAGAAGAATACGACGCCTGCCGCGTCCACCATCGACTTTGGCGATGACTCATCGGACTGGGCCAAGGACGGCGAATGCGATGATCCGCGTTTCGTGGGCAAGGGCGCTGCGACCGAACTGGTCGAAGCCGACCGCATGAAGGACGCCACCGATTGCCGCGCCGCCTATGAAGCCGGCACCGTCACCCTCAAGGACGCCGGCACAAATACTGCTGCCACCACGGCCACAGCGACCGAGATCGACTTTGGCGATGATTCCTCGGAATGGGCCAAGGATGGCGAATGCGACGACCCGCGCTTCGTGGGCACGGGCGCAGCCACCGAACTGGTCGAAGCCGACCGCATGAAGGACGCCACCGATTGCCGCGCCGCCTATGAAGCCGGCACCGTCACCCTCAAGGACGCCGGCACCAGCACAGCTGCCACCACGGCCGCCGCTGCCGAGATCGATTTTGGCGATGATTCCTCGAAATGGGCCAAGGACGGCGAATGCGATGACCCGCGCTTCGTGGGCACGGGCGCAGCCACCGAACTGGTCGAAGCCGACCGCATGAAGGACGCCACCGATTGCCGTGCTGCCTTCGAAGCCGGCACCGTGACCCTCAAGGAAGGTGGCCCGGCGGCTACCGGCGTGGCCGCGACCGAGATCGACTTTGGCGATGACTCATCGGACTGGGCCAAGGACGGCGAATGCGATGATCCGCGATTCGTGGGCACGGGCGCAGCCACCGAACTGGTCGAAGCCGACCGCATGAAGGACGCCACCGACTGCCGTGCTGCCTATGAAGCCGGCACGGTCACCCTGAAAGACACTGGCGCAGCGGCCACGGCCATGCCAGCAGCCGAGATCGATTTTGGCGATGATTCCTCGGAATGGGCCAAGGACGGTGAATGCGATGATCCGCGTTTCGTGGGCACCGGCTCCGCCACCCAGTTGGTCGAAGCCGATCGCATGAAGGACGCCACCGATTGTCGCGCTGCCTTCGAAGCCGGCACCGTGACCCTCAAGGACACCAGCGCCACTTCGACTGCCGCCATCGACTATGGCGACGATTCCTCGGAATGGGCCAAGGACGGCGAATGCGACGATCCGCGCTTTACCGGCAAGGGCGTTGCCACCACGACGCTGGCCGAAGACATCAAGAAGGACGCCACCGACTGCCGCGCCGCGGTTGAGGCTGGCACCGCCACCTATACCGGTGAGCGCGATGCGGCGGCCTTTGACTTCGGTTCGGACTTCTCCAAGTGGGCCAATGACGGCCAATGCGACGATCTGCGCTTTGAAGGTCCGGGCGTCGACAAGAAGCTGCTGAGCGAAGACCTGATGGGCGACGCCACGGACTGCCGCACCCTGCTCGAAGAGGGCAAGGTCTCGATCCGCAAGGTCTATACGCCCGAATATGCCGCCGGCGCGCCCTATGACAGCTCGGGGATCGACTTTGGCGACAATTCCTCGTCCTACTCCAATGACGACGAATGCGACGATCCGCGCTTTGAAGGCCCGGGCACGGCGACGACCCTGCTCGACAGTGATCGCCTGGCTGATGCCGATGATTGCCGCGCGGCCTATGAGGCTGGCACGATCGTGCTGATCGAGGGCTGAGCCCAGCCACCGTCACCACCGGGCTTGTCCCGGTGGTCCGCTCTTGTGGCGAGATGGATTGCCGGGACAGGCCCGGCAATGACGACAAAAAAGAGATTAGAGCGGCGGGGCGAAAGCTCCGCCGTTTGCTTTTGGGGAATGGGCCTTTCACAAACGCAGAAACAAAAAGGCCCGCAGCAAAGCC
>NZ_JAFKHD010000409.1:0-14030 GCF_017307565.1 Devosia sp.
GGTAATGACGGTATTGAGTTCCTCGATGGTCTGATCCTGAAACGCAATGCGGCTTTCCAGCCTCTCAAGGCGCTCGCCGTGGTCTTCTGCGCTCATACCAAAACTCTCCGAAACATCGGCCCCAGATAGTCTCCGCCGCGCCCTTCGGCAAGCCATGCGCACACGCGAGCGTGTTAACGTATAGGGAACCTCTTGCCGTGCTGACCCATTGAAATCAGCGAAACTGGAACAGCGGGAGCCGGAAATGGCGACCATTACGGCACACGAAAACACCCTTCACCCGGCGACGGTCGATTTCGGCGCCTGGGCGCGCCTGGCGCTGGCGGCCGTCCTGCCACTTGCCGCCTTCAGCCTCCTCAACTTCCTGTGCGAGCGCGCCGGGGTCGAACCGCGCTTCTTTTCGCCCGCCGGCCTGCCCGGCTGGGCTGGTGCCGCCATCCACCTTGTGATGCTGTTCTCGACCGGCCTCGCCATCGGCCTTGCAGCCGGCAAGAGCCGCAGCATTCTGCCATGGGGCATCGCGCTTATCCTCGCTATGATCGCCTTTCCCTTCGGCGCGGCGCCGCTCGATTCCATGACGTTGGCGCTGATGATGGCCAGCATCGTTCTGCTCGCCATCGCCACCGGCCTGCGCGTGGCAAACCTCTCGCCCATTGGCGGCTGGCTCATGCTGCCAACACTGATCTGGATTGGTTTCGGCGCCGCTCTGGGCCTAGCCATGGCAGCCGCATGGAGTCCGCCCTTTGCCCTGATCACGACCCAGAACCCCGCCCCCGCCGCAGCGTAGCCACAGGTTACCGCTAGGTGCCTTCTTGCACCGCGCGTCTCCAGCAGCCATGTGGAGACAAGCTAATTCTCTGGAGCGCCCTATGGCTCGCTTACTCAAGATCGACGTCTTCACCGACGTCGTATGTCCCTGGTGCCTCGTCGGGTCGGCCCGCCTCGATCAGGCCCTCGCCAAACTTCCCGAAGACGTCGAAGTGGTCATTGAAAACCACCCTTTCTATCTCGACCCCACGGTGCCGCCGGAAGGTGTCGATGTCGGCGAAATGCTGAAGGCCAAATATGGCCGCGACCCAAAGGAAATGTGGGCCCGCGTCGAAGGCGAAGCTGCGAAGGCTGGTATCGATCTCGACCTTTCCAAGCAGCCGCGCATGTTCAATACGGCCAAGGCGCATACCATCACCCGGCTGTCGAAAGCCAATGGCAATCAGCACGAACTGGCTAATGCCATTGCCGAGGCTTATTTCCTCGGCCATCGCCAGATCAACGACGACAACACGCTGGCCGACATCGCCGTAGAATTCGGTTGGGATCGGGGCGACGCGATCGACGCCATGAACGATGCCAACGAGCTTTCGATCACCGAGCAGCTCGCGACCTCGGCGGCCCAGCAAGGGATTCGCGGCGTGCCTTTCTTCGTCTTCGGCGAGAAATACGCCCTTTCCGGCGCCCAGCCCGATGAAGTCTTCACCCAGGCGCTCGACAAGACGATTTCCGAACTCTGATCGTCCGCGGCCTGCTATAGGCAGACCCCAAGATTCTATTTGGGGAGCACGCTGGTGAAGTATCTGCGGATCGGGATCATTGCCCTTCTGACGCTCGTGGCGGTCGCTTATGCCGGCGCCACGGGCTACATGTATTTCAACCAGCGCACGTTCCAATACGATCCGCATGGCAAGGTTGTGCCGCTGGCCGAAACCGCCCTGACCAATGCCGTGGACGTATCGATCCCGGTCGACAATTCCGTGGTCAATGGCTGGTACCAGCCGCCTCAGGCCGGCAAGCCGCTCATCATCTACTACAAGGGCAATTCCGGCAGCTTTTCCGAGGAACACGAGCGTTACGAGCGTTTCGCGTCCGAAGGCTATGGTTTCCTCGCCTTCGATTATCGCGGTTTCCCCGCCTCGCCCGGCTCGATCAGCGAAACCGGCATTCTCGACGACGCCATAGCCGCCTATGACTGGGCCAGCGCAAAGAATTTCCCCATGGTCATCTGGGGCCGCTCGCTCGGCACGGGGCCAGCGACCTATGTCGCGAGCGAAAGGGACGCAAAGGCGCTCCTGCTCGAAACCCCCTTTCTCTCCGCCGTCAGCGTTGCCGCTGAGCGCTTTCCCATTCTGCCCGTCTATTGGGTCATGCTCGACAAGTTCCGCTCCGATCAATGGATCGCGGGCGTCAGTGAACCGGTCCTGATCGCCCACGGCACGGCAGATCGCACTATCAGCGTCTCCAATGGCGAACGCCTCTTTGCACTCGCGCCAAATCCTGATGAACTCTGGATCGTCCCCAATGCCGACCATTCCGACCTCTGGGCAGCCGGCATCTGGGACCTCGCCAAGGCGTTCTTCGCGCGCTCCGGGGCGGTGAACTAACCCGGAGCCAGCCACGCCGCCGCGACCAGCCCAAGGGAGAGGGCGAGGCCGCGCTGTGCCATCCATCGACATGAATATGCAATAGGCCCATGACCAGCCCTTCCCCAACCCCCGCCATGTCCGGCCGACGCACGGCGATCATCGGCGGCCTGATGGTCGCTACCGGCCCTCTCAGCCTCACTCTCTATGCGCCGGCTTTGCCCTCCCTCGTCACCGATCTCGGCACGACCGATGCCGGCGGCAAGCTGACGCTGACCGTCTATTTCGCCGCCTTTGCCCTTGCCCAGTTGCTCTGTGGCCCGCTCTCCGATCGCTTTGGCCGGCGCAGCACCGGCATCGCCTTCTTCGCTATCTATGTGCTGGGCTCGCTCGTCTGCACCTTTGCACCCTCGCTCGAAGTGCTGCTGTTCGGTCGCATCCTGCAGGGCTTTGGCGTCTCGGCCGGCGTCGCGTTATCCCGTGCCATGGTTCGGGACCTGTTCGTCGGTCGCGAAGCCATCGGCATTCTCACCCTCATCAACCTGGTCCTGACCGTCGCCCCCGCTGTCGCCCCGACCTTGGGCAGCGTCATCATGCTCGTCGGCTCCTGGCACCTGATGTTCGTGGTCATGGGTGCCTTCGGTCTCGCCATCATCGCGCTTCTGGGCTTTTCCTCCCGCGAGACCCTCGCAGAAGAGCGCCGCGTCCCGCTGCATCCAAAGACCGTGCTCTCCAATTACGGCCGCCTCCTGCGCGCACCGGCCTTCCTCCTGCCGGCCGGCACGCTCGCCTCTGCCTTTGGCGGGTTCTATGCCTCGGCAGCGCTCCTCCCCTTCGTGCTCATCGACCAGATCGGCCTCTCGCCCTTCCAGTTCGCCATGGCCATGCTGATACAGACCGGCTCCTTCATCACCGGCAACCTCGTTGCCGGCCGGCTCTCAAAGCATATCGATGGGTGGCAACTGGTGGCTATTGGCCTCGTGCTCATCGCCCTTGCCGGCCTCGGCTATGCCATCGGTCCCCGCCTCTGGCCCGGCGAAGTTTTGGGCGTCATGATCCCGGTCGGCTTCTGGATGCTGGCCCTCGCCTGCATCAGCCCGAGCGCAACGGCTGCCGCCATGTCCGGCTTCGGCGAGATTGCCGGATCGGCCGGGGCGTTGACCGGCTTTTTCCAGATGGGCGGGGGCTTTCTTGCCTCCCTTGCCGGCACGCTCTTCTTTCCTGAAGCGCGCACGGCCCTCGTGATCCTAATGCCCGCCCTCGCCGCCGTCGCCATCGTGCTGGCCGTCGCCGATCTCCTACGCACACGCCGGGCTTGATCTCGACTCAGCCGTTGCCGGACCTGGTCCGGCAACGGCGCAGGATATGAGCCAAAAACAAAAAACGCCGCCCCGAAGGACGACGTTTTCAAAATCTGGAATATCGCGCTGACTAGCTGCGAGCAGGCGCTGCAATCAGGCCTTCGCGCTGTGCACGCTTGCGAGCCAGCTTACGGGCGCGACGGACAGCTTCAGCCTTCTGACGAGCCTTCTTTTCAGACGGCTTTTCGTAGTAGTTGCGAAGCTTCATCTCACGGAAGACGCCTTCGCGCTGCAGCTTCTTCTTCAGGGCGCGCAGCGCCTGGTCAACATTGTTATCGCGAACGACTACTTGCAAAGGTCAACTGCCCCTTCAAAGCTTGGCAAATTGGATTGGATAAAAGCGCCGTGGCCCATAAAGCCACGCCGCCGACCAGCAGAGCCGGTCACCGTGGCGGGGTCTATAGCTCAAGAATCCACCGCTGTCCACACTCGGCTCTCGGAAAAAGCCGAGTCTTGCTGGTTTTCCTTCACTCGGCTACCTACGAGCGCGTTTTTTAGGAGACCATGATGTTTCAGCCACTCGTTTTGGTGCCCGGCCTGCGCTGCGACGCCTATCTCTGGCACGCCATCATCGCACGGCTCGACATGACCGCGCCCGTCGTCGCCGACGTGTCGCTCGACAACACCATTGCTGCCATGGCCTCCCGCATTCTTGCGGCTGCCCCGCCCCGTTTCGCCCTCGCGGGTCTTTCCATGGGCGGCTATGTCGTCCTCGAAATGATCCGCCAGGCGCCCGATCGCATTACCCACTTGGCGCTCCTCGACACCAATGCCCGCCCCGACATTGAGGAGAAGAAGGCTGCGCGACACGCCGAAATGGATCTGGTGCGTCAGGGCAAGTCTTCGCTCGTCTCCCGCCTTGGCCTCCCCAATCTGCTGGCCCCCGCCAATCTCGATGGCCCTGTTGCCGCTGCGGTACATGAAATGACCATCCGCGTCGAAGCGGATGTCTATCTGCGTCAGCAGGAAGCCATCATGTCGCGGCCCGATTCCCGGCCGTTCCTTGGTGATATCGCGGTACCGACGCTGGTCGGCGTCGGGGCCGAGGACAAACTGATCCCTCAAGCCCTGTCCGAGGAAATGGCGTCGGCCATTCCTAACGCTGAACTGGTCATTTTCGCCAATGCAGGCCACCTTCCGACGCTGGAGGCTCCGGCCGCCGTGGCGTCGGCAATGCGGACCTGGCTGGCACGCTGATGAAAAGCTCTAGTCGGCCCGCACAATACGGTTGATGTGCCCCATCTTCCGCCCCGGCCGCGCTTCCGCCTTGCCGTAAAGATGCGGCTGAGTATCGCCATCGAGGCCACCCGGCACAATCTCGACTTCATCGCCAACAAGGTTCTGCATCACCACATCGGCATAGCGCCGTGGATCGCCCAACGGCCATCCGGCAACCGCACGCATATGCTGTTCAAACTGGTCGGTTAGACACACAGCCTCCGTCCAGTGCCCGGAATTATGCACGCGCGGCGCAATCTCGTTGACAACCAGGCTCGGCCGATCGCCGCCGAGCACGAAGAATTCAACGCCAAGCACACCGACATAATCGAGCGCCACGACGATCACCTTGGCCAACATGGCAGCATGCTTGGCAAGGCCAGCAGAAACATCGGCCGGCACGGTCGAGGTGAACAGAATATGGTCGCGATGCACGTTCTCGGCCGGATCGAAGGCCCGCACCGAACCATCGGCCCCGCGCGCCACGACCACAGAAATTTCCTTCTCGAAGGGCACGAACCCTTCCAGCACCAGAGGGTGCGGTTTGAGCGCAGCAAAGGCTGCCGCAGCATCCCCCGGCTCCCGCAGTACCCGTTGCCCCTTGCCGTCATAGCCAAGCCGCGTCGTCGTCAGCACCGTCGGCAACCCAAGCTCAGCCACCGCCGAATTGAGATCGTCGAGCGAATGCACCGCCCGATAGGGCGCCACAGGAATATTCTTCGAGGCGAGAAATCCCTTTTCGGCCAGCCGATCCTGCGAGATCGCCAGCGCATTGGCGCCCGGCCGCAGCGGCTTCAGGCTCGCCAGGATTTCCGCCGTCGCCGCAGGCACATTCTCGAACTCATAGGTAATGACATCGACCTGCGACGCGAATTCACGCAGCGCCGCCTCGTCGTCATATGCCGCTATGGTCTTGAACGGGGTCACATCGAAAGCCGGGCTCTGCGGATCCGGACAATAGATGTGGCTCTTCAGACCCAGCTTGGCGCCGGCCAAAGCCAGCATGCGGCCAAGCTGCCCGCCCCCCAGAATACCGATGGTGGAACCAGGACGCAGCGAGACGGGGGTATCGGACAAGGCGCTACTCGAGATCAGAGGGAAATTGCGGGACGGACTTGGTCTGGCGCTCGCGATGCGCATCGAGCCGGTCGGCCAGCTCATCATCGTTCAGCGCCAGCACGGAAGCGGCCAGCAGCGCCGCATTGATCGCACCCGGCTCGCCG
Organism: Devosia sp.; assembly: GCF_017307565.1. Taxonomy (GTDB): domain Bacteria; phylum Pseudomonadota; class Alphaproteobacteria; order Rhizobiales; family Devosiaceae; genus Devosia. The sequence continues at coordinate 6,157 of NZ_JAFKHD010000409.1, forward strand.
ATGGCCAGCGTCCCAACGGGCACGCCACCCGGCATCTGCACGATGGAGTAAAGACTATCCATGCCACTCAGCGCCTTGGAGCGCACCGGCACGCCGAACACCGGCAGCGGCGTCATCGCGGCAATCATGCCCGGCAGGTGCGCAGCGCCCCCAGCCCCGGCAATGATGATCTTGATCCCCTCGGCCTTGGCATTCATCGCGAAATCGACGAGGCGCTCAGGCGTACGATGCGCCGAGACGATCCGCGCTTCATATTCGATTTCGAGATTTTCCAGGGTTTCGGCGGCCAACCGCATGGTAGGCCAGTCCGATTGGCTGCCCATGACGATGGCAACTGGTGGCTTGAGCATGGCGAGTTCTCCCCCTGCCGCTCCGCAAAGCGCGCATCTAGCCTAAAAAGCGGCGCGGCTCAAGGCAGCAGAGGCCCCATCCGTCAGGCGATGATGTCGGGAAGCAGAATGCTTTCGAGCTGCACGATGCGGTCTTTGAGCGCCAGCTTACGTTTCTTGAGCCGTTGCACCAGCATCCGGTCGGCAAACTGCGACTGCGTCAAAGTATGGATGGCGGCGTCGAGGTCCGCGTGCTCCTGGCGCTTGGTCGCCAGCTCCAGCCCGTACTGGGCTTCCTGTTCCTTGTCGAGCTGCAGCATAGCCAAACCAATAGTCCCGCCCCAACTCACACTTGGTTAACGCATCGGACAACGTTTTGCATCTCAATTCGATCACCCCCTTTTGAGGCGGTCGACAAAGCATGAAAGATTTGTGACTATGCCTTCGTCCACGATGTCGAAGGAGTTGTCTATGACTACTGAAGGCCACATCGCAGCGCTGGAACGGCGCCATCAGGAACTGGACCGGCGGATTCAGGCAGAAATGCAGAATCGCCAGATTGATGACCTGATGGTCTCGGCGCTCAAGCGCAAAAAGCTGGAAGTGAAAGACGAAATTGCGCGCTACAATGTAATGGAGCGGCACTAGCCTGGTTGGACAACCATAGGTTTCAAACTCGGGGGTCACGGAATTTTCCGCGGCCCTTTTTATTTGCCCTCTCGACCGACGAAGCAATTCGTTAGGATTAACACCCTCTTAAGGCACTTTCCTCATTCTCTCCCAAAACGGCACACCCGATTCGTGCCGAGCAACGACATGAATTTGGGACAGGTATGACGCGCGTTCTTGTGGTCGACGACGATCCGGTGCAACTCCGCCTCACGGCTGAAATCGCGAACCGTGCCGGTTTCAAACCGCTCACCGCGACATCGGGCGAACAGGCCCTGACGATCCTGCGCGACGACCGCCAGATCGGCGCCATGATCCTCGATCTCGTCATGCCCGACCTCGATGGCATGGGCGTCATGTCGGCCATGCGCGCCGAGGGTCTGACCACCCCCGTCATCATTCAGACGGCCAACGCCTCGCTCGAAACCGTCATCTCCGCCATGCGTCAGGGCGCGGCCGATTACTTTGTGAAACCCGTCTCCCCCGAACGCCTCGTCGTCTCGCTGCGCAATGCGCTCAAGCTCGACACGCTCGAAGCCGCCATCCGCTCCGAACACGCCCGCCGCTCGGGCACCTTCTCGCCCGCCGACATGATCGCCAGCGCCCCGGCTATGGCGCGCGTCCTTGCGCTTTCTGGCAAAGCCGCCAAGAGCCCCATCCCCGTCCTTATCGAGGGCGAAACGGGCGTGGGCAAGGAACTGGTCGCCCGTATCATCCAGGGCGGTTCCGACCGCGCCGGCAAGCCCTTCATCACCGTCAACTGCGGTGCCATCCCACCCAATCTGGTCGAGTCCGTTCTCTTCGGCCACAAGAAGGGGGCCTTTACCGGCGCCATCGCCGACCAGCCCGGCAAATTTGCCGAGGCCCACGGCGGCACGCTCTTCCTCGACGAAGTCGGCGAACTGCCACTCGACACGCAGGTGAAACTGCTGCGTGCCCTCCAGGAAGGCGAGATCGAACCGGTCGGCGCCTCCCGCCCCGAAAAGATCAATGTCCGCCTCATCTCGGCCACCAATCGGCGCCTCCTCAACCTCGCCAAGTCAGGTGAATTCCGCGAGGACCTGTTCTACCGCCTCAACGTCTTCCCCATCTACGTGCCGCCCCTGCGTGAGCGCCTTGAAGACCTGACAGCGCTCGTCTCCCACTTCATCGCCCGTTTCGCCGCCGAAGCCGGCAAGCGCGTCCTCGGCATGACCCCCGCCGCGCATGACCTCCTCGCCGCCTATGACTGGCCGGGCAATGTCCGCCAGCTCGAAAACGCCGTCTACCGTGCCGTTGTGCTCGCCGATGCCGCCTTCCTCGAAGCCGACGATTTCCCACAAATTCTGGCCCAGTCCGTCGGCCGCGAGGAAGCTGTCCGCGCCACCGAGCAAGCAGCAGTGCTCGCCGCACCCGTCCATATTGATAGTGCCCCGGCTCGTCTTCGGACTGAACCGGCCGTGCAAACAATGCAGGATCGCTTCCTCAATGCGTCTGGCGACCTGCAGGCCCTTGCCGATATCGAGCGCGAAGCCATCGCCTTTGCCATCGACTATCACGGCGGCCGCATGTCCCGCGTCGCCCGCGCCCTCGGCATCGGCCGCTCGACGCTCTATCGCAAACTGCACGAATACGGCATGGCCGAAGGCCTGATCAACGACGCTGCGTAAGCGAAGTTGATCGCCGCATAGCCCTGCTTGCCGTTTGGCATAGCCGCTGTGCCCGTACGGCCCTTGCGCTATGGCACGGCGGTGCTTTAGAGCACGGGCAATATCGGCAACCCCAGTAGTCCTCATGGTGAGGTGCGGAGCGTTAGCGCAGCCTCGAACCACGAGGGCGTAGCACTGCACTGTTGAGGTCTACTGAATTTCTCAGAAGGCCCCAAAATGATCCGCCTCGAAAGCATCGGCAAGCAAAACGGCAAGCAGATTGTCTTCATCGAGGCGTCGGCGACCCTGCTCAAGGGCGAGAAGATCGGTCTCGTCGGCCCCAATGGCGCTGGCAAGACCACGCTTTTCCGCATGATCACTGGCGAAGAACAGCCTGACGAAGGCCAGGTTTCGGTCGAGCGCGGCACCACCATCGGCTATTTCAGTCAGGATGTCGGCGAAATGTCCGGCCGCAGTGCAGTCACCGAAGTCATGGATGGCGCCGGCCCCGTCAGCGCCATCGTCGTCGAAATGCGCGCTCTCGAAGCCGACATGGGCAATCCCGACAAGGCCGACGAGATGGATGCCATCATCGAACGCTACGGGGAAATCCAGCACCAGTTCGAAGAACTCGACGGCTATTCGCTCGACGGCCGCGCCCGCGAAGTGCTTGACGGCCTCGGCTTCTCCCAGGAAATGATGGACGGCGATGTCGGCGCCCTTTCCGGCGGCTGGAAGATGCGCGTTGCGCTCGCCAAAATCCTCCTCATGCGTCCCGACGCACTGCTCCTCGACGAACCCTCCAACCACCTCGACCTCGAAAGTCTCATCTGGCTCGAAGCCTTCCTGCAGAATTATCAGGGCGCCCTGTTCATGACCTCGCACGACCGCGAATTCATGAACCGTATCTGCACCAAAATCGTCGAGATCGACGCCGGCACGCTGACCACCTATTCCGGCAACTACGAATTTTATCAGCAGCAGCGCGCCATCGCCGAGAAGAACCAGCAGGCCCAGTTCGAGCGCCAGCAGGCCATGCTCGCCAAGGAGCTCGATTTCATCGCCCGCTTCAAGGCCCGCGCCAGCCACGCCGCCCAGGTCCAGAGCCGCGTCAAAAAGCTCGACAAGATCGACCGTGTCGAGCCGCCCAAGCGCCGCCAGACCGTCGAGTTCGAATTCCGTCCTGCTCCGCGCTCCGGCGAAGACGTCGCGCTGTTGAAGGGTGTATCCAAGAGCTACGGCTCCCGCGCCATCTATGACGGCCTCGATTTCCACGTCCGCCGCCGCGAACGTTGGGCCATCATGGGCATCAACGGCGCCGGCAAGTCGACATTGCTAAAACTCGTCACCGGCACGACCGAGCCCGATACCGGCACCGTGTCCCGCGGGCCCTCGGTAAAAATGGCCTATTTCGCCCAGCACGCCATGGACGTGCTCGAAGGCGACATGACCGTGTTTCAGCAGCTCGAATATTCATTCCCGCAGGCGGGTCAGGCCCCGCTCCGCGCCCTTGCCGGCTGCTTCGGCTTTTCCGGCGACGAAATCGAAAAGAAGTGCCGCGTCCTCTCGGGCGGCGAAAAGGCGCGCCTCGTCATGGCCATGATGCTCTTCGATCCGCCGAACTTTCTGGTGCTCGACGAGCCGACCAACCACCTCGATATCGCCACCAAGGAAATGCTAATCTCGGCGCTGAGCCAATATGAGGGCACCATGCTCTTCGTCAGCCACGACCGCCATTTCCTCGCCGCGCTCTCTAATCGCGTGCTCGAACTGACCCCCGAAGGCGTGCATGCCTATGGCGGCGGCTACACCGAATACGTCGCCTCCACGGGCCGCGAAGCGCCGGGCCTTCATAGCTGAGGCTTTTGACACCAGGCCATCAGTCCCGCTGGCCCCAACCGAATTCGCCATAGCGAATTCGGTGACACCTCCCCGTTGACGGGGAGGAGGATGGGAGAGGGGCAGGAGCCACGGCGCGGTGGGCCCTTCCCTAACAAACCCCTTCACAATTTCATAAAACCCGCTGCGTTAACCTTATTCCTTACCCGATCATTAAGACCTTGAGACGATTTTGGGCCTCATGTTTAGGCGCATATCGACGAGGCCAAAAATGAAGCGTTCCGCCATTGTGATTTCCGCTCTCCTGACGCTGACGGCGTCTGCCGGAGCTGCTGATCTGGGCTGGAGCAGTGCGCCGGCGGCCACTTCCCCACTCTATTCATCGTCCTCCGCAGCCAATTGGAACGGCTTCTACGCGGGTGTGAACGGTGGCTACCTCTGGGGCAACACCACCAATAGCCCGGCCTTTGCCAATACCAACAACAATAGCTCGGGCTGGACCGCTGGCGGCCAGGCTGGCTTCAACATGGACATGGGCGGCTTCGTGATCGGCGCGGAAGCCGACCTGCAGTGGGCCAACCTCGCCTATAGCGAACCGGCCGGCGCCCCCGGCACGTTCGAAGCCAAGCTCGACATGTTCGGCACCGCCCGCGCCCGCGCCGGTGGCACGTTCGGCCAGGTCATGCCCTATGTGACCCTCGGCGCCGCCTTCGGTCGCGGCACCGGCCAGTTCGTCAATGGCGGCGTCACCACCTCGCAGTCCGCTACCCACTTCGGCTGGACCGCCGGTGTCGGCATCGAAGCCAAGGCCACCGACAATCTCTCGGTCAAGGCCGAATACCTCTATGTCGACCTCGGCAGCCAGAACTATAACGGCTTCGGCGCCGGCCGCGAAATCGGCCACAAATTCAGCGTCATCCGCGCCGGCGTGAACTACGCCTTCTAAGAGAACGCCCCCGACTTTGAGGGCGCGGCGTGCCAGAGGAACCCGAAGTACGGGTCTTCGCGGCACTCCGCGCCCTCCGCTTTTGTGTCCGCGCTATTGGAGCAATAGAAATCCGGTCAGCAGAATGGCGGTGAATGCGCCATTGAGCGCCATGGCGATACCAGCGAAGGCCCCCGCCATGTCATTGACCTGCAGGGCCCTGGCCGTACCGATGCCGTGCGACGCTACCCCGACCGCAAAGCCGCGAGCCGCGTAGTTCTTCGTGCCCAGCGCATTCATCAGCGGGGTCACGATGATGGCGCCCGTCACCCCCGTTAGAATGACCAGCACTGCGGCGAGCGAGGGAATACCGCCCAGGCTCTTGGCCAGTTCCATGGCAATTGGCGCGCTGACCGATTTCGGCGCGATGGACGCGAGAACCTCCGGCGGCGCCCCGAAGATGGCGGCAATCGCCAGCGCGCTTCCCATGGCAGTGATGGAACCGGCGACGAGCGCCACGGCGATCGGCACTAGGGAACGCTTGACCGCCGCCAGGTTGCGATAGAGCGGCACAGCCAGCGACACCGTTGCCGGCCCGAGCAGAAAGTGCACGAACTGCGCGCCCTCGAAATAGGTAGGATAGGACGTGCCGGTCAGCAGCAGCACCGGAATAAGCATGGCTGCGCTGAGCAACACGCTATTGGCCAGCGGCGAGTTGCCGAGCAAAGCGCCGATGCGCAGCGCCAGCACAAAGGCAACCAGCGTGGCGCCGAGCCAGGTCAGCGGCGAGGTAGCAAGGTAGACCCAGATTTCGCTGAAACTGCTCATCGCGACATCCACCGCTCGGTGAGGATGAAAACGCCCACGGTCACCACCAGCGTCAAAGCCGTCGACGCCACAACCGCCAGCAATAGCGGCCCGCCCCAGGCACGGATCAATTCGCCATGCTGCATGATGCCGACTGCCGAGGGCACGAAGAGCAGCGACAGGATACCCAACAGGCCATCCGCCGATGCAATCACGGGCCTTGCCCGGTCGCCCATAAGCGCCAGCAGCCCCACGAGCAGCAACATGCCGATGACCGGCCCCGGAAAGGCAAAGGCGGGCACGATCAGTCTCAGGATTTGCACCAGCGTCTCGCCGGCCAGCTGACACAGGATCAACAGGGCAAAGCCCGCCACCCAATCGGCCGGGCGCAGCGGCTTGGCGACCACATCAGTCATTTGAACTATCCGTGTTGGAGCGCGCCCTAGTTGAGCGCGTTCTTCACGATTCTGCCATTGGCCATGATGACGGGCATATGCGCGCCATCGCCCTGCAGCAACGAGATATCGGACAGTGGATCGCCATCAACGACCAGCAAGTCGGCAAAGGCGCCTTCAGCGACAACACCCACCTGCCCCTCAAGGCGGCAAAGCTTGGCGCCAATCACGGTCGCGGAACGGATGATCTCTTCGGGCGTCAGCACTTTGGCGAGGAGTTCAAACTCCATGCCGTGATACTTGCGCAGCTGCCCGAGAAGATCCGAGCCGAAAGCCATGGGCAGACCGGCATCGCGCATGATTTCGAGCGAGCGCAGGCCGCCGCTGCGGACCACCTCGATCTTGGCAAACTCGGCGGCGCCGAGACCAAGCGCTTCGCCTTCGAGCGCCAGTGCGTCATAGGCAACCAGCGTCGGCACAGCGATGCAGCCCCTTTCAGCAGCCTTCCTCGCCGTATCGGGTTCGATCAGGTTGCAGTGTTCGAGCGAATGGACACCAAGCTCGACGCAACGGGCAATCGACTTGTCGGTGTAGACATGCGCGGCGACATAGAGGCCGGCATTCTCCGCCTCTTCCACCATGGCGCTGATTTCGTCGCGCGAATACTGGATCGAGTGGATCGGGTCATTGGGCGAGGAGACCCCGCCATTGGCCATGACCTTGATGAAGTTCGCGCCTTCCTTGATCATCGTGCGGCACGCCGCGCGGACATTGTCGACGCCGTCTACAATAAGACCCATGGAGCCCACGCGATCGGAAAACAGGCCAGGCCGATCATCGGTGCGCTGACGCAGGTCGGCGTGGCCGCCGGTGGTGGTAAGCCCCTTGCCACAGATGACAAGCCGCGGACCATTCAGCAGGCCTTCATTGACCGCCCGCACCAGCCCGTAATCAGCACCGCCCAGATCGCGCAGCGTTGTGAAACCACGCTGCAGCGCCTCTTCCATCACCCGCGCCGAGCGCAGGGCGGCAAGCGAAGCGGGGGCGATCATATTGGCCCAAAGGTCGAGCGTTTCGGCAACGACATGCACATGGCAGTCGATTAGCCCGGGCATGATCGTCTTGCCCATAAGATCAATCACTTCCACGCCTTCTGGCCGCGACAGGTCCGCGCCGATAGCGGCGATACGCTGGTCTTGCACCAGCACATCGAGTCCCTGGCGCAGGATGCCGGCCTCGGCGTCGAGCACATTGCCGCCGGTGAAGAGATAGGACTTGGTCA
>NZ_JAFKHD010000409.1:14066-14890 GCF_017307565.1 Devosia sp.
GGTTGTGACAGGCAACCATCTGGCCACCTTCGCGGGCGGTCAGGGCCGGTTCGGTGGTCTTGCAGACAGCAGTGACGAGCGGGCAGCGCGTATGGAACGGACAGCCGCTCGGCTTCTTCGTCGCGCTCGGGATGTCGTCATTGGTGGCGCTTGCGCGGATCGCGCGAGGGCGCCGAGCGCATCAGCAGCTCGGTATAGGGATGCCCGGGCTCGGCAAAGATGCGCGTCTTGGGCGCGATCTCGACGATCTTGCCCAGATACATGACGGCGACGCGATGCGAGATGAATTCGACGACGCCGAGGTCGTGCGAAATCGACAGGTAGGAGACGCCGAGATCACGCTGCAGATCGCTGAGGAGATTGAGAATCTGCGCCTGCACCGACACGTCCAGCGCCGAGACCGGCTCGTCGCAGACGATCACGTCAGGCTTGAGCGCGAGCGCCCGGGCAATGCCGATACGCTGACGCTGACCACCGGAAAACTGATGCGCAAAATTGTCGGCCTGATCGGGACGAAGTCCAACGCGCTCCATCAGTTCAGCCACGCGCGCCTCGCGCTCGGCCGCGGTTCCGACATGGTGGATGTCGAGCGGCGCGCGAATGATGTCCTTCACCCGCTGGCGCGGATTGAGCGAGGAAAACGGGTCCTGAAAGACGATCTGCATTCGCCGGCGATAGCTCTTGAGCGCCGCGCGATTGAAGCCGCGGATTTCCTGCCCGTCGAACTGCACGCGCCCGCCAGTCGGCTTGACGAGGCCCATGAGCGCAAGGCCGGTGGTCGACTTGCCACAGCCGCTTTCCCCGACAAGGCTCAGCGTCTCGCC
>NZ_JAFKHD010000410.1 GCF_017307565.1 Devosia sp.
CATAAAGTATTTCGCCATTCACGTGCTGGTGGAAGTGCCCATTGGTCTCTTGATGGCGGCGCTCCTGACTTCGGGTGTGCTGCGTCGCAGCGAGGGCGTGTACCGTACCATCCTGTTCATTCCCGCAACGCTCTCTGTCGTCATCGTCGGCTTCATCTGGCGCTTGATTATCAACCCGCTATGGGGTGTCGTCGGCTTTCCGCTGCTGGGCAATCAGCTGACCGCGTTACCGACCATCTCGCTCATGGGCGTCTGGCAATATGTCGGCATTCCCATGATCTTTCTCTACAGCGCGCTGCTGGCGGTGCCCAACGATCTCGTCGAGGCTTCAAGGCTCGATGGGGCGAGCCCCTGGCGCACTTTTTGGGACATCAAATTTCCGCTGATCGTACCGCAATTCGGCTTGATCGTGATCCTGACCTTCATCTGGACTTTTAACGGCTTCGACCTGGTCTTCGCGCTCAACGGCTCTGCGCCGGGGCCAAACTATTCGACCGATATTTTGGGTACCTATTTCTACCGGACCTTCTTCGGGTCTTCGGGACAGGTGGCCGATCTCGATCTCGGCGCGACCGTCGCCACCGTCATCTTTAGCATCATGCTGCTCGTCACCGCGCTCTATTTCTGGCTGGTGCAGCGGCGGCTCCGTGCCCATACCGTCTAGAAAGGCACAGATATGACCAGCCTTGCCGACCACAGGTCAAAACTCGTCGCCGAGCCGACGACCGGCGCTGGACCACCGAGCGCGTTCTTGTTCACGTCATCCTGCTAGGTTTCGTTGTCCTGGCGCTTGGGCCGATTTTCGTCGTGATCATGAATTCGCTGAAAACGACGCCGGCGATTTTCGGCGGTCCCTTCGCGCTACCGACAGCAGAAACCTTTAGTCTCGATGGTTATGCCCGCGTCTTCACGCGCGGCAATTTCATCACCAACTACAGCAATAGCCTCATCGTCACCGTCTCGGCCGTGGTGTTGACCGTGGTGTTCTCGACGCTCGCCGCCTATGCGCTGGTCGAGTATCGGTTGACCGCACTGGTGCCCATTCTCACCGGGCTTTTCATCATCGGGGTCATGCTGCCGATCCGCCTTGGCACCATTCCGATCATCAAGATCATGGTGGCATGGGGCATCATGGACACGCTCCTGGCGCTGATCCTTGTCTATACGGCCATGAGCATTCCGCTCGCCGTTACCCTGATGATGACCTATTTCCGTACCGTACCGACTGAACTCAAGGAAGCGGCGCGCATGGACGGGGCCAACGAATGGCAGACCTTCCTCATCGCCCTGCCGCTGGTACGGCCTGGACTGGCGGCGGTCGCCACGGTGACCATGCTGCCGATCTGGAACGATCTGTGGTTCCCGCTGATCCTGGCGCCAGGAAAGGCCAATCAGACGGTGACACTGGGCGTACAGCAATTCGTGGGGCAGTTCCTCAACGACTATCCCGCCTTGCTGGCCGCCCTTACCTTGGGCGCGGTGCCGCTTGTTCTGTTGTTCACGGTGTTTTCGCGCCAGTTCATCAGCGGGCTCAGCCAGGGCTACAGCAAATAAGGCGGAAGGGGTGGGGCCGGAGTTCCCACCCCCGTTCGGTTCAGTGCCCCTGCTTGATGAGATCGGCAATGCGCTCGGCTATCATGATGGTGGGGACATTGGTATTGGCGCGCGGGATGGAGGGCATGAGCGAAGCATCGCAAATGCGCAGCCCGTCGATGCCGTAGACCCGACCCGCAGCGTCGGTTACAGCCCTAGGGTCATCCACCCGGCCCATTCGGCAAGTGCCGGAGGCGTGCCAGACCCCGCCCACCGATTCCCTGACAAAATTGTCGAGTGCGTCGGGGTCGCTGAGCAGCCTTTCAAGATCGAGACCGAGGGTCACGACATTGCGGATGAGCCAGGGCCGCAGCGGGCCAGCCATATCGAGCAGGGCCGAGAACGCGCCACGCTGCAGCGTGTTGAAGAGGCCCGGCCCCGCCACGGCGGCGACGCGTGCCGAATAGCTGGTGGGAAAGACCGGTCCCGCTTTGCCTTCCTGCATCAGGCCCAGAAGGCCCATGGCTCCGACAGTGAAGCCGTAGCGCAGGCGCGGCAGGTCGCGCGGGTCGGAGAGCATGGCGAAGTCAACCAGCGGCTCAGCGCGCGGATCCGGGCTTGTCAGGGTCAGTTGACCACGCGAATACGGCTTGTTGAGCCAGATGAAGAGCGTGCCGATGCGCTGGCCGATAGAGTGCCAGGCTGACCGCGCAATCATGGCAGCATGCATGTCGCCCTGCGGCGCATCCGGCAGGTCAGATGTAAAGCGCAGGATGGCGTGGTCGTGATGCTCATCGAGATCGCCAAGGCGCATGGAGGCGGGCAGGTAGGTGCTGACGGCCGTCGAAGCGTGCTCCATCAGGTTTTGGCCTACGCCCTGCCGGTCTGCGATAACGACAATACCATGCTGATGAAGCTGCTCGGCGGGGCCAATGCCGCTGCGCATCAGGAGGGTGGGCGTGTGTATGGCGCCGCTCGACACCACCACATTTTCGGCCAGCATGCGATGCGTGGCACCGCCCGAAGTGGGGGTGACTTCGGCTCCAATGACGCGGTTGCCCTTGAACAGCAGACGCTCTGCAATATGGCCTGTGAGTACGGTCAGATTGGGCCGGGCACGGACCTCCGGTGTCAGGTAGACGACCGATGTCGGAGCGCGCTGACCGTCGTCGGTGACAGCAATGGCGCCGACATAGACCCCGTCCTCCCAGAGGCCGTTCTGATCTTGCTGGGGTTTGTGACCTTGCTTGGCGAAGACATCAGAGAGTGCGCGTACATAGGGCGACATGCGCTCCTTTGAGATGCGGTGGATCGGCAGCGGTCCGTCCTTGCCGTGATAAGGTCCGGAGAAATCAGCATCGCGCTCGAGTTTGCGGAAATAGGGCAATACCTCTTCGAAGGACCAACCAGCCGCGCCTGCTTCAACCCATTCGTCGTAATCGGCAGGCGCGCCGCGATTGGCCACCATGGCATTGACCGACGAGCCACCGCCCAGCAGCCTGCCCTGTTCGTAGCGGCGCAATTGGCGGTTTGGCGTGCTGCCGAAATAGGCCTTCAGATCCGGCCAGATATTGCCGGAATCGAGATAGGCGCGGCCGGGATAGCGGCTGCGGACATGCGGAGCCATGGATGCTCGGGTAAGGTCATTGCCCGCCTCGATCAACACCACTCTTGTGCCGGAATTTTCGCTGAGCCGAGCCGCCAGAACGCAGCCGGCCGAGCCGCCGCCAATGATGAGATAATCCGCAGTGCCGTCCGTATTCATCGCTGCCTCCCCGTCGATGCGCGGAGAGACTAGACCCACGCAGGGCGAGGTTGCTTGACCCAGCGTCCGACAATTATTGGACGATCTGGGTGAGTTGCGGCGCCTGGCGCAAGGAACTGGGCGGAAAACCGACCCGCTCCTTGAAGAACCGCGTAAAACTCGATTGCGCTGAAAAGCCCAGGGTTTCGGCAATGTCGTCGATCGGCTTGTCTTCCCAGAGAAGAGAAATTGCACGCTCGATGAGTAGCGCATCGACATACATGTTCGGCGCAATACCCATGGAATTACGGAACTGCTCGAAGAAGCGCGAGCGTGACATGCCAACACTGCGCGCCACCGCCTCGAAATCAGGACCGCCCTTGGTGCGAACGCGCAGGGCCGAGAGCGCGCGGCGAATGCGGAAATCCATCGCTGTGCGTTCAGAGGCGTGTTCGGGTGCAAGCTGCGCGGCCTCGCACATGATGGAAGAAACCATCTGTTCGATCCTAGTGCTATCCACATCGGCGCCTTTGCCGAGCATGCGCGCAAGAAGGTCCACCCGGATGCGCATGCCAGCGGTGATGGCGCATGCGCTGTCGGCAAAGGCTGGCCAGTCCATGCGCTGCCTGCACCAGTCCTTGTCGATATAGAGCGCAAGCATCTGGGTGGGCGCTCGGCACTCCTCCGGAATGTCGAAATGTCGCTGCCAGGGATTGACCAGAACCCAGTTGCTGCGGTGGAGCCCGATGGCGCGGTTCTCCACTTGCATGCCGCGATCGGCACCGGAAACCTTGAACAGAACATGGATATGAGGATGGGCATGGGTCGCGATCGGGCGCGTTATATCTAGATAGGTGACCCTGCCGAAATCCCCTCGGTAAGCGCCCAGAATTCCCGTCATGGTTTCCTCCCATATGACGTTTCCATGGTGCTGTTTTGGCGTCAGCGAACTGCCACAGTTCAGCAGGAGGTCGTTCGACGGTCAACAATTGGCTTTGTCTATTGAGGCCAGAATTCGCCACATATGGAAACTTGTAACTATCTGAAAATAAATCGAAAAATTGACATGTCGATTGAACGATCACGCGATTGAGGGATTATCTCAGCGTCCGATCTTTGGTCCGGAACGCCCTCCGAGTGCTGGAAGCTCGCCTCTCGGACGACGACTATGGCGCTCAGAAGCAATCCTCGTCGGGAGCGGGGAATGCGATTGCCAGACGTCAAGGAGAGGACGATGAACCACGTGCATGCAGCGGCAACTCAGCCGCAGGGACAGGCTGCTTCCCCACCCCCGAGTTACCTGCAGGCGCTGGCGCCGCTGAGCGCCGCCGAGATCAATTCTGCCGTCAGCGCCATCAAATCAGATGTCGATCTGGGGCCAGGGGCCCTGTTCGGCAATATCGACCTGCGCGAACCGAGCCCACAGGAATGGCGCGATCACCTCGCCGGCAAAGCCTTCCGCCGCGAGGCGCGGCTCAATATTTCCCATCTCGATCGCCCCGGCGTCTGGATGGTTTTCGTGGCGCTCGACAACAACCGCATCATCTTCCGCCGCCATTTTCCTTCCTCGCATTCGGCCTTCCAGGTCGAGCAGCTGCTCGATGTCGAACGCAAGGTGAAGGCTGATCCCAATTTCATCGAGGCATGCCGCAAGCGTGGCATTACCGATATGACCGGCGTCTGCGTCGATAGCTGGTCAGGCGGCAATTTTGGTGATGCTGGCGAAGAGGGGCACATGGTCTCCTATGTGCACTGCTGGCTGCGTCTTTATGAAAACGAGAATTTCTATGCCCATCCCATCGATGGCCTGAACGTCGCCATCGACGTCAAGACCGGCGAAATCCTGCGTATCGACGATCATGGCGGCCCGCCGATTCCAATGATCGATGTGCCCTACGATCCCGACTTTATGCCCACGCGTGCGCCGATGAAGCCGCTCAACGTGGTGCAACCGGAAGGCACGAGTTTCACCATGGATGGCCATGCCATCGCCTGGGACAAGTGGACGCTCGGTATCGGCTATTCGCCGCGCGACGGCATCATTCTCCACGATGTGCGCTATGATGGCCGCCCCATCGTGCGTCGCATGGCGCTGGGCGAACTGGTTGTGCCCTATGGCTCGCCGGAGCGTGGGCACTATCGCAAGAATATCTTCGATATCGGCGAATATGGCTTTGGCAAGTTCAACCATTCGTTGAAACTGGGCTGCGATTGCCTCGGTTCCATCCACTATCTCGACTCGCATTTTTGCGGGCTCGATGGCGGTGTCATCACCATCGAAAAAGGCATCTGCATCCACGAGGAAGATACCGGCGTCCTCTGGAAGCACTGGGATTTCCGCGTGGACCGCACGGAAGTGCGGCGCGGGCGGCGCCTCGTGATTTCCTGCATCAATACCGTGGGCAATTACGAGTATGGCCAGTACTGGTATTTCGACCAGGCCGGCCAGATCGAATGCGAGGTCAAGGCGACCGGCATCGTCGACACCATGGCCTGCGATCCCGGCGATCCCGGCAAATTCGCTGCCGAAGTGTCACCAGGGCTCTCGGCCCCCATCCATCAGCACATTTTCTGCGTTCGCATGGATATGAACCTCGATGGCGGCGGCAATAGCGTCGTCGAAGCCAATAGCTATGCCGAGCCCATGGGGCCGACCAACCGCTTCGGCAATGGTTTTTATGCCGAGGAAACGACGCTCAAGACCGAGCTCGAAGCCGGCCGTAAGGCCAATCTCGATACGCACCGCACCTGGAAGATCGTCAACCCCAACAAACTCAATGCCCTGGGAAAGCCGGTCGGCTATCGGCTCCATGCGCCTGACTGCGTGACGCCGATGACCAATGAAGCCGGGCCCTCGGGCATCCGCTCGAACTTCATCCGCAATCACCTCTGGGTGACACCCTACAATGAAAACGAGCGCTATCCGGCGGGCGAATATGTCTGCAATTCGGATGGCAGCGATGGCCTGGCCGAAGTGGTCAAGCAGAACCGCAATGTCGAGAATACCGACATCGTCGTCTGGCACTGCTTCGGCCTCCATCACGTCGTGCGGCCCGAGGATTTTCCCGTGCAGCCCTGCATTTCCTGCGGCTTCAGCCTGATGCCCTCGGGCTTCTTCAACCTGAACCCGTCCAACGACCTGCCGCGCGAAACCAACAAGGCGAGCGTGCTAGCCCTGGGCGAACCGGCCTGCCACTGCTGAACAACGAAGACCGGGGCAACCCGGTCTTCGCATTCTTGGGGCACGACGATGTCGGTCTATCGAGATCCAAAAAGTTGGCTAGTGTTCGTCGTGGCGGGGCTTGCGACGGCTTTTGCCTGGTTGTCTCTGATCAATCCGGGCATGGCTGGACTCATCGAGCTTTGTGGCGAGAACGGCGTTTTCGCCTATATCGCGCCATGGGACGGTGAGCGCCTGTTGGGCCTTGGCGCCATGTGGTGCGCGATGGGTGTGGCGATGATGGTGCCCTGCATTACGGCGGCGCTGGTCGCCAATGCCTGGCGCTGGCGTGAGAGCTATGGTTTTTTCACCGCGGCTCTATGCCACGCACTTGGCTATTTTGGCGTCGTATTGCCGTTGGTTCTTGCTGCTGCAGGGCTGGAATGGGGGCTGGAGTCTGCCGGCCTACTTAGAGGTGGTTCGCCACCAGACCATCCCGCCGCTTCAGCACTGCTCGTGGGCGCCGGTTTGGGCTCCCTAGCGTGGCGGCGTCGAAATTGCCCATGGCCTCGTCTATGGTTGGGGCCGGTCCATGGTGGTGTTAGGCACGCCTACCGGCACATGCCTGTTCTTGTCGCCATGATCACCGTGCAGCTTGCTGCCGGGTCGATGAACCTGGGCGTAATGTTTCTACTTGGCTTGGCAATGCTCGCCCTGGAGTTCTCGCCGCGTGCCCTTCGGCACGCGGTGCCGGCCATTAGATAGTAGCCTGATTGTATGGGTAGAGCGTCGCGGGCGCGGAGACGTGCCACTAGCCGCGCTTGCGCGCCGTCACCTCTATCTCGACCTTGATCTCCTCGACCGGGAAACCACAGATGATCGTTGTGTTTGTCGGGCGGGGATCCGAAAAAGTCTCTCCCAGGACCTTTGAGACAGTCATGACGTCGCCCCGGTCTGCGACATAGACATTGAGACGGACAATGTCGGACAGGCTTGCCCCAGCAACGTCGAGGGCATTGGCGATGGTGCGCAGCGATTGGCGCGTCTGTTCTTCAGGATCGGGCGAGATCGAGCCGTCGGGGGCGTGGCCGGCTGTGCCAGACACGAACACCCAGTCGCCATCGACCACAGCGCGGGAATAGCCCGCCAGCTTTTCAAACTTCGATCCAGAGGAAATGGCCCAGCGGTCAGTCGACATGGTCTTCTACTTTCATGTTGGTAATCGCCAGCTCCGCCCCGGCGCGGGGTCGAGAAGCCATCGAATGTCGGACGCTCTAAGGGGTGTCGGCCGAGCCGTCTTCCGCGGCGAGAATATCGAGCAGCAAATCCTGCGAAGCGCGGATATCGGCCTCACATGCCTCGCCCAAGGCGTTCCAGTCCCCGTTCTTGATCGCATCGATCATCGCGGCGTGCTGGTCGGTGAAGCCGGACCTGTGCTCTGTCTTGAGCAGTTCGCCCATTCGGTCGGACAGAAACCGCACATAGGGGCCCGAGCGTAGCCAGAGATTTTCAATCTGGCTCAGTAGCACGGGGCTGCCGGACGCTTGGTAGATGTGGAAGTGGAAGGCCCGGTTGGCCGCAGTCATCTCGGTATTGTTGCCGGCGCTGGCGCTGGCCCGGTGGCGGCTCAATATCTGCTCAAGTGTGGCGATATCCTCCGCGGTGAGCAGAGGGCCGGCAATGCGTGCGGTCGCACCTTCAACTATCATGCGCGCACGCGTGATGTCGCGCAGTTCGGGAGCCGTAATTGCAGGCACATAAGCGGTTCCGGCCGCCGAAATGCTAAGAGCATTTTCCGAGGCCAGGCGGCGCAAAGCCTCGCGCACCGGCATATGCGAGGTCTGAAAGCGCTCCGATAGCGAGGCAATTGTGAATGCTTTTCGTGCTTCGAAAGCGCCCGACATCAAGGCGTCGCGCAATTGCTCATAGACAAGGTCATGCACAGTTTTGCGGGAAGAAACTGGTTTCAGCTCACCGGTCGAGAATTTGCTTTCGAGCAATCGAATACCTTTTCGCATGTGCTGAAGCCCGCCTATTCTTTGCTAGTATGATCTACGAGCACCAACCGCAACACGGAAATGCCCGCTCAGCCGAGCTGTCGGACGAAACTCGTGACGCGGTCCAGTGCCAGGTCGATATCTTCTAGCGACAGAGAGCCGAAACAGAAGCGCAGACGACCTTCTCCGGCCGGGCCGTAGAAGCTTCCGGACGCCACGACGACGCCGGTCTCGTCCATCAGGCGTTCCGCGAAGGTTTGTGCCGAGAGGCCAAACTGCGAGACGTCAGCGAAGGCGTAAATCGTGCCCTGCGGCCAGGGGCAGGTCACGCCCGAAATCTGGTTGAGCCGGGTTACGACGCGATCTCGCTTCTCCCGATCGTCAGCAATCAATTGCGCCAGTACGGCGGGATCGCCACCGAGCGCGGCGAGTGCGCCCTCCTGAATGAACGTATTCACATGGGTCACGTCATTGGCGGTAATCTTGAGAATGGCGCCGACTGCGGCCTTGGGTGCTGCCAGGTAGCCGATACGCCAGCCGTCCATCGCGTAGCTCTTGGTGAAGGCAAAGAGCGTTACCGTGCGCTCGGCCATGCCGGGTAGTGACGCAATGGAAATGTGCTTTGCCCCGTCATAGACGATCTCTTCGTACACTTCGTCAGACACCACAATCAGGTCATGGCGAATAGCGACATCTGCGAGGGCAGTCAGCTCTTCCCGAGTGTAGACCCGGCCGGTTGGATTGCACGGATTGATCAACACGATCATCTTGGTGCGTTCGGTGATACTGGCCTCGATCAGCGCCGCATCGATGGCGTAGTCATTCTTTGCGTCGAGGGGAACCGGAACCGCAGTGCCACCCGCCAGTTCGATCTTGCCGATGTGCTGGGGGTAGTATGGTTCGAGTAAGATGACCTCGTCGCCGTCATCAATAAAGGCCATGAAGGCGGCATAGGAGCCGTGAGTCAGTCCATTGGTGACGACGACCTGGTCCGCGGTGACGTCCATGCCGTTCTGACGAGCAAGCTTGGCCGCAACGGCTTCACGCAGGGCGGGGATACCCGGCAGGTCCGAATAGTGAACCTTGCCGTCCTGAATAGCGGCAATCGTCGCGTCCTTGATATGCTGAGGCGTGTCCGCGTAGGGCTTGCCAAGTTCCATATGGATCAGGTCGTCGCGGCCACTGGCCGCGGCGCGAGCATACATGCCGAAGGATTTTTTGGACGTGCCGGTGATGCGGCGGGCGAGCTGTTTCATAACTATAGGTCCTCACGGCGCTTGTAGCCGCTGCACTGTTCGATCATCTGGCCAGCATGTCTTTCAGGCGTGCCTGGATAAGAGCAGCCGAAGCGACAATTGGCGTGAATTGGTGGAAGGGCAGGGGGCGGAGTGTCCTCACTGGAATGGGGAGGTCTTCGACATTCTCGCCCAAGGCGGCTCGTGCCAGAACGCGTCCCAACTGCGCGGTCATGGCAATGCCGCGACCGTTGCAGCCAATGCCACCGAACCAGCCGTCGCCCATCTGATAAAGGCGCGGCAGGAAGTCTGGCGTCATGGCGGCAGTGCCGGTCCAGACCACTTCCGGCGTGACGGCCCGAGGAAGCGCGAGCTCCTCGCTGAGGCGCTCGGCAACCGCACGCCCGAGCCGGTCAAAGGCGCCGAACGGAATTGCCGCCATGCCGCCGCTGATCAGGCGATTGTCGCGATCAAGCCGATAGGTGAAAAGGTTTTGTCTGGTATCGCCCACGGGCCGACCGTCGGGCGCGATGCGCCGAACTGTGTCCGGGTCAGCAGGCGTCGTCGCGATCTGATAAACTCGCAAGGGTACAGACGACCGTCCCATGCGCGAGGCGACCCCGGTCGTGAAGGCATTGGTGCACAGCAGAACCTTGGTGGCCTTGAGCGTTGCACCCGAGCGCATGGTCAAGCGCCAGCCGTCGCCGTCGCGCGTGACCTTGTCGACACATTGCCCTTCATGCACGGTGCCGCCACGGCGCCGAACGCCCTGGACAAGTCCACGGAGATAGTCGAGCGGGTGGATAGTTCCACCTTCATCATCGAGGAGCGCGCCGGAATAAATGTCCATGCCCGTATGTTCGCGGACCTGGTCGGCATCGAGAAATGAAACCGGGCGCCCAAGCGCACGCCAGAGTTCGGCGCGGGCCTTCAGCATGTCCGCACTCGCCGCGCCATAAGCGGGATTGAGCCAGCCGGTCTGTAGCGCGTCGCAGGTAATGCCGTCTTCCTCAATGGTTCGGAACACAGCATTGGCGCCATCGCCGACCAGGCGAAGCAGCGCATTGCCGCGCTCGGTCCCAAGGCGCGTACGAACCGCATTCGGATCCGCCTTGGCAAAATTAGGCACCACGAAGCCAGCATTCATGCCGCTGGCACCGGCGCCGATCCGGCCCGCTTCCAACACGGCGACGGAGCGACCGGCAATCAGCAGTTCGCGCGCCGCTGTCATGCCGGTAAAGCCGCCGCCAATGATAGCGACGTCAACCGCTTGCGGGATCGTCGTGTCGGATTCAGCCGGCAACCGCGCGGTTCGAGTCCAAAGAGTGTCCAGGGTCTGGCTGGTCATGGTCAGGTCCGAATACGCGGATCGAGCAGGATGTAGAGGAAATCCACGATCAGGTTGGCGATGACGATGAAGAACCCGGCCAGCATGACCACACCGATGATGACCGGCCGGTCCTGCGTCTGCACGGACTGCACGGCCAGCGAGCCGATACCCTGGAGGCCAAACACCTGTTCGGTGACGAGGGCCCCGCCGAGCAGAGCTGCGATGTCGGCGCCCAACTGCGTCGTCAGTGGCGAGAAGATCGATCGCACGCCATGCTTGTAGACGACCTTGCGCTCCGAGAGCCCTTTGGCACGGGCGGTGCGAATATAGTCTTCGCCCAGCACTTCGAGCAGTTGCCCGCGTGTCAGTCGCGCATAGATAGCGGCCGAGGTAAGCGCCAGCGTGAACCACGGCAGCATCAGATGCCAGGCCCAGAGGCCAGGATTGTCGAGGAATGGACGATAGCCACCGGGCGGAAAGAGCGTGAAGCCGGCCTGGCGCGGCACGAAATAGAGGAAATAGAGCGCAGCCATGCCAAGGACGAAGGATGGGAAACTCACACCGATGAGCACGAAACCCTACCCGATCCGGTCCGCAAGGCTTCCCGGCCGCCGCGCCGACATGATGCCGATGGGAATGCCCATCAGCAGCCAGAGTACGACCGCGCCAACGCAGAGCGAGATGGTTGCCGGCATGCGGTTCTTGATCAGCTCCAATACGGGCTGTTGGTTGCGATAGGAATAGCCTAGGTCACCAGTGAGGCTGCGGCCGACAAAGCTCGCATATTGCTCGATGATCGGACGGTCGAGCCCGAGATTCTCGCGCACCATGGCCACCTGCGCCTCGGTGGCGCGTTCACCTGCGACGATACGCGCGGGATCGCCAGGAGCCACGAAGAACAGTGTGAACACAAAGCCGCTGAGCATGACGAGGACGAGCGCGGCAAAGCCGATCCGGCTGGCGATGAAGGAGATCATGACGCTGCCCCCGCAGGCTTCTTTTTCTTCTTGTGGACCTTGTGCCGCATGCTGGCAGGGTCGAGCGCGTCGCGCAGGGCGTCGCCCAGAATGTTGAAAGAGAGGGTGGTGAAAAGCAGGGCCAGGCCCGGGAAAAGCACCAGCCACCAGGCGAACATATAGATGGAATTATTCGCCGCCTCGGCCAGCATGCCGCCCCAGCTCGGCGCCGGCGGAACGATGCCGAGGCCGAGGAAGGACAGCGTTGCCTCAAAGATGATCGAGGTTGGCACCATCATTGTGGTGTAGATGATGATGGGCGCACCCAGGTTGGGCAGGATGTCGGTAAACATGATCGACAGGTGCCCTGCGCCCATCGAGCGCGATGCGAGCACGAACTCCCGCTCCTTCAGCGACAGGACCTGTCCGCGAATAACGCGGCCCATTGTCGTCCAGGAGA
Organism: Devosia sp.; assembly: GCF_017307565.1. Lineage (GTDB taxonomy): Bacteria > Pseudomonadota > Alphaproteobacteria > Rhizobiales > Devosiaceae > Devosia. The sequence goes on from NZ_JAFKHD010000410.1 coordinate 12,416, forward strand.
AGAACACGATGACCGTGAGGCTGAGTGCCAGGCTCGGTCCGAACACGGCCACCAGCGAGAGCATGCACAGCAGCACCGGGATGCTCATGACGAGATCCATGACGCGTCCGAGCACCAGGTCGATCCAGCCACCAAAATAGCCGGCCATGAGCCCCACGGTTACGCCGATAGCCGCGGCCAGCAGCGAGGCGACGACCCCGATGGCTAGCGAAATGCGCGCACCATGGGCCAGGCGCACCAGCACATCGCGCCCCAACTGATCGGTGCCGAAGAGGAATTCTCCGCTCGGCGGGACGGGCAGGCCGGTGGGGGTAAGGCCGGTGCTGAGGAACTGGGCGACAGGGGAATGACCGGTCAGCGCAGCGATGCCGTCAGCCCCTATGGCGACAACGGCCAGCGCGACGATGAATAGCATCGACACCATGCCGGCCCTGTCGGAGAGGAGCCTGCGCATGGTCAGCTCCAGCGAACCGCGCTGCTTGATTTCGGTGCTCATGGCGTCGCCCCCTGAGAGAGGGGATCAGCAAAACCGCCGCCGCTCTTGCGATAGTTCGGATCGGCAGCAGCCAGCAGCTCGCGCGTATAGGGATGCTGGGGCTGATGATACAGCGTGTCGGTGTCGCCACGCTCGACCACCTGGCCAGCCTTCATCACGATGATCTCGGAACTGACATGCCGAACGACCGCCAGGTCGTGTGAAATGAAGAGGTAGGACAGTCCGAGTTCGCGCTGCAAGCGGCCGATCAGGTTGAGAATCTGCGCCTGGATGGACACATCGAGAGCGGAAACCGGTTCGTCGAAAATGATGATCGAGGGATTGAGCGCCAGGGCACGGGCGATACCGATGCGCTGCCTTTGCCCCCCGGAAAACTCCGATGGGAAGCGGTTGTAGTGCTCCGGATTGAGCCCAACGATCTCCATCAGGTCGCGAACCTTGTTCTTGCGCTCGGCGCCATGCGCCACGTTCTGGATGCGGAACGGATCACCGATGATCGAGCCGACGCGTCGGCGCGGATTGAGCGAACCGAAGGGGTCCTGAAACACCATCTGCACGCGCTTGCGCATTTCGACCCACTCGCGCCGATCAAGACCGATGACGCTTTTCCCCTCTATGGTCACATCGCCCGATGTCGGGGGTAGGAGCCCTGCGATGATGCGCGCCAGGGTCGACTTTCCGCAGCCGCTTTCCCCCACAATGCCCAGCGTCTTGCCGCGCGGCAGTTCGAGGCTGACGCCCTTTAGGACTTCGAGATTGATGTTCTTGCCGAAAAGCGAGCGGCCGCCATAAGTCAAACGAACATCCGAGACGCTGACGACAATATCGGAGCCTTGTTCGATGGCCTTCGGCTCTTCGGGCGCCGCAGCAACAGCGCCGGCCGTGTGCGCCGCCTTGTCCTCGAGCCAGCATAGCGATCGCGTGCCATCGGCAAAGTCGCGCAGCGGCGGGCGTTCCCGTCGGCAGATGTCCATGGCCACAGCGCAACGGGGCGCGAAGGCGCAGGCCTTCTGGTCAACGAGAAGGCTGGGCGGCTGGCCGGGAATGGAGGGCAATGTGCCACGGCTCTCGTGGCTGGGCGAAGAACGCAGGAGGCCAAGCGTATAGGGATGCGCCGGCGTGGTCAGCACGGCCTCGCCGGGGCCCATCTCCATGCGATTGCCCGCATACATGACCATGGCATGATCGGCGATGGAGGAGAGCAGTTCGAGATCGTGGGTGACCATGATGATGGCCGTGCCCAGTTCGAGCCGCATCTCGTTGAGGAGGTTGATGATCTGCGCCTGCACGGTCACGTCGAGCGCCGTAGTCGGTTCGTCGGCAATAAGCAGGGCCGGGCGCAGCACGATGGCCATGGCGATCATGACGCGCTGGCGCATGCCGCCCGAGAATTGGTGAGGATAATCGTGGACGCGTTTTTCGGGATCGTGAATGCCGACGCGTCCGAGAATGTCGATCGCTTCCTGCAGCGCCTCGGCCTGGCTGATCTTGCGGTGCGTGCGGATAGCCTCGGTGATCTGTGCGCCGATCGTATAGAACGGATGCAGGCTCGAAAGAGGGTCCTGCGAGATCATCGCAATGCGATTGCCGCGCAATCGCTGCATATCCCTGGCGGAAAGCTCCAGTAGATTCCGCCCCTCGAAGAGGATTTCGCCCGAGATGATGGCGCCGGGCAGCAACCCCATAATGGCCTGAGACAGCACGCTCTTGCCCGATCCGGATTCCCCGGCAATGCCGAAGAGTTCCCCGGCTTCCACGTCGAACGAAACGTCGCGGGCGGCGTGGACATGACCATCCCCGGTG
>NZ_JAFKHD010000411.1 GCF_017307565.1 Devosia sp.
GGAACGAGTTGCCGAGGCTATCCGTGTAACCGGTTACACGCTCAACCAGGCCGGACGCTCTTTGCGCCAGCGTTCTTCCCGAACCATTCTCGTCGCGCTGCCCGACATTAGGAATCCTTTCTTCTCTTCAATTCTCGATGCCATCGAGCGGGAGGCAGCGGCGCGCGGCTATGGCGTATTGGTGCTCAATCTCTATTTTGGGCACGAGACAATACGCCGTTTGCAGGACTATCTTCTCTCCAACCGCGCCGATGGGTTGCTGTTGTTCGACGGCTCGCTGGACACGCATTTGCTGCGCACCATGGCAGGACAGGCGGCAGGCGTCCCCATCGTTGTTGCCTGCGAGGAAATCCCCTATTCGGGCTTTCACACCGTGCTCACGGACAATGTGGAAGCAGCAGCGCGCGCGACGCAGCACCTTGTCGATCTCGGGCACAGGCGCATCGGCCATCTCTTGGGACCGGATGGCAACGTGGTGTCGCGCGACCGGCTTGCCGGCTTCACCAAAGCCCTGACCGAGGCCGGCATCGCGCCGGCTCCGGAATGGCTCTTCCGTGGCAATTTTGACATGGAGAGCGGCTTTGCTGCTGCGGCGCGCTTCGTATCCCTTGCCGAACGACCCACCGCCATTTTTGCCGCCAACGACGAATCGGCCATCGGACTTCTCTCTGGGCTCAGGCAGCACGGGATCATCTGCCCGCGCGATATTTCGCTCGTGGGGTTCGATGACCTCGGCTTTGCACCACATTACGTGCCGCCGTTGACGACGATGCGCCAGCCACGCGAGGTGCTGGGCCGAATGGCGGCTGAGGCCTTGATCGACGTACTGGAAGAGCCGGACGCGCTGCCCTCCCCGCTCAGGATTGTGCTGCGCTCGGAGCTGGTGGTGCGCGAGAGCACCGCGCGGCTTTCGACGAGCGCATCATCGCCGGACGAGCATGTTTCCTAGGCGGGGAGGCATTTCCTTTTTCGTCAGATGAGTTAAAGGAGGGCGCGTGCGGTCCCGTAGCTCAGCTGGATAGAGCAGCAGCCTTCTAAGCTGAAGGTCACAGGTTCGAGTCCTGTCGGGATCGCCAGTTTTCCCATCTTCGGGTTGGCGGCTTGATGACGCGAAATCACGACGGCCAAGATGATGCTCTCGACCACCGCGCGTCGCCGCGGGTGGCGATAGCGAGTGCCGTGGCGTCGAGTGGCGCGTATCATACGGTAGTTCTCGGCATCGCTCTGGCTTTGCTGGTTGCTACGTTTATTGCCGCCATTTGCCTCGGATCTACATCCATTCCGTTGGGGACGGTTTTTGGCGCCCTGACCGGGCAGCCGGCCAGTGGCAATCCCGACTTCGACATCATCACCGCCATCCGGTTGCCGCGCGCCATTACGGCGTGTCTGGCTGGGGCGGCGCTTGGCGTTGCCGGACTGCAGATGCAGACGCTGATGCGCAATCCGCTGGCTGATCCGTTTGTGCTCGGGATTACGTCGGGGGCGAGCCTTGGGGTCGCGCTGGTGGTGCTGGCCTCGGGCAGCGCCATCGGGTCGTTTCTGACCGGGGGCATGGGGCTGGGTGGCGGTTTTGCCATTGTTATCGCCTCGACGCTTGGCGGGCTCTGCGTACTGGCCCCTACCCTCGCGATTGCCTCACGGCTGCAGAATCCGTCGACGGTGCTGATCTTTGGCCTGATGACCGGCTATGCCGTCTCCGCCTTTGTGACCTTGCTGGTTGCGGGGGCGGCGCCAGACCAGCTGCAACGCTGGATCGCCTGGGGATTTGGCTCGTTCAGCGCGGTGACGTGGAACGAGTTGCAGATTTTTGGCCCCGTGGTGGTGCTGGGGCTGGTCGTGGCCGCAGTGACAATCAAGCAATTGAATGCGCTGCTGCTGGGCGAAAACTATGCCCGGTCGATGGGGCTCAACACCACCGCGATGCGCATTCTGACCATGGCGGCGGCCTCGCTGCTGGCCGGCGCTGTCACGGCCTATTGCGGGCCGATCGGGTTTTTGGGCATTGCCGTGCCGCATGTAGCGCGCTCGCTATTGAAATCGTCGGACCACCGCGTGCTGGTGCCGGCGGCGATCGTGCTGGGGGCGCTGACGGCGTTGCTTGCACAGCTTGTGGCTTTGCTGCCCGGCCAGTTCGGCGTGTTGCCGCTCAACGCGGTGACTGCGCTGATCGGGGCGCCCATCGTCGCCTTTGTCATCCTGCGGTCCCGCAAGGGGATTTTCGTCGGATGACCCCGGCCCTCAAGACCCACGATCTCGCGGTCGGCTATGGCCGGCAGCCGGCGGTGTTGAGCCATATCAATCTGGCGGTTGCGCCGGGGGAAATGGTTTGCCTGCTGGGCGTCAACGGCATCGGCAAATCGACGCTGATGCGGACGCTGGCACGGATGCAGCCGGCGCTGGGCGGATCGGTCGAGATCGATGGCCGGGATATTTCCCGGATGAATCAGGGGGAGCTGGCGCGCAAGGTTGCCGTGGTTTTGACCGAGCGCGTCGCTATCGGGGCGATGCCTGCCTATGGGCTGGTGGCGCTGGGGCGTTACCCGCATACAGGGTGGGCGGGGCAGCTTTCGGACGCGGACCGCGATATTGTCGCGGAGGCGATTGCGGCAGTCGGCGCGCAGCATCTGGCGCAACGCGATATCAATGAGCTTTCGGATGGCGAGCGGCAGCGCATCCTGATTGCACGGGCGCTGGCGCAACGCCCCGCGGTGCTGCTGCTCGACGAGCCTTCAGCCTTTCTCGATGTGTCGGCGCGGGTCGAAATCATGGCCATGCTGCGGCGGCTGGCCCGCGAGCAGCAGGTTGCCGTGGTGCTTTCAAGCCACGACCTGGAACTGTCGCTGCGCACTGCCGATACGCTATGGCTAGTGGATCGCGCGGGCGCGATGCATGTGGGGGCGCCGGAGGATCTGCTTGCGGACGGCAGCGTGGCTGGGGTCTTTTCGGGGCCTGAGGTGGTGTTTTCGACGCTGGAGCGGAGTTTCAAGATTCGGGGCCATGGGGCGGTGCGGGCTTTTGTCACTGGACCAGGGGAGCAGGCGGATCTGGCGCGATCGGTGCTGGAACGCGAGGGACTCCTGGTTGTCGCCGCTGAGGAAGGGGCGGAGCTGAGGATTGTTGTGGCGACTTCGGGCTGGGAGGGGAGCGGTGCGCATGGCGGCGGGCGCGGAAGCAGTTTTGCGGAGCTGGCACTGTTTGCGCGGCGGCAAGCTCAGGGGAGCCACGATGTTTAGGGCTTTTTGGGCGGCGCCTTTGCTGGTCGCCTTTGCGGTGGCCCCTGCCCTCGCAGCACCTGTGTTCGACGAGCGCGGCTGCGCGACGGCCTACGAGCCGGGGACCGACTATTTCGGGACCAAGTCCGAGGTCGAATATGCGGCGAATTTCTCGGTCGCCTATTTTGACCACTACAAGGTGGTGACGGTTGCCCAGCCCTATCCGGGCGGGGCGCGGGAAAGCTATGTGCTGGTGCAATGCGGCACGCCGGAGCCGGAACTGGGGCCAGACCTCGCGGGCGCGCAGCACATCACTGTTCCCGTGCATTCGCTATTTTCCGGCGGCACTTCTCAGAGCCCGGCTCTGGTGGCGCTTGGTGAGGTCGGCGCGGTGACGGGAGTGGCGCAGCGCGATCTGATCGCGACGCCAGAGCTGATCGAGCACATGCAGGACCAACCGGTCGTCGAATATGCCGGCTCGGGGGTGGTGAATATCGAGGCGGTCGTGGCGGCAGCGCCCGATGTGCTTATCGCCGGGGGAAATGGCGAAGCCGAGATGGCGCGGATTGCGGCAGCCGGGGTGCCGGTGGTCAACTATGCCGACTGGCAGGAAACCTCGCCACTCGGGCGTGCCGAATGGCTCAAGTTCATGGGCCTGTTCTTCAATGCCGAGACCAGGGCGAATGCGGTCTTCAGCGACATTGTCGGGCGCTATGATGCGGCCAAGGCGCTGGTGTCGGATGTGCCGGAGAGCGAGCGGCCGCTGGTGCTGAGCGGGCAATCGTTTGGCGGGGTATTTTTTGCGGCGGGCGGACGTTCGTTCATCGCACGGCTCATCGAGGATGCCGGCGGGCGCTATGTGTTTGACGACGATACGGGAACGGGCGCGTTTCAGATCCACGATCTCGAGCGGCTGATCGTGCGGGCGCGGGCGGCGAAGGTCTGGATTCAGGCGTCGATCAACTATCACACGCTGGCCGATATTGGGCAGGACGACCCCCGGCTGGCGGCCCTGCCGGCGGCGCAGGCGGGGCAGGTCTGGGTGCCCGATGCGCTAAAAGGGCCAAATGGCGGCGTGCAATTCTACGAACTTGGCAATGCGCGGCCGGACCTGGTGCTTATGGACCTCATTTCCATTCTGCATCCCGATAGGGTCGGCGATTATCCGCGGGTGTTCAACCGCTCGATCGTGCTCGACTGACGGCTTTGGCGAAGCCGCTGTTGAAAGCAATATAAGGAAATCCTTATGTCGTTGACTCTTAACGGGGTCTTCACCATTGTCTTCACGTCCATGGTCCCCGCGAGGGGATAATAGGGAAGCCGGTGGGGGAGCGATCCCCAGTCCGACGCTGCCCCCGCAACTGTAAGCGGAGACGAAGTTTCCTTAGTCCACTGGCTTCGGCTGGGAAGGCGAAACTTCGGCCAGATCCGCAAGCCAGGAGACCTGCCATGGAAACGAGATCCATTTCAGGCTGATCGGGCGGATCGGCGGGAGGACCAGAGCGATGACGACCAATCCAATCCGCTTGCTTTCGGGCCGCTGACCGCGGCGCCGACGACTGCCTCTCCCCTATTCCGTTCAGCCTGCGCCTTTGCGCCAGCCGCTTCATCACTGAAGGTTGCTGGGGCGCCCCGCCGAGAAAGCTCCTGTTCATGCGCCTCAAGCCCCATGTTTCCTCCCTCGCCGTGCTGACGGCCATGCTCGCCACCGCGATGCCAGCCACGGCGCAGCAGACCGTGCTGGACGTGCTCCGCATCAGCGCCGCCGGCCTGACGCCGTTTGAAGAGAAAGAAATCGGGCGGTCGTATACGGTGATCGATGGCAAGGCTATCCAGCTGGCCGGCACGCCCTATGTGGCTGACGTGCTGCGGCAAGTGCCGGGGTTTGCGGTGTCGCGCACCGGCTCGTTTGGCGGCAAGACGCAGATCCGCGTGCGTGGTGCAGAAGGCAATCACGTCCTCGTTCTGATCGATGGCGTGCCGGTCGCGGAAACGTCTGATGGAGAGTTCGATTTCGGCAGGCTGCAAGTAGCCAACATCGAGCGCATCGAAGTTCTGCGAGGGCCTCAGAGTGCCTTCTGGGGCTCGAATGCCATGGCCGGCGTCATAAACATCGTTACCACCTCGGGTGGCGATGCGGGCCTGCATGGCAGCGTGGCGGGCGAACTTGGTAGTGATGGCACGAAGATGACCAGCGGTTCGCTGGCCTATGGGCAGGACAATTTCAACGCTTCCGGGTCTGTCACTGTTCGACACACCAATGGGTTCAACATCGCCCCGGTAGGCGACGAGCTGGACGGCGCAACGCATATAGACGCCAACGCTCGATTCCGTGCAGAAATCACCCCGCAGTTGTCCGTCGACGGGACAATTCGCTACGGAAAACTGTATGGGGAAACCGACGGCACCGATGCGCTCAGCATCGCAACAGATACACCAGACACAACCAAAGCCAACGAGCTCTTCGGCGCGCTTGGCCTCGGGTGGGTCAGCGAAGATACGCTGTGGTTCCAGAATGCACGCGTTAGTGGCGGCACTGTGGATCGAGACTCGGAGGGTGTTGGCTGGAAGAACGTGACCACTGGTGACAGATACAAGGTATCGTATCAGGTCGGTCGCCACTTCTACACGCCCGATTTCCTTGACGCCAAGCACACGGTCACACTGGGCTACGATCTCGTCCACGAGACCTTTCAGCAGCTCGTCACGCCGCTTGAGCGCCGGACCAGAACATCGAATTCTCTCGTCGGAGAATATCGTGGCACATATCTCGACCAGGTCTACCTGACCGCGGCACTCCGGCACGACTTCAACGACACCTTCGCAGACGCGACAACCTACAGCTTGAGCGGCGCCTGGCAGATTCCAGATACCGGCACAAAGCTGCACGCTTCGCTGGGCACTGGGTCGACCAATCCAACGTTCTACGAGCAATTCGGTAATGTTCCGGGGTTCTTCACGCCCAATCCAAGTCTGACGCCGGAAACCAGCCTCGGCTGGGACATCGGTGTGCAGCAGTCGCTGCTGGACGGTGTTGTGCTGCTGGACGCGACTTACTTCAACCAGACGCTCGAGAATGCGATCTCCGGCAACGCGAAAACGGTGAAGAACAATGTCGGCATCAGCACACGCCAGGGCGTGGAGCTCTCTGCGAGTGTGAACATTTCCAGCGGGCTTACAGCTGGCATCACCTACACCTACCTCGATGCACGCACCCCGACTGGCGATACGGAAATTCGCCGCCCGCAACACTCTGGCTCCATTAATCTCGCCTACAGACTAGAAGAGATTCCCCTTACGCTCCACGGCGAGGTAGTTCTCGTCGGGGAAGCCCTTGATAGCGTCTTCCTGCCCCCAACTTACTCCGCCAGCACGGTCACCCTGCCCGCCTATGCCGTGGTCAACGGCGGCCTCAATTATCAGGTCAGTGAGCAGGTTGAGGTCTATGGGCGGGTGCACAACCTGTTCGATGCCAAGTACCAGGAAGTCTATGGCTACAACACGCAGGGCCGGACCTTCTATGCCGGTGCCCGGGCGAAGTTTTAGGCCATAAGCACCGGCAGCTGTTTGCCGGACAAATCCCGCGATCTTGAGAACCGAGGCGTCTTCACGTCTCGGCTTTCGCACACCATATGCCGCTTGGCTTCCTTTTCAGGGCTGCACTCGATAAAAGGCCCTGAACGTTTACGAGGTAATCATGTCGGCAGTTGCTTCTCCCAGCCGCAAGGCCCTGGAGAGGATCGCGCGCGAGCGCATCCTCATTCTCGATGGCGCGATGGGAACGCAGATCCAGGGGCTTGGCCTATCCGAGGACGACTTTGTCGGTCACGGTTCGGGTCATGTCTGCCGACACCATTCCGATCATCCGCAGAAGGGCAACAACGACCTTCTGATCTTGACCCAGCCCGAAGCGATTGAAGAAATCCACTTCAAATACGCCATGGCTGGCGCCGATATCGTTGAAACCAATACGTTTTCGGCGACGACCATTGCCCAGGCCGACTATGGCATGGAATCGGCAGTTCACGATCTCAACGTCGAAGGCGCACGTGTCGTGCGCCGGGCGCTCGACCGCGCAACGGCGATCGACGGCAAGCCGCGCTTTGTCGCCGGCGCGGTCGGCCCGACGAACCGGACGGCTTCGATCAGCCCGGATGTGAACAATCCCGGCTTTCGCGCCGTCACCTTCGAAGACCTGCGCAAGGCCTATTCGCAGCAGGTGAATGGCCTGATCGAGGGCGGCGCCGACGTCATCCTGATCGAGACGATTTTCGATACGCTCAATGCCAAGGCAGCGATCTTTGCCTGCATGGAAGCGTTTGAAACGCGCGGCGTAGCGCTGCCGATGATGATTTCGGGCACGATTACCGACGCCTCCGGCCGCACGCTGACGGGCCAGACGCCGACGGCTTTCTGGCATTCGGTGCGCCATTCGCGCCCCTTCACCATCGGGCTCAATTGCGCCCTTGGCGCCGAAGCGATGCGCCCGCACATGGCCGAAATCTCGTCTGTGGCCGATACCTTCACCTGTGCCTATCCCAATGCCGGCCTGCCCAATGCCTTTGGCGGCTATGACGAGGGGCCGGAGGATACCGCGCGCCAGGTTGGCGAATTTGCCCGCGAGGGAATCGTCAACGTGGTCGGCGGCTGCTGCGGCACAACGCCCCACCATATCCGCGCCATTGCCGCTGCCGTTGCCGGCGTTGCCCCGAGGGTCGTGAAGTGAACCACTATCTCCGCCTCTCCGGCCTCGAGCCTTTCGTCCTCACGCCCGACATTCCCTTCGTCAATATCGGGGAACGCACCAATGTCACGGGCAGCGCGCGCTTCCGCAAGCTGATCACCGCGCGCGACTATGCCGCCGCGCTCGATGTTGCGCGCGACCAGGTCGAGAACGGCGCGCAGGTCATCGACATCAACATGGACGAGGGCCTGATCGACTCGAAGGCGGCGATGGTCGAGTTTCTCAACCTCATCGCCTCGGAGCCGGAAATCGCCCGTGTGCCGGTGATGATCGACAGCTCCAAATGGGAAGTGATCGAGGCCGGGCTCCGGTGCGTGCAGGGCAAGCCGATCGTCAACTCGATCAGCCTCAAGGAAGGCGAAGAACAGTTCCGCCACTATGCAGGGCTCTGCCTGGCCTATGGTGCTGCGGTCGTCGTCATGGCCTTTGACGAGGCCGGCCAGGCCGACACCTTCAAGCGCAAGACGGAAATCTGCGCGCGGGCTTATCGCATTCTCGTCGATGATATGGGCTTTCCGCCCGAAGACATCATCTTCGACCCCAACGTGTTTGCCGTCGCCACCGGTATCGAAGAGCACGATAATTACGGCGTCGACTTCATCGAAGCGGCGGCATGGATTCGCAAGAACCTGCCCTATGCCCATATTTCGGGCGGCGTTTCGAACCTCTCCTTTAGCTTCCGCGGCAATGAGCCGGTGCGCGAAGCCATGCATGCCGTGTTCCTCTACCACGCCATCAAGGCGGGCATGGACATGGGAATCGTCAATGCCGGACAGCTGGCGGTCTATGACCAGATCGACGCCGACCTGCGCGAGGCCTGCGAGGATGTAATCCTCAACCGCAAGCCCAAGGGCGAAGGCACGGCGACGGAGCGGCTGCTCGAGATTGCCGAGCGCTTCAAGGGCGGGCAGCGCGAGGAAAAGGTGCGCGACCTGGCCTGGCGCGAATGGCCGGTCGAAAAGCGGCTTGAACATGCGCTGGTCAACGGGATCACCGAATTCATCGAGGCGGACACCGAAGAAGCGCGGCTCAAGGCCGAGCGTCCGCTGCACGTGATCGAAGGCCCGCTAATGGCGGGCATGAACGTCGTCGGTGACCTCTTTGGCGCAGGCAAGATGTTCCTGCCGCAGGTGGTGAAATCCGCCCGCGTGATGAAGCAGGCCGTTGCCGTGCTGCTGCCCTATATGGAAGCCGAAAAGGCCGCTACCGGAGGCTCGCAGCGGCAATCGGCCGGCAAGATCCTGATGGCGACGGTGAAGGGCGACGTGCACGACATCGGCAAGAACATCGTAGGGGTCGTGCTCGCCTGCAACAATTACGAGATCGTCGATCTCGGCGTCATGGTGCCGCCGCAGAAGATTCTGGAAGTGGCGCGGGCGGAAAAGGTCGACATTATCGGCCTTTCGGGGCTGATCACGCCGTCGCTCGACGAAATGGTGCATATGGCCAGCGAAATGGAGCGGGAAGGTTTTGACCTGCCGCTGCTGATCGGTGGGGCGACCACCTCCAAGGTGCATACGGCCGTAAAGATTGCGCCGCGCTATACGCGTGGGCAGGCGATCTACGTGACCGACGCCAGCCGCGCCGTGGGCGTGGTCGGGCAGCTGCTGTCACCGACTATGAAGCCGGACTATGTCGAGAGCATCCGCTCCGAATATGTGGAGGTGGCCGAAAAACACGAGCGCGCCGAACTGGCCAAGCAGCGCCTGCCGCTGACTTCGGCACGGGCCAATGCGTTCCAGGTCGACTGGTCGAATTACAGCGTCAACGCCCCACAGTTCCTTGGCACCCGTGTCATTTCGGACTGGGACCTGGCCGAGATTGCCAAATATATCGACTGGACACCGTTCTTCCAGACCTGGGAGCTCAAGGGCGTCTATCCGCGCATTCTCGACGACGAGAAGCAGGGCGAGGTGGCGCGCCAGCTTTTTGCCGATGCGCAGGAGATGCTCGCCAAGATCATCGCAGAAAAATGGTTCAAGCCGCGTGCGGTGGTTGGCTTCTGGCCGGCCAATGCGGTGGGCGACGATATTCGCCTGTTCACCTCGGAAGATCGCAAGACCGAACTAGCAACGCTCTTTACCCTGCGCCAGCAGACTTCCAAGCGCGAAGGCCGGCCGAATGTCGCGCTGGCCGACTTTGTCGCCCCCAAGGGTACGCCGGACTATGTCGGCGGGTTCGTGGTGACGGCGGGCCCGGAGGAAAACGAAATCGCCGAGCGCTTCGAGCGGGCGAATGACGACTTTGGCTCGATCATGGTGAAGGCGCTGGCCGACCGTTATGCCGAGGCCATGGCCGAAATGCTGCATGAGCGGGTGCGCAAGGAGCTCTGGGGCTATGCCTCGGACGAGACCTACAAGCCCAGCGAGCTGATCGGGGAACCCTATCGCGGCATCCGCCCTGCCCCCGGCTATCCGGCGCAGCCCGACCACACCGAGAAATTGACCCTATTCCGCCTGCTCGACGCCGAGGCGGCAGCAGGAGTGCGGCTGACCGAGAGCATGGCCATGTGGCCGGGTTCTTCAGTGTCGGGCATCTATCTCGGCCACCCCGACGCCTATTATTTCGGCGTGGCCAAGGTCGAGCGCGATCAGGTGCTGGACTATGCCGAGCGCAAGGGAATGGCCGTGGAAGAGGTGGAGCGCTGGCTGGCGCCGATCCTCAACTATTCCGCCGGTTAGGGGTCCAGGAGCGTTCCTGGCCCGCTGCGGCGACGCGCGCGGCGACAAAGAGCAGGTCTGACAGGCGGTTGAGATAGACCCGCCCGTCGACCGTGCGCTCATCTTCCATGGACAGCAGGCGGCGCTCGGCGCGGCGGCAGACGGTGCGCGCCATATGGAGGGCCGCGACGGCTGGCGTTCCGCCGGGCAGGATGAACTCCTTGAGCGGCGGCAGGTCGGCATTCCAGGCGGAAACCGTCGCTTCGATCGCTTCGATGTGAGCCGAGGTCAGCACCGGATGGCCAGGCATCGAGAGGGCGCCACCAAGATCGAAGAGGTCGTGCTGAATGAGGACCAGGGCTTCGCGCAGGAGGTCGTTGGCCTGCTGGCTTTCGGCGAAGCCGACGACGCTGTTCAGCTCATCGACCGTGCCGATGGCCTCAATCAGGGCGGAATCCTTGCGCAGGCGCGATCCGTCCGAGAGGCCAGTTGAGCCGTCGTCGCCGGTGCGCGTGACGATCCTTGAAAGCCGGTGTCCCATTCAGTTCTCCAAGACCAGGTTCGCTGCGAGCGCAACCTCTTGGTCCGGCCATGCCGATCTGTCAATCGGCGGAGACGCTGGCAGGGCAAGCAAAATCGGCAGGCCATCTTTCAGCGATGTCGCAATAACCACGGGTCGTAACTATTCGCCGTTAGAGCTACTTGCGCGTCTGTGGCTTTGCCAAATAAAGTTACCCTGCGGGGGCACCGCATTTGGGGGACTATCATGTATAAGGCTCTGGCAGGCATCGTGCTTGCTGTAACGGCGGTTGGTGTCGTCGACGCCTCCGCGCTGGATCGTCGCGTGCGCATCAACAACAACACGTCCTACGACATCGTCCGGTTCTACGCCTCGAATACCGGCACCAATTCCTGGCAAGAGGACATCCTGGGCGACGATATCCTGCCCTCCGGCTATAGCGTGGTGATCAATATCGACGACGGTACCGGCTACTGCAAATACGACTTCCTCGCGGTGTTCGACGATGGCGACCAGGTGACTGCCGCCAACAAGACTGTCTGCGAACTGGCCGAGTTCAGCTTCACCGACTAGGCGGCTCCGCGACCTGTCCGCCTCCTCCAAAACTGGGGGCGGATGGGGCCGAATGGGTGAGTCAAAGGGTGTTTTGGGCCCCAGGCCCGGCAGCATTCCACTGCAAATTGACCTCGCGACGGACGAAAAATCGAGGAGCGCCAATCCCTCGGACTGGCCACGGAAACTCGCCTTTTTCTGGGATTTTTTGACCGGAAGCGCTGCGACTGAGCACAGGCATTTGACCGGGCCGACGGCCGCTGGGGTTGTGCGCTTGGTTAAAATACGGCAAATTTGGGATCAATCCTGGGGGATGAGACGCTGGACTCAAATCTGACGCCACCCACCATCGTGCTCTTTGATCTCGATGGAACATTGGTACATCACGTCAATCCGCGTGTCTTGCAGACGCTGGAGTTTCTTGACGATTGCTCGCACCGCGCCGCACGGCTGGTCGCGCGTTTCCGGCTGATGCGCCGGCACGCTGCAACCGCACCGCGCAAGGCGCCGAAGCTGTTGGTGCATCGTGTTCTCCACCGCGTGCGGCGGAAGTCCGTCGAGGAAATGCTGCTGCCTTGCGAGAACCTGCGGCCGGTGCTGGAGCGGCTGCGCGCCAATGGCGTGCTGCTGGGCGTCGTCAGCAATGGCCTCGGCCGTGGCTATGGCCACGACGTGCTCGAAGCCTTTGACCTCAAGAAATACTTCTCGGCCTGTATTTTTCGCGAGGATGTCGGCCGCGGAAAGCCCTGGCCGGATTCCATCCTTGCCGCGCTTGGTGGCCTTGGGCGCGACCTGAGGGCGCGCGACGTCATCTGGTATGTCGGTGACCAGCGCAAGGATATCGACGCGGCAATGGCCGCAGCGGCGAGCCTGGACCGCCCGATCGTGCCGATTGCGCTTGGGCCGCGAGCGGCGATGCGCGCTGTCGAAGGCGACTGCCCGAACATGCAGATCGCCTGGTCGGCGCATGAGCTCGAGCGCGTGTTTTACGATATTTTCGGGACCGAAGAGCAGAGCCCGATGCGGGCGCCCTACCCCGTGGTTTCGGCCTGACGGTGTCGCTGCCCCTGACGGGCAGCGCTAGCCGGTCAAGGGCAGCCTAGAAATCAAAACCCATCTGATTGGTCGAGGGAGCCGGCGCCGCCGCGGGTGCGGCCTCCCTGGCGGGCTTTTCGGCCTTTGCCGCGGGCTTCTTGCGGGGCGCGCGTGCTGGCTTGGGTGCGGGCGCTGCCTCGACGACGGGCTCGGCCATGACTTCGATGACGGGAGCCTCGGCGACGGCCTCGATCACGGGCTCGGCGGAAGCCTCCACCTCAGCGCCGCGGATGGCGTCGAGCCAGTTGCGGGCGGCGTCGAGCTTGCCGGGCTTGAAGGCGTAGACGTTTTCCCGCCCTTTCTTCACCTCGGCCACGAGGCCGGCGGACTTGAGGACGCGCAGGTGGCGCGAGATGGCCGGGCGGCTGATGGAGAAAGCCTCGGTCAGGACGTGCACGGGGGTCGGGGCGACCTTGAGGATCTCGAGGATCCTGCACCGCGTGATGTCGGCCAGCGCCGAATAGAGAACGATCGGTGGTTTTGACTTTCTGCTCATAGGCGCAGGCCTACGTAACGGAGGCGTTACAGGTCAAGCGAGAGCACTCTTTCTTCACCAGAAACGTTTGGCTTGCGTTGAGGATGACATCGGATTGCCGCGGTCCGGCAATAAATTGGTCACCGCCTGCGCCGCAGTCTGGTCGCAGGAGGAGTTGTCATGACCCACGCAAACGATCGCAAATCCTATTCCTGGTGGAGCCGCGAGCAGCGTCCTTTCACCATTGCCGAGGTGGCGGTCGACGCCGCGGTGCATATTCTGGGTCTCGTGGTGGCTGTGGCGGCCGGATCGGTCTTGCTGGCGCTGACGCTGCTGCATACGGCGCCGGAGGCCTTCCCGGCGCTGATGGTTTATGTGGCGACCCTGGTGGTCGTGCTCGGCGTGTCGCTGGCCTATAACATGGCACCAGTCTCCCCGATCAAGCGATTGCTGGCGCGCTTCGATCAGGCGGCAATTTTCCTTTTCATTGCAGGCTCTTATACGCCTTTTCTCGCCGTGATCGGGGGGACGCAGGCAGGGGCAATCATGATGAGCCTTGTTTGGGGCGCATCGCTGATCGGGGTGGCGCTGAAACTGATCGTGCCGTTCGGGCCCGGATCCAGCC
>NZ_JAFKHD010000412.1:0-6029 GCF_017307565.1 Devosia sp.
CAATACCGGAACCACCCAGTTTCAGGATGCCACGGCCCTCATCTATGAAGGCACGAGCGAAAGCTCACCGATGGAGACCCCGATCACCCTGGTCCACACCGAGACCGTATCGTCGGGCCGCGGCTACTCGCTCGATTGCATCTACGCCACCTCGGTCGCCGAACAGGTTCGCCCGGCCGTAGATTTCATCATCGCGAACTTCTCCACCCGCTCTGACGCAGATTGCTGCGTTGGTGCGACGCCCGAGACCGAAGCCTCTCCCGCGCAATAGCGCTTCCCGATATTGAAGCCGCTGCCCCTGCGTGCCATATCAGGGGCATCGCCGGCAACGGCTGAACGACAACGGGGAGACTGCACATGCCAATGGACGCCACTGAGATCGAGCGCCGCATCAAGGCCGCCCTGCCCGATGCCGAAATCGAAATCCGTGACCTCGCCGGCGATGGCGACCACTATGCCGCCACGGTGATTTCCGAGACCTTCCGCGGCAAAAGCCGCGTGCAGCAGCACCAACTCGTCTACGCTGCCCTGCAGGGCGACATGGGCGGAGCTCTGCACGCTCTAGCCCTTCAGACCAACGTGCCTGAATAAACCGCAATGTCGAGCCTCCGCGAGTCGCTCGACCTCATCCGCATGGTTCGGCCCGAGGCCGGCACCGCGGCAATCGACCATGAAATCGCGGCCGAGCGGGCAAGCTCGCTCGGCGCAGCAGAAGCCCGCGTCATCAAGGCACTGAAAGCGCTGACCGAAGCGTCGGGCAGCCGTGAGGTTGCTCTCGACGACGCTCGCGATGCCGTATGGTCCTATTTCGTGCAGCGCGAACTGGTTGGCTTTCGCCGGCACACTGATGTCATTCAGACGCTCGCCATTCCCGGCGATGTTCTCGTCGGGCTCGGAGCCAAGCCGGCGCGGAAGTCATGACGGAACCCGGCTGCAGGTTCTGCCGGGCCAATGGCCTCCTGTCCGACCGCGCCCTCTTGGAGACGCAGCACTTCTACATGCTTGCCAGCAGCGATCCGGCCTTGCATCGCGCCGGCATGATCGTGCCCCACCGCCACAGCGAAACCCCGTTTGAAATGACGACGGACGAATGGGCCGATTTCGGTCTGGCGCTTGCCGCCGCGCGCGAGCATTTCTCGAGCCATCAGCCCGATGGCTACACTCTGGGCTGGAATGTCGGCGCGGTTGGAGGGCAGAACGTGTTCCACACACACCTCCACATCATCCCGCGCTTTGCCGGCGAGCCGCTCGAGGGCAAAGGCATCAGATATCCGTTCAAGAAGGGGACACAAGCATGACGCGCGCCGTGATCTTCGATGTCGATGGTGTGCTGGTCCACGGTTTTCACGCCCGTCCCGACCTGCACGAAACGTTCGATGACCGGCTCCGTGGACTCGGCATCAATGCGGATCGCTTTCAGCGCGAATTCATCCACGACATCTTCATGAAACGCGTCCTGATCGGCGAAGTCCCCATGGTTGAGGCACTCGACCGTCGCCTGAAAGCCTTTGGCTACAAGGGCTCGACGATGACCGTGCTTGACCTCTGGATGGGCCATGACTGTTTTCCGAACACAGCTCTGCTCGATGCCATCCGGAAACTGAAGACGCATCCCGAGATAAGGCTCTATCTCGCTACCAATCAGGACCACAGCCGGGCGCAGTTTCTCTGGCAGTCCCTGGGCCTCAAGGACATTTTCGAAGACATGTTCTATTCAGCCCGGTTTGGTCGGACCAAGGCGCACAAGAAATTCTATGAGATGGCAGAAGAACGCATGCCTTCCTTCGAGCAGCCACCATTGTTCTTTGACGACACACCAAAAGTCATTGACGCAGCACGCGCGCATGGCTGGGAAGCCGTTTTGTTCGATAAGATCGAAGACTGTGCCGACCACCCCTGGATCGCCGCGCGGCTCAAGACGACCGCGCCGGCCTGATCCTGCTTCCCTGGAGTTGACTATGATCCGCCTGGCTCTCACCGCCTCTGCGCTGGCCTTGACCATCGCCCCCGCATTCGCCCAGGAAGCCCAGTGCTTCCAGAACGACAGCTTCCTCGTCATCGCGAAGGAGCGAGCCGAAGACGTTGGCATGGACATCCTCGTGCGTGCCCCTGCCCGCGGCAAGATCAAGTGTGAATATGCCGAGCACCAGGGCGATTTCATCGTCAATCCAGACGGCGATGCCCTCTGGCTCCAGGGGCTTGCCGGAAGCTACCTGGTGCTGACCCGCTCCACCGGCCCGGACGGAGATGTCGTCATCTATGATCTCGCCGCCAGGCAAGTCGTTGTCGATGAGCCCGCCGATGCCGAGGTGACGGTTTCAGACGATGCCGTGACCTTCTGGCAGCGCACCAGACAGGGAACAGCGAAGAACTGCCGCGAATTCGAGGAATACTCCTCGAACGGCCTCGGCGCGGTGATTGTGGAAGAGCGCGTGCTCGACGTCGTATCGGGAGAGATCAAGGCAACCGGCGAGAAGCACTGCAGCCCGACACAGTAACAAACATCGGCGCTTGCCGGCGCTGATCTCGACAGAGCCGCAGTCCTGTCCTATTTAAAGCGCGAGTTCCGCCGGCCCTTGACACCGGTTACCTGAAAGGCTCCTCCCATGACCGACATCAACGCCTTCATCGATGAAAAGGTAAAGAACAACGACGTGTTCCTTTTCATGAAGGGTACGCCCGATTTTCCGCAGTGCGGCTTTTCCGGCCAGGTCGTTCAGATCCTGAACTATCTCGGCGTCGAATTTGACAGCGCCAACGTGCTCGAAAGCCCCGAACTGCGTGACGGCATCAAGGCCTATTCCAATTGGCCGACCATTCCGCAGCTCTATGTGAAGGGCGAATTTGTCGGCGGCGCCGACATCACCCGCGAAATGTTCCAGTCCGGCGAGCTGCAGACGCAGCTTCAGCAGGCCGGTATCGCGGTCAAGCAGAGCGCCTGATTACTGCCCCGATTTCCGAAAAGCCCCGCCACCGGCGGGGCTTTTTCTATTGCGCGCATGCCGGCTACCATCACGAAATCTGATCGCCACCATTCAGCAATATCGTTTTGTGTGATGTGACGGGCAGCGTAAGCTCCATCGGACTCGATTAGGTGATCGCCATGACTATTGCCGCCTCCGTGCCCGCCCGCCAGTCCATCCCGCTGCCAGTCATCATCGTCGCTGGCTGCATCATTGCCGCCATTGGCTTTGGCACGCGCGGCGCATTCGGCCTTTTCACCCTGCCCGCGACCGAGGACCTCGGCCTCAGCCGTGAGCAGTGGGGCATGGCAATGGCGATCCAGAACCTGGTCTGGGGCATCGCCCAGCCGTTCGCCGGCGCCTTTGCCGACCGCTACGGCACCGGCCGCGTTCTCGCCTTCGGCGGCCTCATCTACGCCCTCGGCGTCCTTGGCATGGCCTTCTCACCTGATGTGACGAGCCTGACCCTGACCGCCGGCGTCGTCACCGGTGTCGGCATCGCCGTCGCTTCCTTCGGCGTCGTCATGGCCGCTTTCGGCCGCGTCGTGCCGGCGGAAAAGCGCAGCTTCGTATTCGGCATTGCGACCGCGGCCTCTTCGGCGGGCCAGTTCATCTTCGCCCCGCTCGGGCAGGGCTTTATCAACGCCTTTGGCTGGCAGATGGCGCTCGTCTGGATTGCGATGCTTGTGCTGCTGATCATTCCACTGTCGGCCGCCCTGCGCGGTCGTGCCGAAAGCGTACCCGGTCAGGCCGACATGCCCTTCATGCAGGCGCTGTCGCAGGCCTGGGGCCACGGATCCTATCGCCTTCTGGTGATCGGCTTCTTCGTCTGCGGTTTCCACCTGGCCTTCATCAACGTCCACATGCCGGCCTATCTCGTCCAGTGCGGCCTCTCGCCGGAAGTCGGCAGCTGGACCATTGCCGTGATCGGCCTTTTCAACATTGCCGGGTCACTCCTCTCCGGCTGGCTGGGTAGCCGGTTGCCAAAGCAGATGCTGCTCGTCATCATTTATTTCCTCCGCGCCCTCGCGATCGCTGCCTTCCTGATGGTGCCTGTCAGCGAAATCACCGCCTATACCTTCGCCGCTGCTATGGGGTTGCTCTGGCTCTCGACGGTGCCACTGACCGCAGGTCTCGTGACCCTCTTCTTCGGGCCGCGTTACATGGGCATGCTCTATGGTGTCGCTTTCCTTAGCCACCAGATCGGCTCGTTCTTCGGGGTCTGGCTGGGCGGTGTGGTTTACGACCAAACGGGCTCCTACAGCTTGGTCTGGTACCTCGGCATCATCCTCGGCCTTGCCTCTGCGGCTGTGCACCTGCCGATCAACGAGCGCAGTGTTCCCAGCTTCGGCCTCAAGCCCGCCTGACTAGCCTTCTTTTATCGGCATTTGCCGATAAAAACTTGCCATCGCCGCCAGACAGGTTCATGGTCCGGCCAATCTTTGCACCACCCAAACTCCCCCCGGGCGGTTGTCCTCTCTGAGCAATAATCATGTCAGATCATTTCAATCGGGTGCTTTCGCGCCCCGAATTCATTGCCCTTATGGCCGCGCTCATGGCGCTGAATGCCCTGGCCATCGACGTCATGTTGCCGGCCCTTCCCTATATGGGCGAGGCCCTCGGCATCGCTAACGAGAATGAGCGTCAGTTCGTCGTATCCGCTTACATGCTGGGCATGGGAATTGCCGTGCTGGGCTTCGGCCCGCTTACTGATCGCTTCGGCCGGCGCGCGCCGATGCTGGTGGGCATCAGCATCTATGTCGTCGCGGCGATTGCAGCCGCATTCGCACCGAACTTTGCCGTACTCCTTATCCTCCGCTTTGTGCAGGGCATGGGCGCGGCCAGCGTGCGTGTCATCACCACCGCCGTGGTGCGTGATCGGTATTCCGGTCGCGAAATGGCAGAAGTTATGTCGCTGACCTTCATGGTCTTCATGGCCATCCCGATCATCGCGCCCGGCATCGGCCAAGTCCTGCTGCTGACCGGTCCGTGGCAGACCATCTTTGTCTTCATGGGCGTTCTGGCCCTTGCCCTCTGGATCTGGACCTACTACCGCCTGCCCGAAACCCTGCCGCTCGACAAACGCCGTCCGCTAAGCGTGACAGGCGTTTTCGATGGCTTCCGCATCGTCTTCACCAACCGCGTAGCCTTCTTCTATGGCCTCGCCGGCATGTTCCTGTTCGGGGCCCTCTTCGGCTTCATCACCTCGTCCCAGCAGATCTACGTCGATATCTACGGCCTCGGCGTCTATTTCCCAGTCGCCTTCGCAGCAATGGCAGGCCTCATGGCCGTGTCCTCCTTCACCAACTCGAGGGTCGTCCGCCGGTTCGGCATGCGTCGCCTGTCTCACGGCGCCATGCTGGTCTATACCGCCGGCGCCGGTATCTGGCTGATCCTCGCCCTGACCGGCTTCATGCCGCTCTGGCTATTCTTCAGCCTCCTGGCGATCATCATGTTCTGCTTCGGCTGGGCCTCGTCGAACATGAACTCGCTCTCGATGGAGCCGCTCGGCAAGGTCGCAGGTACCGCTGCTTCGGTTTTTGGCTTCATCCAAACCGTGGGTGGCGCCCTCATCGGCAGCTATACCGGCCAGCATTTTGACGGCACCACCGTGCCGGCAGCCAGCGGCTACTTTGCCATGGGCGTGTTGGCACTCGTCTGCATCCTCATTGCAGAGAAGGGGCGACTGTTCGGTGTAGGCGAGCAATATGCGCACGCCAGCAGCGAGCCTGTGATGGACACCCACTAATCCACCGACGTTTGAAAGATCCCCGCGAAAGCGGGGATCTTTTTTTTATGGCAGGCTAAGTCGTGGGCTGTGGCAAGGACAGCTCGAGCTCCCCTCGATCTGAATAGACGTGATCCACCAGACCCCAGGCCTTGGCGTCCTCGGGCGCCATGTACCGGTCGCGCTCCAGCGCCGCTTCCACCTCCTCATAGGTCCGTCCGCAATGCTTTGCGTAAAGGCCGTTGGTCAGGCGCTTGAGCCGCAGACTTTCTTCCGCATGGATGAGAATGTCGGTCACCTTGCCCTGATAGCCGCCGGAGGGCTGGTGCAGCATGATC
>NZ_JAFKHD010000412.1:6129-19970 GCF_017307565.1 Devosia sp.
CGGGCCCGCCCGCGGCCAGCACAACGTCGCTGCCGACGCCGCCATCCCCATGCACAGCGTTCCCACCGGTGCCTTGATGAACTGCATGGTGTCATACATGGCAAGACACGACGTCACCACGCCGCCGGGCGAGTTGATATACATGTAGATCGGCTTGGTCGGCGCCTCTGCCTCGAGGAACAGCAGTTGCGCGCAGATCAGTGAAGCCATCGTGTCTTCCACCTCGCCGTTCACGAAGATGATCCGCTCGCGCAACAATCGCGAGTAGATATCGAAAGCGCGCTCACCGCGGCTGGATTGTTCCACGACCATAGGGACGAGTTGCATCATGTCGCGCATAGGCGACCTCCGTTCAGTTGGAGTTTCGAATAGTTAAGAGGCCTACCAAAGGGCGAGCGAAACCGTGCGGAGGCCAGGGCCCCTCGCCCGCGTCAATCACACCGGTAGATTGCTTGCCTAGGCCGCGAGCGCCATGACTGCGCTCAGCGGCTCATTATTGTTGGCCGCATCCAAGATGACGACCGGGGCATGTGTCAGCCGAAACCACGTCCCCCCACCCTCGTTCGGTGCGATCTCGAAGGTAACAAGGCTGTCCTCGACCTTTGTCTCCGCCCCAGCGCCGGCCTCGCGCCAGCGGTAGGTCAGGCTGCGGTTTTCCTCTGCAGCGACAACGGAAATCTCCGCTTCTGCCGGCGGTTGCAGCCACCTGTCGAGATATTCGGGGATGGAGAGCGCCCGCCACACCTTCTCCGGCGGCGCGTCGAGCATTGCTTCGAAAACCAGCGTTTCGGCGTCGTCGGTCATTGATCCATCTCCCTGAGCAGATCTTTGAGATTGTCGATACGGCTCGGCCAGAAGTCGCGATATCGCGCCAGCCACCCATGCAAAGGCGCAAAGCCCTCAGGGTCGACGCGGTAATGCGCGAAGCGCCCCTCGCGGCGTTCGCTGATCAACCCTGCCCCCTTGAGCACGGCGATATGCTGCGACATCGCCGGTTGCGAAATGGCAAAGCCCCCTCGCAGGTCGGTAGCCGTCAGCTCCTCCCCCGACAGCCGCTCGAGAATCGCGCGGCGCGTGGGATCGGCCAGAACCTTGAAAATCTCTGCTTCGTTCATGCCAACAAATAAGCACAGACTTATGAGTCGTTGCAAGTACCATGAGCCGGAAACGAAAGTGGGCCCATCGGGCCCACTGACTAGACTGCAAAAACCTCGCGGCGCAGCTCTTCCCAGCTGTCTTTGCTGGGCGCCACCAGCAACCCGCCGTCGGTGTGGCAGGGCCTATATTCGGAGCCGTCGAACCGGGCAACATGGGCACCAGCCTCGCGCATCATCAGCGCGCCGGCCACGTGGTCCCACGGCATGAGCTTGTTATACATCAGGAAGTGCGCGTGGCCGCCCGCTGCCATCCGGTATTCGTGGCCCGCGCAGCGGTAGTTCGCGAACATCTTCACCTTTGCGAGATTGCTCAGCACCTGGCTGCGCATCTCCGCTGGCAGGTATGAGACCGAAGCGAGGCCACCCATTTCGGAAAGCGCTGTCGGTTCAGCATATTTCTGGCGAACGCGACGGCCATCGGGGAAAACCTGCCATGTGCCGCAGCCACGTTCGGTCATGAAGAAGTCGTCGCCCATCGGATCATAGATGACGCCAGCGACCGTTTCCCCGTTTTCCACCACCGCCGCCATGACGGCGAACAGCGGCAGACCAGACGCGAAATTATAGGTGCCATCGACTGGATCGACGAAGATCACCGTGCGGTCTTCGAAAGACCCGTTGAGCAGGTTGGGATTGGCGGACACAGCCTCTTCGCCGATCACCACCGTATTGGGCGAGTGGGCATTGATCGCAGCGGTAATGGCCCGCTCGGCGCTTTCGTCGGCTTCAGTCACGAGATCGAATGCATTGGCCTTGGAGCGCACCATGCCATCGTCGAGCCGGCGGAAGCGCGGCATGATTTCGTCCTTGGCGGCCTGACGGAGAATGGCGGCCAAGCGTTCGATGTTCATGCGTCTGCATCCTTTTGGTTGAGGGTAAGACCAGCAAAATCGAAAAGCTTCGGATCAAGCATATGGCTGGGATTGATGTTGCCTAGCGCACGGATCATGACGTCCTTACGACCGGGCATCCGCTTTTCGATGTCGGTGAGCATGGCCTTCATCGCATTGCGCTCAAGGCCTTCCTGCGAGCCACAGAGGTCGCAGGGAATGATCGGGAACTGCATTGAGTCGGAGAATTTTTGCAGGTCTTCCTCGGCGCAATAAATCAGAGGCCGCAGCACGGCCAGATCGCCTTCGTCATTGACGAGCTTTGCCGGCATGGCCGCCAGTTTGCCGCCGTGGAACATGTTCATGAAGAAGGTTTCGAGGCTGTCGTCACGATGGTGGCCCAGCACCAGCGCGGTACACCCTTCCTCGCGCGCGATGCGATAGAGGTTGCCTCGGCGCAGGCGCGAGCACAGCGAGCAATAGGTGGCGCCCTGCGGCAGCTTGTCGGTCACGATCGAATAGGTGTCCTGATATTCGATCCGATGCTCGATCCCGAGGCCTTCGAGGAATTGAGGCAGGATGTGCTTGGGAAAGTTGGGCTGACCCTGGTCGAGATTGCAGGCAAGCAATTCAACCGGCAGCAGGCCGCGCCACTTCAAATCCAGCAACAGCGCAAGCAGCCCATAGCTGTCCTTGCCGCCGGAAAGCGCGATCAGCCACTTCTCGCCCGGCTTCACCATGGCGAACTTTTCCAGCGCCTCACGCGTATTGCGGATCAGGCGCTTCCGGAGCTTGTTGAATTCAACAGAGCGCGGCGCGTTGGCATAGATCGGGTGGGCGCCGACTTCGCTGTCATCGGCGGGCGTGGCGGGGGCTTCCATCACCGCGGTCATGGCGAAACTCTCATAAACATCTTTGCGTAGCTGATAACGCCTCGTGCCCCCGAGGGGAAGCGAAAGCGAGAGGGGCGAACCTTACCAAAGCTTAACTTCGCGTCCTTGTTTTACGCCCAATGCCACAGTTAGATGACACATCTTCCTGACACCTTGGAGTCTCCCGGTGTTCCGCTCCTTCTTCCCAGTTCCCAAGATATTCTTTTCCTCTGCTGCGCTCTGGATGCTAGCGGCGGTGCTCATATGGTTCACCGTTGGCGATCCTCTGCGCGCCGCCATCAGCATCGATCGGTTCACCCACCCAGTGGTCGCCTCGATGGAAGTGCTGGCGGATCCGCCGGCGACTGCGGACGGAACTCATGCCACACCGCCCGCGGCAGGTATTCGGCAAACTGATCCGAACGCTCCGGCATCGACGGAAAGCAAGGAAAGCGCCTCCCAGCAGGCCGCCGCTGCCGGCGCGGCCGAATCCTCGGTCGGCAATTTCCTCAATGGTGACCGCATCTGGCTCTACCAGTATGTGCTCATGATCTCGGTGCTGTTCTGCGTCTTCTGGTACTTCTACCAGCGCAACGAGTGGTACTGGTGGAGCGTCGTTGGCTCGACGGGCATCCTGCTGGTCATCTATTTCCAGGTCCAGGTCGAAGCCTTCGTCAACGCCTGGTCCGGTGTATTCTTCGATATGATCCAGTTGGCCCTGACACAGCCGAGGTCTGTGACGCCGGAGCGCTTCTACGGCGAAGTGTTCACGCTGCTGATCGTCCTGATGCCGACGATCCTCGTTTCCGTGCTTCTCGCCTTTTTCACCTCGCACTACGTCTTCCGTTGGCGCAAGGCGATGAACTTCTACTACATGGCCTCCTGGCCCTCGATCCGTCAGACCGAAGGCGCCGCACAGCGCGTTCAGGAAGACACCATGCGCTTCGCCTCGATCGTCGAGGATCTGGGCACGGCTTTCTTCGGCTCGCTGATCACGCTCGTGGTCTTCCTGCCCATGCTGTGGCAGCTTTCGAGCACTGTCACCGAGCTGCCCTTCTTCGGCGAAGTCCCCGGTAGCCTTGTCTGGGTTGCCCTGGCGGCCGCAATTCTCGGCACCATCCTTCTGGCCGTGGTGGGCATCAAACTGCCCGGCCTGAACTTCGCCAATCAGCGCGTCGAGGCGGCCTATCGCAAGGAGCTCGTCTTCGGCGAGGATCATGCCGAACGCGCTGACCCGCCGACCGTCAAGGAGCTCTTCGCAAACGTTCAGAAGAACTACTTCCGGCTCTACTTCCACTACACCTACTTCAACCTCGCCCGTTACGCCTATCTCAACCTAGTCGGCTATGTGCCGCTGTTGACCATGGCCCCGACCATTCTGGCCGGCGTGCTGACCATGGGTATCTACCAGCAGGTACAGTTGGCATTCGGCCAGGTGTCCTCGTCGTTCCAGTTCTTCGCCCGCGCCTGGACCACCATCGTTGAGCTGCAGTCGGTCTATATGCGTCTGCGTCTGTTCGAGAGCTACATCCCGCGCGACCAGCGGCCGATCAAGGCCAGCGTCAGCGGCGCCGCGACGACCTGATCCAAACACGAAGGCCGCTCCCAGGAGCGGCCTTTGTGTCAGGTGGTCAACCCAGACAACAAACAAAAAAGGCCGCCCCGAGGGGCGGCCTTTCAGTTTCAAACTCGGTTCGCTTAGCGCGAGTAGAATTCGGCGACGAGGTTCGGTTCCATCTGGTCCGGGTACGGCACGTCCGACAGAGCGGGTACACGGGCGTAGGTGGCGACCAGCTTGTTGTGGTCGACTTCCACGTAATCCGGCACGTCGCGTTCGGCGAGCTGGACGGCTTCGAGAACGACGGTGAGCTGCTTGGAGCGTTCACGCACTTCGATCTTGTCGCCGACCTTGACCTGGTAGGACGGAATGTTCACGCGCTTGCCGTTGACGAGAACGTGGCCGTGGGACACGAACTGACGGGCGGCGAAGACGGTGGCAACGAACTTTGCACGGTAGACGATGGCGTCCAGGCGGCTTTCGAGCAGACCGATCAGGTTTTCGCCAGTGTCGCCCTTACGGCGGTTGGCTTCGTCATAAAGACGACGGAAACCCTTTTCGGTGATCGAGCCATAGTAGCCCTTCAGCTTCTGCTTGGCGCGCAGCTGCAGACCGTAGTCCGAGAGCTTGCCCTTACGACGCTGACCGTGCTGGCCGGGGCCATAGGCACGTGCGTTGAGAGGGGACTTCGGACGGCCCCAGATGTTCTCGCCAAGACGGCGGTCAATCTTGTACTTTACAGAATGACGCTTCGACATCGCGTATCCCTTTCTTTGTTAGAATGGATCGCGCCCTCCTTTGCCCTTGTCGCCAAGGGCCGACAGATTCCTAAAAATTCAGGAGATCCCGGGTGCGCCTATAGACCCGAAGGCCGGATAGGTGGGCGCTTGATAGTGTCCAAGCGCCGGCAAGTCAAGCCAAAGGCCCGGTTTTCTAGGCCATTCGTTTGTCGATATGCCGCTGCTCGCGCAGCTGCGGGAATAGGCGGCTCCAGACCACGGCGATGATCATGGCGCCGAAGCCGCCGATGACGACGGCAGGCACCGGCCCCAGAAGATGGGCGACCGTGCCAGCGCGGAATTCACCCAGCTCGTTCGAGGCCCCGATGAAGACCGAGTTGACCGCATTGACGCGGCCACGGACTTCTTCAGGCGTCCAGAGCTGCATGATGGTCTCACGGATAGTGACGCTGACCATGTCCGAGGCGCCCACCAGAGCGAGCGCGGGAATGGAGATCCAGACGGTGGTCGAGAAGCCGAAGACCACTGTGAAGGCGCCGAAAAGACCGACGAACAGGAACAGGATCTTGCCCGCGTGGTCGCGCACCGGGAAACGGGTCAGGTAGAGCGCCATGAGGATGGCGCCGATACCGGGCGCGGCACGCAGCAGGCCGAGTTCGACGGGGCCGGCGTGGAGAATGTCCTTCACATAGACCGGTAGCAGAGCCACAGCGCCGCCCATCAGAACGGCGAACATGTCCAGCGAAATGGCGCCGAGAACGACCTTGTTCGAGAAAATGTAGCGAAAGCCTCCAAACATGGTTTCGAGGCTTTTCGCCTGATGCGACTGGCGCTGTGCAGGCTTGGGGATCAGCAGCACGGTCACAACGGCACAGAGCAGTAGCGCAGCGCCGGTGCCGAACGCAAAGGTCGGCGAAATGCCATAGAGCAGGCCGCCTGCGGCGGGACCGGTGATCGAAGCAAACTGCCATGCCGACGCATTGACAGTTATCGCATTGGACAGCGCCTCGGGCGGCACCAGATTGGGCGCCAGTGACTGCGCGGCGGGGCCCCAGAAGGCGCGGGCCGTGCCGAGGAAGATCAGCACGACGAAGATCGGCCAAACCTCATGCGCCTCGACGTTGACGAGCGTCAAAAAGGCCAGCGCACAGATCAATTCGACGCTGAGGCAGATCGCCATGATGCCACGGCGATTGAACCGATCCGCCGTCAGTCCGGTGATCAGGATCAGCAGCAGCGCAGGTAGAAAAAGGCAGAGCCCCACAAGACCCAGCAGGAAGGCGTTTCCAGTCACGTCGTAGATCTGCCAGGCGATGGACACCGACATGATCTGCACAGCAAAGCTTACCAACAGCGTGGTGAGCCAGAAAAAACGGAAGCCAAGGTAGCTGAAGGCGAGCTTGGAGGGCTCGGAAGGATGGGGGGTGCTCATAACCCTTCCGGCATGACATTTTGCCGCAACAAGGTCAAAGGCGGAATCGTACCGAACGGTTCGCTCGGCTCATTCTGCGTCAGGTTTGTCCTTGGTAGGCTTCTGCCGGTTGGGATTCGGCCGTTCGTGCCGGCGGTCGATCGAGGAAATAACACCGCGCAGGGTCCGGATTTCCTGGCTGGTGAACCGGCCCCGCGTCAAAGCCGTGCGCAGATTGTTGACCATGCTCGGCCGCTTGTCGGGCGTGGTGAAAAAGCCTGATTGATCCAGAACGCCTTCCAGGTGCTGGAAAAGCCCCACCAGTTCCTCGCGCGGCGCGGCCTCGTCGAGACCGTCGCTGAACGGCAGAACCTTGCCCGGCCCGCCGTGGCGGCGCCATTCATAGGCCATCAACAGCACGGCCTGGGCGATATTGAGCGAGGCAAAAGCTGGCTCCACCGGCAAGGTGACGATCGCGTCGGACATGGCCACTTCGTCGTTGAGCAGCCCCCAGCGCTCACGCCCGAAGAGCAGGCCAGCGCCCTGCCCGGCTGCAATGTGCTGAGCCATGTTGACGGAGGCTTCCTCAGGCCCAAGCACTTCTTTCTGCATGTCGCGTGAGCGGGCCGTCGTCGCATAGACGAGCTTCAGGTCGGAAATCGCCTCTTCGAGCGTTTCGAATACCCGAACCTGTTCAAGCACGTGATCGGCGCGCGAGGCGGCCGCGACGGCTTTTTCATTGGGCCAGCCGTCGCGCGGGCGAACCAGGCGCAGATCCCACAGGCCGAAATTGGCCATAGCCCGCGCGGCCGTGCCAATGTTCTCACCCAGTTGGGGTTCGCAAAGAATGATCGCCGGCCCTGGGGTCAACGTGATCGGGAGCGAAGTATCGGTGCCTGCCATTGCCGCCATCCAGCCAAACTGGCGCGCGACATAGCGCAGATGCCGGCTTCGCGCAAATCAGGCGACGCTCTCGCGCAGCGGAAGCGGCCTCACCTTGGCCGAAGCCTGCCATTCGCGGTCGAGGATGGCGAAGTGCAGCTCCTCGTCCCACTCACCCTGGAACAGCGCGTGTTCCCGATAATGCGCCTCGAGCCGCATGCCGAGCTTCTGCATCAGCTTGGCCGAGTGGTGGTCGCGCCCATCGCAACGGACAAAGACCCGATGGATATGGAAATGGTCGAAGGCCAGATTGAGCATGCTGGTCAGCGCCTCTGTCAGAAACCCGTGGCCAGCCTCGGCGGGATCGATCGCAAAAAGCAATTCACCCTGCCCGGCCGTGGCGTCCGACCATTTTAGCGAAACATGCCCCAGCAAGGCCTTGTCGCCGCGACGCTGCATGGCCAAGGTCAGCGTATCGCCCGGTCGCTGCAGCCCGACCTGGCTGCGCATGATTTCGACGGCCTCCGAGACGTCCTCGCGGTACCGCGTCGGTCGCACGAGGTAGCGCTGCACGCCCGGAAGCAGATGATAGTGGGAGACGAGTGGCACGTCGCTCCGCTCGAAGGTCCGCAGGACCAGCCGATCGGTCGTTAAGGGTAGATCAAGGCCCGACATGATGATTACCGCCCCTTTTGCAAAGCTATGGATGCTCTACACAGACAACAGTGCCAGACGCCGGAAGTTCCTGCCTAAACTGGTATAATTCGCTTTGAAATCAACTGCGAAACAGAAGCCGGCAACGGGTCGACCAAGAGGTCAACTCGGGCAAACAAAACGCAGGAAAATACGCGAGTAAGACGACAGCTCAGGCGTCATTCAGCCATTCGCGTCGGAGGACAGCATAGACCATTTCCTCGTCCCATCCACCCTTGAAGAGGGCGTGCTCGCGAAAATGTGCCTCGCGACGCATACCCAGCCGCTCCATCAGCCGCCACGAGGAATCATTGCGCGCATCGCAACGGGCGAAAATCCTATGCAGATCAGCACCCTTAAAGCCGAGGTCGAAGAGCGCTCGCGCCGCCTCGGTCGCATAACCACGTCCGTGGTAGTCCGGATGAAAAATCCAGCCGATTTCACCCTGTCGTGCCTCGGAGGAGCGCCAGATCAGCGACACTTCACCAATGAGCGCACCTGTCTCCGTCAACTCAGCCGCCAGAACGATCTTGTCCCCCTCCTCGGTCCAGGACGTCTGCGAAATCCGCTGCTGGATAGCCAGAGCGCATTCGTCACGGCTTAGAGGTGCATCGAAAAGGTAGAGGGCAACCTCTTCGCGACTGCGGTAGTCGAATACGGCATCGACATCGCCCCGGGTAAAAGGACGAAGCGTGACGCGCGAAGTCATGATCGGTAGAGCGGGAAAAAATCCCATGGGTCCCTCGTTTTGCGCGCGGCAGTTTCTTCGACCGCGACCAATCTGGCAAGGCTTGCGACAGCCTCTGCCTCGTGCGAGCCTTGCTCCATGAGCAAACCCTCACCAGACGATCTCGACCTTCAGGGGCGCTGCGACTGCGGCGCCATATCGCTCGAGGCTCGCGGACAGGTCGTATCGATGTTCCTGTGCTCCTGCGAGAACTGCCAGCGCACGAGCGGCGGCGGACATTCCTCTGTCGCGCTGTTCCGAACGGACGCCGTCCGTGTCGTTGGCGCGACCAAGTCATATGCGCGCCCCGCAAAGTCCGGGGCGACCTTTATCCGTCACTTCTGCCCCGAATGCGGCACGACGGTTTTGGCGCACAGCTCCCGCGCGCCCGCGCTTCGTATCGTGCCGGTCGGCGTCTTTGCCGGCGAAAACACATGGTTCAAGCCAAACCAGTTGATTTTCTCGCGCACCCACCAGACCTGGGACCTGATCGCGGATCACCTGCCCTGGCACGAAACCTACAGGCGGGACGACAGGGCATGAGCATGGCATCCGAAGAGCTGGTCGATCGCATCCGCGACCTGCTGCCGCCCCGCATTCACTGCATCGAAAAGAAGATGTTCGGCGGTGTCGCCTTTATGCATCGCGGCAATATGCTGGTCGCGCCTCTCAAGGACGGCAGCATGCTGGCGCGCGTCGGCAAGGATGGAATGGACGACGCTCTCGCCCTCTCCGGCGTTTCGACCATGAATATGGGCGAGCGCAGCATGACCGGCTTCGTGGTCGTTTCCGGCGACGCCATCGAGGACGACGACGATCTGCGAACCTGGCTCGATCGCTGCCTGGCCTTCGTCGAAACTCTGCCGCAAAAGTAGTGTCCGCAAGGCGGTGCCAACGAGCGGGCATGCCCCCTTGCCCAGCGCGCCTTTGCGCTTTTCGCGGGTGATGCTATAGGGGCAACGAACGTGGCCGAGGGGCCAGACCAAGGAATTTCTAGGGAGTTATCCGATGAGCAAGATCAAAGTCGCCAATCCGGTGGTGGACCTCGACGGCGATGAAATGACCCGCATCATCTGGCAGGCGATCAAGGACAAACTGATCCATCCCTACCTCGATCTCGACATCAAGTATTACGACCTGTCGATCCAGAACCGCGACGCCACCAATGACCAGGTGACCGTGGATTCGGCCAATGCCATCCGCGAATATGGCGTTGGCATCAAGTGCGCCACCATCACTCCCGATGAGCAGCGCGTCGAAGAATTCGGCCTCAAGAAGATGTGGAAGTCGCCCAACGGCACCATCCGCAACATCCTCGGCGGCGTGATCTTCCGCGAACCCATCATCTGCAAGAACGTGCCACGCCTCGTTCCCGGCTGGACCCAGCCGATCATCGTGGGCCGTCACGCCTTTGGTGACCAGTATCGCGCCACCGACTTCACCTTCCCCGGCAAGGGCAAGCTGACCATCAAGTTCGCCGGCGAAGACGGCACGGTCATCGAGCACGAAGTGTTCCAGGCGCCGGGTTCGGGCGTGGCCATGGCCATGTACAACCTCGACGACTCGATCCGCGACTTCGCCTATTCGAGCTTCAACTACGGCCTCGCCCGCGGCGTGCCGGTTTACCTGTCGACCAAGAACACCATTCTCAAGGCCTATGACGGCCGCTTCAAGGATATCTTCCAGGAGATCTACGAGAAGGAATTCAAGGAGCAGTTCGAAGCCAAGAAGATCTGGTACGAACACCGCCTGATCGACGACATGGTCGCCTCGGCCCTGAAGTGGTCCGGTGGCTACGTCTGGGCTTGCAAGAACTATGACGGCGACGTGCAGTCCGACATCGTGGCTCAGGGCTTCGGCTCGCTCGGCCTCATGACCTCGGTTCTGGCGACGCCCGATGGCAAGATCGTTGAAGCTGAAGCTGCCCACGGCACCGTGACCCGTCACTACCGCCAGCATCAGCAGGGCAAGGAAACTTCCACGAACTCGACCGCTTCGATCTTCGCCTGGACCCGTGGCCTCGCGCACCGCGCCAAGCTCGACGACAACGCCGAACTGGCCAAGTTCGCCGCGACCCTCGAAAAGGTCACTGTCGACACCATTGAAGAAGGCAAGATGACCAAGGACCTGTCCCTGCTCGTCGGTCCGGATCAGCCGTGGCTCTCGACCCTCGGCTTCCTTGATGCCATCGACCAGAACCTGCAGAAGGCCATGGCATAAGCCTTTTGGGCACTTTGAAATGACGAAGGCCGGGTCTTGCGACCCGGCCTTTTTGTTTGTTCGGCGAAGGGGGCTACTTCTTCTTGCCGCCGGCTGCTGCCGCTTCGATGGTCAACTCGAACCGTTCACCCGCCTTGATGGTCACGGGCGTCTCGCTCTCCACATCGCCCTTCTTGGTATAGACGATGTAGTCGCCGGCCTTCAGAGTGGTCTGAACGTTCGGGCCATAACCATAGTCGAACGACTTGGTATTGCCCGCGATGTCCTTGTTCGGGCTGCGGATTTCGACGTAGTCGTCGGTTGGGGTGGTGACAGCGAGCACGCCGGCATCGAGCATGACTGGAATGTCCGTGCGCGCGCCGGTGGTCACCTTGAACGGGATCTGGCCATTCGTGCCATCGAGCTTGTAGTCCATCACATAGTCGCCGGGCGGCAGTTCAAAATCCTGCTCGCCATTGTAGCCATAGGCGATCGACTTGCGGGTGCCATCGAGGGCCACCTTGGCGTCAAAAATCTCCATGAAGATATCGTCCTCGACCTTCACGCCCGGCGCATATTCGGTCTTGAAGAACGCAAGGCCGGTGCCGACGATGACGTCTTCCTCGATGGTTTCGCCAGCCTTGGCCGCATAAGAGCGGGTCACCATGGCTTCGCCGATCTTGACGTCGAATTCGAGATTGCCGGCGGGCAGCACGAGGATCTTGTCGCCGTATTGGGTGGTGACATAGTCGCCGTTGTGACGGATTTCGATCGAGGCGCTCTCGTTGATGTCAGCGCCTTCGCTGGAGCGCGGATGCAACTTGAAGATGGCCGCGTTGAGCACGAAGTGGGTCTTGTTCACCTCGCCGGCCACGATGGTTATGGGCTGCTCGGCAAGGGCATAGCCGTACTCAGCGGTTGCGATGTAGTCGCCCGGCTCCAGCGAGCCCTTGAAGCGCGAATAGTAGTCGGTCCCGACCCATTCGCCCTTGCTGCCATCGGCATTCACTGTGAACCACTGCCAGGTCAGGTTGAGCGGGCCGCCATCTTCGATGTCCGGTCCACCTTCGGCGAGCGATGCCGTCGGCAAGAAATTGTGGTCGAGCACGGGCGTAGGCTCCGGCTTGGGGGCCGGTTCGGGTTCAGGCTGTGCTTGCACCACCTGCGCCACCGTCTTGGTCAGCGCGTCGACGAGCCCCGCACCATCGGCGGCCGAAAGATACTGGCCACCGGTGTTCTCCGCGAGACAGGCCACCTGCTGGCCTTCCTCGTCGGAGAGGCCGAAACCGAGAACATGCGTCGTAAAATCAATGCCTTGCGTCTCAAGCTCGGTCGCGAGCTTGCACGGATCGACCTCACAGGTTTCGAGCCCATCGGTGATGAGGATCACGGTCGCCTTCTCTTCTGTGAAGCGCAGGTCCTCGGCCGCAAGGCGCACGGCGTCGGAGATCGGCGTCATGCCCTTGGGATTGATCCCCTGGGCCGCCTTGGCGATCGCGGCACCCGTGCCAGCGGCCGGCTCGACCAGCATTTCGATATCGCCGCAATTGCCCTTTTCACGGTGCCCATAGGTCATGAAGCCAAGCTCAAGATCGTCGGGCAAGTCGGCCAAAACCTTCGAAAGCGTCTCGCGCGCAATGGTGATGCGCGCCTTGCCGTCGATCTGCGCCCACATCGAACCCGACCCATCAAGCACGATGACCGCCCGCTCGGCCGCAACGGCCGGCATAGCCAGGCCGAGGGCCGCAACGGCACTCAAGGCAAATTTCTTCCAGAATTGCATAGTGATAGCCCTCCAACAGCGCGGCGCACCCGCCGCCTCTCCGCAGCTAGCCTCCGCCCGCCTGAAGCCCGCATGAACGCCATGTTCATGGCTCACTCCCGGCCGTGCCGGGCGCAATCTTGCCAGACTTTGCCGCTCTCGTGCATCACTCTGTGAGGGGGAAAGAATCGTGAGAAAACGTTGGCTGTTGTTGCCGCCGGTGGCTCTGGTCGCCGGCATCTATCTGTTCAACGCCAGTTGGCGCGTGCCCATGCCCGAAGGCGACGGGCTCAGGCTGATCGCTCATCGCGGCGTGCACCAGACCTATCACCGCGAAGAACTGGAAAACGACACCTGCACGGCCGAACGCGTGGACCCGCCGCGCCACGATTACCTGGAAAACACAATAGCTTCGATGGAAGCGGCCTTTACCGCCGGCGCCGACATCGTCGAACTCGACGTCCACCCTACGACCGACGGCCAGTTTGCCGTCATGCATGACTGGACGGTGGACTGTCGCACCGAAGGAACAGGCGAAACCCGCGTCCACAGCATGGCTGAACTTAGGGCACTGGACATCGGCTATGGATACACAGCCGATGGCGGTGCCACCTTCCCATTTCGCGGTAAGTTCGTCGGACAAATGCCTGAACTAAAAGACGTTTTTAGCGCGATGCCGAACCAGAAATTCCTCGTCAACTTCAAGAGCCGCGAGACCCGCGAAGGCGACATGCTTGCCGATCTCATCGCTCAAAGCCCCGATTGGCGTCCGGCTGTCTGGGGCGCCTATGGCGGCGATGAGCCCACCTTCCGCGCGGCTGAACTGATCGATGGCCTCCACGTCTGGTCGCGGCGGGGCCTCGTCGAGTGCCTGGCACAATACGAACTACTCGGCTGGCTCGGCGTGATGCCCGATGCCTGCAAAAACACCCAGGTCATGATCCCCATCAATGTCGCGCCCTTCCTCTGGGGCTGGCCAAATCTCCTTCTCACCCGGCTGAGGGATGCCG
>NZ_JAFKHD010000413.1 GCF_017307565.1 Devosia sp.
GCCGGCCGGAACGGCAGGCGCGGCAGGTGCCGCAATTGAAATAGGGCAGGACGGTTACGGCGGCGCCGGGGGCGAGGTTTTCAACGCCCTGCCCCAGTTCGGCAATGGTGCCAGAAATTTCGTGGCCGGGGACACGGGGATAGCTCACCAGCGGATTGAGGCCGCGATAGGAGGTGAGGTCAGAGCCGCAATAGCCGACAAAGGCGAGGTCGATGGCGACTTCACCGGGACTGGGCACGGGGACCGGTTTTTCGGTGAGCGCGGCTTCACCGGGACGCAGAATGGTCAGGGCTTGCATCGATCGGTCCTTCATGGCTGTAACATGTTAGTGCCTTATATCTTCCATACATGAAGAGTGACAAGAGAACCTTTGGCGGGTTAGACCAGACCAAAGCCAGCAGATTTGGAGGAGCACGCGATGAAGACGCATCTGCCGACACGGGCCTTTGGCAAGACGGGCATGCAGATCACCAAGCTGGGCATCGGCGCCTGGGCCATGGGCGGCAATATGTGGGGGCCGCAGGACGATGCGGCATCCATGGCCGCCATCCGGCACGCAATCGATAGCGGCATCAACTGGATCGACACGGCGGCGGTCTATGGCAACGGGCACTCGGAAGCCGTCATTGGCGACGCGCTGGCGGGCCTGCCGGCGGATAAGCGGCCGCTGGTGTTCACCAAGGGCGGCATTGTTCGCGACGAGAATGGGCAGAACCCGCGGCGGATCGGCGAACGCAATCATCTGCGGCAGGAGCTCGAAAATTCGCTGAAGCGGCTGAAGGTGGAAGTGATCGATCTCTACCAGATGCATTGGCCTTCCGATGACGTGCCGCTGGAGGATTATTGGGCGACGCTGCTGGAGTTGAAGGCCGAGGGAAAGGTACGCCATGTCGGGCTTTCCAACCATGACGAGGGGCAGCTTTCACGCGCCGAGACAATCGGCCATGTCGAGACGTTGCAGCCGCCGTTTTCGATGATCCGCCGCGAGACGGCGGGCAAGATCTTGCCGTGGTGCGCCGAGCATGGCACGGGCGTCATCTGCTATTCGCCAATGCAGGCGGGACTGCTTACAGGCACGATGGCGGCGGAACGCGTTGCGGCCATGCCGGACAACGACTGGCGGAAGGGAAGCCCCGAATTTCAGGGCGAGAAGCTGGCGGCCAATCTCAAGCTGGCGGAGAGCCTGAAACCGATTGCGCAAAAGCACGGGACGAGTGTGTCGAGCGTGGCGCTGGCCTGGTGCCACGCCTGGCCGGGGCTGACGGCGACAATCGTGGGCGCACGGTCGCCGGCGCAGGTCGATGG
This sequence comes from Devosia sp., assembly GCF_017307565.1. Lineage (GTDB taxonomy): Bacteria > Pseudomonadota > Alphaproteobacteria > Rhizobiales > Devosiaceae > Devosia. The sequence goes on from NZ_JAFKHD010000413.1 coordinate 1,306, forward strand.
CTGGATCGATGCAGCGAGTTTGGAGCTCGATGCGGCGGATCTTGAGGTGATCGCGAAGGCGATTGAGACGACTGGCGCTGGGCAGGGGCCGGCGCGGGCTTAGACGAAGCCTTCGCAAACACGGATGTCACCCCGGCGAAGACCGGGGCCCATCCTGAGATACTTTAGCTTCCACCAAACTATCGGGGTACCCCGTCCACGGAGGATAGGCCCCGGCTTTCGCCGGGGTGACATCCGATGAGTGTTGGACGCCCCTAGCCCTCCAGCTCTTCCCGCAACATTTCCAGCTCTAGCCACTGCTCTTCAGCCGTCGCCTTCTTCGTCGCCAGGTCCGAGAGAGCCTCGGAATCCTTGGCAAAACCGTTGGGGTCGCGGGTGTAGTAATTGCCCTCAGCAAGGCGGGCGTTGATGACCGCCATGTCCTTGTCGAGCTTTTCGATATCCTTGGGCAGGGTTTCGAGGGCGTGCTTTTCCTTGAAACTCAGCTTGCGCTTGGCAGCTTGGGTCTGGACGGGTGCTGTGGCCTTGGGCTTTTCGGCCGGCGGGGCTTTTTCGACGACGCGGGCGGAAACCCCTGCCCCGCGCTGGGCGACCATGTCGCTGTAGCCGCCGGCATATTCGAGCCAGTTGCCATTGCCTTCGGCCATGATGATGGAGGTCGCGACGCGATCGAGGAAGTCACGATCGTGGCTGACAACGATGACCGTGCCGGAATAGTCCGAGACCATCTCTTCCAGGAGGTCGAGGGTTTCGAGGTCGAGGTCGTTGGTCGGTTCGTCGAGCACCAGCACGTTGGACGGCAGCGCCAGGGCGCGGGCCAGGGCGACGCGGGCGCGTTCGCCGCCGGAGAGTTTGCCAATGGGGGTATTCGCCTGTTCAGGGGTGAACAGGAAATCTTTCATGTAGCCGACGACGTGCTTGTTCTCGCCGTTGATTTTCAGCGTGTCGCTGCCGCCGCCGGTGAGCGCGTCGCGGAGGCGCGTTTCGGGATCGAGGCGAGCCCTGCCCTGGTCGAGCATGGCGAGCTCGATGGCTGAACCCAGCTTGATCGTGCCGCTATCGGGCTCGAGCAGGCCATTAAGCATCTTGATGAGCGTGGTCTTGCCAGCGCCATTGGGGCCAACAAGGCCGACGCGATCGCCGCGCAGCACGCGGGTCGAAAAATCGCGAACGACGGTCTTGGTCCCAAAGGTCTTGGAGATGTTTTCCGCTTCCACCACCAGCGCGCCGGAGGTGCGGCCTTCGGTGACTTGCATGGCGACATTGCCGGTGACGCGGCGCTGGTCGCGACGATCCTGACGGAGATTAGCGAGGCGCTCGAGGCGGCCGACATTGCGCTTGCGGCGGGCGGTGACGCCATAGCGCAGCCAGTGTTCTTCGCGCACGATCTGGCGGTCGAGCTTGTGGCGGTCCTTTTCTTCCTGCTCCAGCACTTCATCGCGCCAGCCTTCGAAGGCACTAAAGCCCTTTTCGATGCGGCGGGTGAGGCCGCGATCGAGCCAGACCGTGGAGCGGGTGAGATCGGACAGGAAACGGCGGTCGTGGCTGATCAGCACCATGGCCGAGCGCATGGAATCCAGTTCCTGCTGCAGCCACTCGATGACCGGGAGATCGAGATGGTTGGTCGGTTCGTCGAGCAGCAGCACGTCGGGCTGCGGCGCGAGAACGCGCGCCAGCGCCGCGCGGCGGCCTTCGCCACCGGAGAGCGTTTTCGGATCTTCTTTGCCGGTCAGGCCCAGCGCTTCAAGGAGATACTGGGCGCGATATTCATCATCGCCCGGCGCAAGGCCGGCTTCGACATAGGCCAAAGTCGTCGCATAGGCGGACAGGTCCGGCTCCTGCGGCAGGTAGCGGATGGTGGCGCTCGGTTCGGCAAAGCGCTTGCCGCCATCTTGCTGGACAATGCCTGCAGCGGTTTTCAAGAGCGTCGACTTGCCCGAACCATTGCGGCCGACAAGCGCGATGCGTTGGCCGGGCGAAACGATCAGCTCGGCAGATTCGAGCAGTTGCGTGCCGCCAAAGGTCAGCTGGATGTCTTGCAGGGAAAGAAGCGGGGGCGCAGCCATGGGCAAAAAAAGGTCCGGAAGTGTCGGGGGGCGATAGAGCATAGGCCCCGCGACAGATCAATGCGCCTGAAGCACGCTGCGCCTCAGGCATCCAATTTCGAGGGACGGGGGACAAACGAAAAGGCCGATCAGGACGTTGAGGATCCTGATCGGCCGGGGGAGACGGCAGCAGCAAGCCCCGTCGTTTGGCGCTGCACCCCACAGGCCCCACGGGGGCGCTGCACCATGGCCCCTATCAACCACGGATAAACTTGATTGTCAAACTCATATTTGAGTCTGGAAGTCAGATTTTCAGGCTGCGACAATATCGCCGACGATTTCGCCATCCTGATTGGCATTGACCGCTTCGGTAGTGGTCAGGCCCAGGCGCTGGCGGATCGAGCGCTTCTTGCTGGCGAGATCGGCAATGGTGTAGCCGGCGAGCACTTCAAAGAACGCACCCAGCGCTTCGCGCAATGCACCATTGAGATCGCATTCCCCGATCAGCGGGCAGTCGGCGCCCTCTTCGAAGCATTCGGCGAGCGCAAAATTCTCTTCGGTCAGACGAATCGTCTCGAGCAGGGTGATGTCTTCGGCCGGGCGGCCAAGCTTGATGCCACCATGACGGCCGCGCACGGTCTGCAACAGGCCATTTTCGACCAGCGGCTTGATCAGCTTGAACAGAAAAAGCTCGGAAATCCCATAGGCCCGAGCAATTTCTGCAACCCGGCTCAGCTCAGGATCGTTAACCGCGCAATAAACCAGAGTGCGGATGGCATAGTTGGATTGGCGAGTCAGTCTCACGAGCGATCGATCCCTTGGTGTTAATCGGGCCGGCCGCAGCGACGACCCATCCACGGCACGGGTCGTAATTTATAACCATTCTAAAAAATGTCAACCATATCTTGAACGGCTTGATCAGGTTTTGGTCACCAGAATCCGGACTGGACAGTGACTTAACTTCGGAATATGAAGTTATTTAGAGGAGATCAGCTTTGTCTAGTACTGTCACGCGGGCCCTCATCACCACCGCCGCGAGCGACGCGACGGGGATTGCCAAAAGCGACGTTAACGCAATTGGTCAGCGCATGTTCGAGTTGATCGGCGATGCGTTGAAGGCGGGACAGACAGTAAAACTGACAGGCTTTGGCACTCTTGCGGTACGCTCCCGCGCCGAGCGGATTGGGCGAAATCCTCGCACCGGTACCGAGCACCGGATAACCCCTCGACACACCGTGGTCTTCACCCCCAGCGCCAAGTTGCGCGAGGCCCTCGATAGTCTCGTGGAGTCATGAAAGAGGCCGGTCGCCGGGCCCCTCATCGCCCGTCGTCTGGGCTTTCCAGCAGCATCCGGGAAAAGTATCGGCGATAGAGCGGAAGCTCTGCCGCGCCCAGGGCCGGAGCAAGCCGACCAAGACTGCCAGCCACGATTTCGATATCGCCGCGAGAGGGTAAGCGCTCGAACTGGGCGACGACCTGCTCCACAAGGCGGGCGGTCAAATTCGTGGGGAGGATGGTGTCGAGCACGACGAGGCCGGTCTCGACAACTGTGTGGGTATTAAAGATCACGAGCGCGAGTGCCCCGCCGCACTCTGCCAGCCAGCTCGCAACCACGGGCTCCAGCATATCCCAGTCCCAATCGTCGATATCGGCAAGGTCGAGAGCAAAGCCCGCAGCGTTCAGGCGGTCGAGCAGGGCAGAAACGGATCCGATGGCATGGGCGGCGAGAGGGCCGGTTTCATTGCGATCGACGAGCATGGCGCCAAGATCGCCGGAGTGGCCGGTAGGGCCTTGCCAGAGACGGCCTTCGCCGATGAGGCCGGCAGCGAGATAGGTAGAGACCAGCAGATAGATAAAGCTCTCTGGCCGGGGAGGTGGGCGGGCGATGAACTCAGCCCAGCAGGCAGCATTGCCATCGTTGAACAGGGTTGCGACCAGTCCGGTATGCCGTTCTAGCTCTGCGGCGAACTCAGCCGGCGAAGGGCCCACTTTACTGCCGAAAGCGGATTCAAGCGGCCAACCGGTCGCATGGATACTGGCAGGCATGCCAAGTCCGATATCGACCAACCGGTCGCGCCGGTCCTGCGGCCAGTCGCTGAGCATCTGCTGAACCAGCATGCCGACACGGGCGGGCAGATCGGCCAGATCGGCCTCCAGATAGCTGATGCGGTGATGAGCAACGAGGGAACCGTTGAGATCGATGGCCACGATATCGGCGTGGCGCCAGCCAATCTCGACGCCAATGGAATAGGCGCCGTCGGCCTTGAGGAAGATCGGCGTCGCCGGCTGCCCCCGCCGGCCTCGCAGCACCTCGCCACGGGTGATGAGGCCCACCGCTTCCACGTCATTGAGGATGGCCGAGACGGTTTGCGGCGCCAGGCCCGACATGCGGGCAATTTCGGCATTGGACAGGCCAGGATTGAACCCGACAACGGTCAGGACCGCGCGCTCGTTGGCCCGGCGCAAACCACGATGCTGCAGACCTTTCGAACCAAGGTCAAACACGTCAATGGTCGGGACTGGGACATCACTCACTTTGATCTATCCGTATTTGGCCTGGGAGTAGGACGGACCGCTGCCGCCCCTTCGAAATGGAGTTTCAGAGCGAAGGCTGATTTGCCCTCGTTCTGATCCATCATGTCAAACCGGGCCGGCAGTACCAAGCGTCAATTTGCCGCTATATCAGTTGTTTAGCTCACATGCCTGCAGCCGTAAGGCTCGCATTGGCATCATCGCCGAGCTGCAAACGCACGCCGCGCGCCAGGCTTTTCACCTGCTCGACCGAGGTGGCCGAGGCGATGGGCGCGCTGACGCCGGGCTGGGCCACGAGCCAGGCCAGCGCCACTTCGGACGGGGTTGCACCCAGATCCGCCCCGACCGCATCAAGCGCGCCGAGAATGGCCAGGCCCTTGTCATTGAGATAGCTATCCGCCTTGCCGCCGCGCGGGGATTTGCCGAGATCGGCCTTGGAGCGATACTTGCCCGAGAGGAAGCCGGCCGCAAGGCTATAATAGGTGATGGCGCCGACATCGTTCTCGAGGAGGAAGGGACGCAATTCCTCGAACTTCTCGCGATCGTAGAGATTGAAAAGCGGCTGAGTGACTTCGTAGCGCGGCAGGGATTTGAGGATTGCCGTATCCTGTGCGGCCTTCATCATGCCCGTATCGAAGTTGGAAGCGCCAATGGTGCGCACCTTGCCGGCGCGGATCAGCACGTCATAGGCAGCAAGCGTTTCCTCGTGGCTGCATTCGTCGGCCGGCCAATGGCTGAAATAGAGGTCGATATAGTCGGTCTGAAGGCGCTGCAGCGAATCTTCGATGCCGGTGCGGATCGCCTCGGCGGAGAGGCCCTTGGGGTCGTGATCGGAATTCACCTTGGTGATGATATGCACCTTGTCGCGATTGCCGCGGGCCTTGAGCCACTTGCCGATAATGGTCTCGCTCATGCCCGGCGGATTGCCAGGCACCCAGTTGGGATAGCCCTGCGCCGTGTCAATGGCGGTAAAGCCTTCTTCCACGAAGGCGTCGAGAATGGAAAAGCCAAGCGCCTCATCCACCGTCCAACCAAAGACATTGCCGCCGAGGACGAGCGGTTCGATGACAAGTTCACTGCGGCCAAGCGGACGGCGGTTCATGGCGTTACTCCTGGTTCTGATATCTGCGGATCAACGTCCGAGACTGGGTTTTGTTCGGCAGGCGGCACACGCGGGGCGCACCAGTAGAGCGCTTCGGCGATGGTCTTCATCGACCCCGACAGATCGATATAGGCGAAGGGCGCAGTTTCGTCAGTGCTATGGCGAAGATAGACGAAGGTACCGTGACGCAGCCGGTCGAGCAGCACGTCGGCGCCATCGGTGATGCGGGCGCCATAGGGAGCGCCGGAAGGCTCGGCGAGAAAACTGCGATCTTCGCGGTCGAGCGTCATATCCCAGTGGCCGGCATCGCCGCCGAAGCGGCTCGAATAGACATGGACGCCGGTCGAGAAATCATCTTCGCAGCGCACGACGAGGCAGACGAAGCCATCTTGCGGCGTGTCGCGGGCGCAGCCCATGGCGGCGCGATCGCCCTCGCCGGGGAGCGGAGAGAACTGCCAACCGGGGACCTGGGCAAGGGCCGGCTGGACAAGGCCCAGCAATGCGATCAGCCCCGCGGTTCGATGAGATCCCATTTGTTTCCATAAAGGTCGGCAAAGACCGCAACAGAGCCATAGGCTTCGTGGCGCGGCGCTTCGAGGAAGGTGACGCCATTGGCGCGCATGCGCTCGTAGTCACGGGCAAAGTCGTCGGTTTCGAGAAAGAGCATGACCCGTCCGCCCGACTGGTTGCCGACCGCAGCGCGCTGATCGGCGCCATCGGCCTGCGCAAGCAGCAGGCGCGCGCCTTTGTCACCGGGCGGAGCGACCAGCACCCAGCGCTTGCCCGGGCCCAATGGAGTATCGGCGACAAGCGCAAAACCGAGCTTGTCGCGGTAAAATGCTATGGCTTCATCATAATCGGCGACGAGCAGAGAAAGAGTGGCGATCTTTTGCGTCATGCATGTATCGATCACCACCGGCCGCAAGCGGTCAAGCGCTGTTTACCCAGCCGAACGGATTCAAAACCATCCGTCCAATTCTGTGGAAAGCGATTTCCGTGTCATATGATTGACCAATTGGTCAACTTCCCCCATTGCGCTTCCTAAAAAACTAGGCTTTGGTGTCGCCCAAGCCTCCGGACGGGAACGCCGGAGAGCATGAATTACCTCGGGAGATAACAATCATGAAATTGATGAAAACCCTGATGGCCGCGACCGCCATGGTGGCTCTTGCCGCCGGCGCCGCTCAGGCCAAGCAGCTGGTTTATTGCTCGGAAGCCTCGCCGGCACACTTCGACCCCGGCCCGGTTACCGGCGGCAACGACTTCGACGCTTCTGCCCACACCATCTTCGAACGCCTGGTCGAGTTCGCTCCCGGCTCCACCGAAGTCATCCCTGCCCTGGCCGAAAGCTGGGACATCTCGGAAGATGGCAAGGAATACACCTTCCACCTGCGTCCGGGCGTCAAGTGGCACACCCAGTCCTACTTCACCCCGACCCGCGACCTGAACGCGGATGACGTGGTGTTCTCCTTCGAACGTCAGTGGAAGGAAGACAACAAGTGGCACAACTACCTCGAAGGCATGACCTGGGACTACTTCCAGGGCATGGACATGCCCAAGTACATCGCCTCGATCGAGAAGGTCGATGACCTGACCGTCAAGCTGACCCTGACCGAACCGAACGCACCGATGCTGGCAAACCTTGCCATGCAGTTCGCCTCGATCGTGTCGAAGGAATATGCCGACCAGCTCGAAGCTTCGGGCGACATGGCTGCCTTCTCGACCCAGCCGGTCGGCACCGGTCCGTTCCAGCTCGTCGACTACCAGCTCGACACCGTGATCCGCTATTCCGCCTTCCCCGACTACTGGGATGGCAAGCAGCCGATCGACGACCTGATCTTCGCCATCACCACCGATGCTTCGGTGCGCGCCCAGCGTCTGCTCGCTGGCGAATGCGATATCATGCCCTACCCCGCTCCGGCCGATCTCGAAGCCCTCAAGGCTGACGCGAATCTGACCGTTCAGGAGCAGGAAGGCCTCAATATCGGCTACATCTCCTACAACACCACCGAAGCGCCGTTCGACAATCCGGAAGTGCGCAAGGCCCTGACCATGGCGATCGACAAGTCCGCCATCATCGAGGCCGTCTACCAGGGTGCTGGCCAGGACGCCAAGAACCTGATCCCGCCGACCATGTGGTCCTATGACGATGCCATCCCGGCTGACGTCTACGATCCGGTCAAGGCCAAGGAAATGCTGGAAGCTGCCGGCGTGACCAGCCTGACGACCGACCTCTGGGCGATCCCCGTGTCGCGTCCCTACAACCCGAACGGCCAGCGCGTTGCCGAACTGATCCAGGCCGATTGGGCCAAGGTCGGCGTCACCGCCAATATCGTGACCTACGAATGGACCGAATATCGCGAGCGCGGCAAGCAGCCCGACCGCAAGGGCCCGTTCATGATCGGCTGGACCGGCGACAATGGCGATCCGGACAACTTCTTCGCCACCCTGTTCTCGTGCTCGGCCATCGGCGTCTCGAACTATTCGAGCTGGTGTGACCAGGACTTCGAAGCTGCCATCTCGGCCGCCAAGACCTCGTCTGATCCGGAAGAACGCACCGCGCTCTACACCACGGCTCAGGAAATCTTCAAGGCTGAAGAGCCTGCGATCACCCTGGCCCACAGCCGCGTGTTCATGCCGATGAAGAAGACCGTGCTCAACTATGTGATGAGCCCGCTCGGCAGCCACTCCTTCAAGGGTGTGGACGTTCAGGAGTAGGCTTAAGCCTCTCTCGTAAGCAAAGGAGCCTCGATCCGGTACGCCGGAACGGGGCTCCGCCTTTTAAGACCAGAGCGAGGTCAGATGAAACGAAGAACGTTTCATCGGGATGGGCCAGCCAAGGCCCACGGACACGCCTCGCCGAAACAGGAAACGGGATCTGCCGGCCTGCCGCCAAAACGGCGGGCTCGCGCCCAAGGGGCAAGACCCTCACATGCTGAACTATATCCTGCGCAGGATTGCGCTACTGGTGCCGACCATTATCGGCATTTCCATCTGCGCCTTCGCGTTTGTGCGCGTTTTGCCGGGCGACCCCATTCTGGCCATGGCCGGGCAACACGGCGTGACGCCGGAGCGCTACGAAATCCTGCGCGAGCAGTTCGGCTATAACCTGCCGATCTGGCAGCAATATTTCAATTATCTCTGGAGCGTGCTGCGCGGCGATTTCGGTATTTCGCTCGCCACCAAGCGCCCCGTGATCAACGAGTTCATGACGCTCTTCCCCGCGACCATGGAACTGGCGTTCACCGCGCTGACCTTTGCCGTCGTCATCGGCATTCCGGCGGGTATCTTTGCCGCCATCAAGCGCGGCTCGTGGTTCGACCAGATCACCATGGGCGTAGCGCTGACCGGCTATTCCATGCCCATCTTCTGGTGGGGCCTCTTGCTCATCATCTTCTTCTCCGGTTATCTCGGGTGGACGCCGGTTTCGGGGCGCATCGCGCTGACCTTCTTCCTGAAGCCCATTACCGGCTTCATGCTGATCGACACGCTGCTCTATGGAAACTGGCCGGCCTTCGTTTCGGCGCTGCGGCACCTGATCCTGCCCGCCGTGGTGCTCGGCACCATTCCGCTCGCCGTCATCGCACGGCAGACGCGCTCGGCCATGCTCGAGGTGTTGGGCGAAGACTATGTGCGCACCGCACGCGCCAAGGGCATGTCGCCCAATCGCGTGGTCAATGTGCATGCCCTGCGGAACGCGCTCATCCCGGTCGTCACCACCATCGGTCTCCAGGTCGGCCTGCTGCTCGGCGGCGCCATCCTGACCGAGACCATCTTCACCTGGCCGGGCATCGGCAAGTGGATGATCGATTCCATCTCCAAGCGTGACTATGTCGTGGTGCAGTCGGGTCTGCTGATCATTGCCCTCATCGTCATGGCGGTGAACCTGATCGTTGACCTGCTCTACGCCCTCATCAATCCGCGCATCCGGGTGCAGTAACATGGCCACGACAAACACCACTGCCAGCACCTCCCCGGCCTCGGGCCTGCGTGAATTCTGGTACTATTTCTCGGTCAATCGCGGCGCCGTCATCGGCCTTACCGTCTTTGCCATCCTCGTCTTCGTCGCCATTTTCGCGCCGCTGATCGCGCCGCACCTGCCTGACGTGCAGTATCGCGACGCGCTCCTGAAACCGCCGATCTGGGACCCCAAGAGCGATCCGCGCTTCATTCTGGGCACGGACCCGGTGGGACGCGATATTCTCTCGCGTCTCATCCATGGCGCACGCTATTCGCTGTTCATCGGCTTTTTTGTCGTCGTCGGCGCGCTGGTCGTCGGCGTGGTGCTCGGCGTGCTCGCCGGCTACTTCCGCGGCTGGGTCGACGTGCTGATCATGCGCGTCATGGACATTATCCTGGCTTTCCCGCCGCTGCTGCTGGCCCTGGTGCTGGTGGCCATTCTCGGGCCGGGCCTCTTCAACGCCATGATCGCCATTGCGCTGGTGTTGCAACCGCACTTTGCCCGCCTTGTGCGCGCCGCGGTGATGGCCGAAAAGTCACGCGAATATGTGACGGCGGCCAAGCTCTCCGGCGCCAGCCACTTCCGCCTGATGATGGTGACGATCCTGCCCAACTGCCTGGGGCCGCTAATCGTCCAGGCCACCATGAGCTTTTCCAATGCCATTCTCGAGGCCGCCGCCCTTGGCTTCCTCGGCATGGGCGCCCAGCCGCCGACCCCCGAATGGGGCACCATGCTCGCCACGGCGCGCGAATTCATCATCAAGGCGCCCTGGGTTGTGACCTTCCCCGGTCTTGCCATCCTGATCACTGTGCTGGCCATCAATCTTGTCGGCGACGGGCTGCGTGACGCGCTCGATCCCAAACTGAAGAGGAGCTGACGCCATGTCCCTTCTCGAAATCAAAAACCTCACCGTCGCCTTCGACACCTCGGTGGGCCTGTTCAAGGCCGTCGATGGCATCGACATCTCGGTCGACAGCCGCGAAGTGCTAGCCATTGTGGGCGAAAGCGGCTCGGGCAAGTCGGTGGCGATGCTCGCCACCATGGGCCTGTTGCCGAGCACTGCCCGCGTCACCGCCGATGTCATGCGCTTTGAAGGCCGTGACCTCCTGACCATGCCGGACAGCGAGAAGCGCAAGATTATCGGCAAGGACATTGCCATGATCTTCCAGGAGCCGATCGCCAGCCTCAATCCGTGTTTCACGGTGGGCTTCCAGATCGGCGAAGTGCTGGACAAGCATCTCGGCCTCAAGGGCCGCGCCGCGCATGATCGTGCGGTCGAGCTGCTGCAGCAGGTCGGCATTCGCGATGCGGCGGACAAGCTCAAGGCTTTCCCGCACCAGATGTCGGGCGGCCAGTGCCAGCGCGTCATGATTGCCATGGCCATTGCCTGCAATCCCAAGCTGCTGATCGCCGACGAGCCGACCACTGCACTCGACGTGACCATCCAGAAGCAGATCCTTGATCTGCTGGTGCGGCTGCAGGAACAGACCGGCATGGGCCTGATCATGATCACCCATGACATGGGCGTGGTCGCGGAAACCGCCGACCGCGTCATCGTGCAATATAAGGGGCACAAGATGGAGGAGGCCGACGTGCTTTCCCTCTTTGAAAACCCCCAGTCGAACTATACGCGGGCGCTGCTGTCGGCCCTGCCGGAAAATGCCGTGGGCGATCGCCTGCCGACCGTTTCCGACATGCTGTTCACCGCTGCGCCGGGAGTCTCCCAATGACGACACCCGTTCTCGAAGTGCGCAATCTCAAGCGCGACTACATCAGCTCCGGCGGCTTTCTGAAGCCGGCAAAGGTGCTGCATGCCGTCAAGGGCGTCAGCTTTACCCTCGAAAAGGGCAAGACGCTGGCCGTCGTGGGCGAAAGCGGCTGCGGCAAGTCGACCCTTGCGCGCATGATCACGCTGATCGACGAGGCAACCTCGGGCGAAATCCTGATCGATGGCATTCCGGCCAATGCCGCCCATGTCACGCGGGAGCTGCGCCAGAAGGTGCAGATCGTCTTCCAGAACCCCTATGGTTCGCTCAACCCGCGCCAGAAGATCGGCGATGTGCTGGCCGAGCCGCTGCTGCTGAATACCAAGCTTTCGGCGGCCGAGCGGCGCGAAAAGGCCATGGCCATGCTGACCAAGGTCGGCTTGCAGCCCGAGCACTATAACCGCTATCCGCACATGTTCTCGGGCGGCCAGCGCCAGCGCATCGCCATTGCCCGGGCACTGATGCTGAACCCGAGCTTTCTCGTGCTCGACGAGCCGGTTTCGGCGCTCGACCTTTCGGTGCAGGCACAGATTCTGAACCTCCTGAAAGATCTGCAGGACGAGTTCGGCCTGACCTATGTCTTCATCAGCCACGACCTTTCGGTGGTGCGCTATATCGCTGACGAAGTCATGGTCATGTACTTTGGCGACGTGGTCGAGCATGGCAGCCGGGACGAGGTATTCTCGAACCCCAAGCACGACTATACCAAGACCCTGTTCGCCGCGACGCCGCAGGCCGATGTCGAACACATCCGCGCCCGCATCGCGCGGAAGAAGGCCTCCGCGGCCTGAGCCAATCCTGACGCCCATGCGGAGCCAAGCGGCACGCATGGGCGTTGTCAGGATATGTCGACGCGGACCCAGCAACTCAGAGCAAAACAGCACGATCGCGGACGCCGGGCAGCCAGACCCAGCGCCATTCCCTGGCGAGGCTGGAAGGATATCGGTTATCGCCTGTTTGTCGGGTTCAATGAAAACCGCGTGCTGCTGACGGCTGCCGGCGTCACCTATTTCCTGCTCTTTGCGCTGGTGCCGTCGCTGAGCCTTTTCGTGACGCTTTATGGGCTTCTCAACGACCCCGCAGGTGTCGTCGAGCAGCTCTCGCTGCTCGATGGGCTGGTACCGGC
>NZ_JAFKHD010000246.1 GCF_017307565.1 Devosia sp.
CGGCCGCAGCGATGTGACGCTCATAGGCATAGGCGTCTTCGCACTGCGAACCGACGTGGAAGCAGAGGCTGGGCGTATAGCCCATCTTTTCGACGGCGGTGACGATCTCGGCCGCACCTTGTTCCATCACGCCGAACTTGATGCCGAAGTCATAGGACTTCAGCGCCTTGCCGGCCTTGAAGCGGGTGGTCACTTCCACATCGCGCGAAGGCGACACCACTGCGGCCAGCTGGTCGAGCTGCTGCGGGTGGTCGATGGTGAAGGAGCGAACGCCGAACTCTTCATAAGCGCGCTCGATCTCGCGCTTGTTCTTGATCGGGTTGTTGTAGTGCATCACGGCGCCGGGCGCGTAGTCGCGCACCAGTTCCATTTCGGTGTTCGAGGCGACGTCGAACGCCTTGAGGCCTTCGCGGTGCAGCTGCGCAATGATGTGGGGCGACGGATTGCACTTCACCGCATAGGTGAGCAGGCCGTCAAAGCCCTTCTTGAAAACCTTCACGGCCCTATGGAACTCCTTCTCCGAGAAGAGGAAGGAAGGAAAGTCCGGCGCCTCTGCCGCGATAAGCGCGGAGGTATTGGCGTAAACGGTCTTCGGCTCGTCAGTCATTGGACAACAGGCCTTTCGGGGCTGGAGGGTGAAGGAAAACTCACGGCGACCACTTTTCTGTTCTGGAAGCGCCGTAAGAAATTCGCGCTGCATATAGGGCCACGTGCCCCCTGGCGCAAACGATTATTTGCCCATGGAAACAACTATGTTCGAACGTCATTTTCGTGACAGAATCCCGGCGCTCTGCTCGCGGAGAAATCCTCGGCCAAAATAGGCTAAAACAGGTAGCTGGGAGCGTACCCATGTCTCTGCGAACACTCGTCTTTTCGGGTCTCGCCGTAGCGGTCATCGCCATCGGCGGTACATTGGCCTTCTCTCCCTGGAACGCACCGGGCACCGCTCAGGTTCAAACGAGCCAGGCGCAACCCGAAGCACCCCCACCCGCAGCCGTGACGCGAACGGTGCCTGCGGGTCAGCCGCAGGTGCTGTTGAGCTACGCCCCCATCGTTCAGGCGGTTTCGCCTTCGGTGGTCAATGTCTATGCAACACGCATCGAATCCCAGGCGACTTCCCCCTTCGCCAACGATCCGTTCTTTTCCCGATTCTTCGGTGATCAATTCCAGTCTCGCCCGCGCGAATCCCGCTCGCTCGGCTCTGGCGTCATCGTCGATGGGGCTGGGGTGATCCTCACCAACTCCCATGTCATCAACGGCGCCACCGACGTCCGCATCGCCCTCAGCGACGGACGCGAGTTTGCGGTCGATGTCGTTGTCGAAGACAAGCAGACCGATCTTGCCGTCCTCCGCGTCCGCGACACGCGCGGCGTCAGCTTCCCGGCCATTACTTTTGCCGATAGCGACGCGCTGCTCGTGGGCGATATCGTCCTCGCCATCGGCAATCCGGCCAGACCGTCACCTCGGGCATCGTCTCCGCTCTTGCCCGCACCGGCGTTGAAAGTTCCGACTACGAATTCTTCATCCAGACCGACGCCGCCATCAATCCGGGCAATTCCGGTGGCGCCCTGGTCGATATGCAGGGGCACCTCGTCGGCATCAATACGGCGATCTATTCCCAGTCGGGCGGGTCCGTCGGCATTGGCTTTGCCATTCCCGCCAACATGGCCAAGCTCGTGGCCGATGCCGGCGTCCATGGCGGCCAGATCGTCCGCCCATGGTTCGGCGCCAAGATGCAGGCCGTCGATTCCGACATCGCCAATAGCCTCGGCATGGACGCTCCCCATGGCGCGCTCATCACCGAAGTCGCGCCCAACGGCCCGGCCGCCCGTGCCGGCTTCCAGTCCGGCGACGTCGTTCTCTCGGTCGATGGTCAGCGGGTCGATGACCCCAGTGCCTTCAACTTCCGCCTCGCGACCAAGCCCGTGGGTCAGACCACCAAGCTCGAGCGCCTGCGCGGCACGACCAAGACCACGGTCGATTTCCCCGTCGAAGCGGCTCCAGCGCCGGCCGAAAATGCCGTCGTAACCATCTCTGCCGACTCGCGTTTCTCGGGCGTCACCGTGCGCCAGCTCGACCCGGCCCTCGCCGAGTCCAAGGGCCTCCCCTACGACGCCACGGGCGTCATCGTCACCGCGGTCGCCGCCAATTCCCCGGCGGAAGCCATGGGCCTCCAGGTCGACGACGTGATCCTCCAGCTCAACGACACCGACATCAAGGACGCGCAGACGTTCAGCACCACCGTGTCGCAAAAAGTCCGAACCTGGCAGATCATCCTGCAAAGAGACGGTCGCGTGAGCCGGGCGATTGTGAGCGGCTGAGAGCCGTCCCGAAGGGCAAATCGCGCCAGTGGCGCGATTTGAGGCGAGCAGGCCATGAGAGCTACGCTCGAATGGCGGGTGTGCTTTCGCATACCCCCGAACCGTCACCCTCGGGCTTGACCCGAGGGCTCTACACTTGCTGCAAGGCTGGCAACTCAGTAACCCAGCG
>NZ_JAFKHD010000414.1 GCF_017307565.1 Devosia sp.
GGTCGACAACGGTGCGGCCGGGCACGGAATTGAGAATGACCGGGATGCCGATGGCCTTGGCGACAGCCGAAAAGTGCTGGAAGAGGCCTTCCTGGTTCGGCTTGTTGTAGTAGGGCACGACCGAGAGCACGGCGTCGGCCCCAGTGGCTTCCGCGAACTGGGCCAGGGACACGGCTTCGGCAGTAGAATTGGAACCGGCGCCGGCAACGACCGGGACGCGCTTATTGGCAACTTCGACGCAGATTTCGACCACGCGACGGTGTTCCTCGTGACTCACAGTGGGGCTTTCGCCCGTGGTGCCGACCGGGACAAGGCCATGGGTGCCTTGCGAAATCTGCCAATCGACAAAGCTGGCGAAGGCTTTCTCATCCACTGCCCCATCGCGCATGGGAGTGATGAGTGCCGTAATCGAACCTCGCAGCATTTTGTCGGTATTCCTCAGTTGGCCCGTTGAGCCGGGTCGCGCGTGTATGGGATTGTCCGAAGGGACCTTCGGAGACGCGCACCATACTTTCAACTTCGATCCGTCACAAGGCGAATGGCACCATCGCGGCGCCGCCAGCAAAAAGCTGCGACCCAAAAGCATCAGCACTTGATTGCAAGGGGCGGAGACGGGCACAAACGAGCATGTCTGCGGACACGAGGAAAACCCATGTTGCGCAAGCGACGCGCCGTTCCGGCCGATCACAAGCCGTTTGCCGCCTTTCCGGTGGAGCTTATTGCGACGCGAGACGCCAGCGTTCGAGCCGCTGTCCATGTGACGGAGCCGCTCACGCGCGGCAAACGGCCGCTGGTCTGCATTGCGGGTCTTCAACGCAACATGAGCGACTTTACCGACTTCGTTGCCTATTTCCGGCGACTCGGCGGCGGCAACTGGCCGGTGATCCTGATCGACTTGCCGGGGCGCGGACGCGCCGACGATCGCAGGCAGGCGGCGGACTACAACTCTCTCACTGACGCGCGCGACGTCGCCGATATTCTCGCGGCGCTCGGTGTTGGACCGGCGATCGTGCTTGGCCAGGGGCATGGCGGACAGGTGGCCATGGCGCTGGCTGCGGCGCACCCGCTTTTGGTTGCAGGCACGATTTTGCTCGACGCCGGGCCGATGGTGGATTCGCGCGGCATTGTCCGATTGCGCAACAATCTCAAGCATATCGATGCACTTCGCGGGGCCAAGCGCGTGGCGGCAGGCCTGCGCCGAATGCTGGCTGGAGATTATCCCGAACTCTCGGAGGAGGCGCTCGATGGCCTCGCGGAGCGCAGCCACCTCATCGACAAGCGTGGCAGGGCGCGGCCGCTGTTTGATGAGAAACTGTTGGCGCCGTTGGAAACGATCAGTTTCGACGACGTGTTGACGCCGCAGTGGCAGCTTTTCGACGCCCTGAACGGCATTCCGCTGATGATCCTGCGCACACAATTGACGGATCAATTGCGGCGGGAGACCTATGAGGAAATGGTGCGACGGCGGCCGGACGCGTTGGCCCTGACCATTGCCGGCCAGGGCTCCCCTGCCCTTTTCGATCAGCACGAGGAGATCGAAGCCGTCGCCGACTTCGTTTTCAGAACGGCAGCCGGCGGCCGGAGTAAGGCCGCCTGAATTCAGGCGCCGTCGCGAACCGAAACGACGATGCGACGATTTTGCGCCTTACCGGCCGCGGTCGAATTATCGGCCACTGGCTCGGTCTCGCCGTAGCCTATTGCGTAGAGGCGCTCGGGGCCAACGCCGAGTTTGATCAAGGCTGCAACGACGGCCTCAGCGCGCGCGACGGACAGCGCCAGGTTGGCCGCGGCTTCGCCGTCTGAGTCGGTGTGGCCAGCTACGTCGATTGCGGCACTCGGGCACTGATTGGCGACGTCGGCGATGGCTTGCAGGACCACGTCGGCGCCCTCGGCGAGGACAGCAACACCGGAGCGGAACAGGATGCCGTTCTGAGCGGAGAGTTCGGCGAGCTGAGACCGGCAAAGCGCAATGTTATCAGCGGCTTGCGCAGCTGGCGCAGCGACCGCGGAAGGCGCAACTTCGGCCGCCGGTTGCGGCGCAGCCGCTTCGACGCTCGGCGCCGGCGACGGATTCTGTTGGGACGATGGCGCTGCGGGGGCTACGGGTGGCGCTAGCTCAGGTGCCGGGACCGTCGCGGCAGGAGTTGGAGCTTCAGCCACAGCCGTGGTGCTCGGCGCCGGGGCGGCCAAAGCGAGACTCCAGCCCGCTTCCGCGAGCCGATCCGTGGAGAAGGCAGCGCGAATAGAATCTGCGTCAGCTGCGGACTTCGGCGTGCCGGAGAATAGCCAAGCGCCATTCTCCAGCTTGACTTCGCCGTCTTGCAGCAAGGCAAAGAGCGGCATTACCCGGTCGAGCTCAGCGACAAAGTTGACCGGCTCGCCCGAGCCGAAGCGCGCGGTCGAGCTGGATCGTGCCCCAACGAGTAACAGCAGACGCTGCTCGAACTCCGGGTTTGGCAGGAAGCCAGAAAGGAGCACGTTGCCATTGGGCTGGCGGCGCAGCGAGAAGGTGTAGGATTCAACGCGAGGGGCAGAGATTTCGGCCTTGGCGAGAATGAGCCCGGCAGGAACTTTGCTCGCCAGAGTGTCGTGCAGCGACAGAAAGTCTGCCTGACTGTCGGCAATGCCGTTCACCGTAAGGACGGAACCGCGCAGCGCGAAACGCCCTTCGGACAGATGGTCAAGGATATCGAGGCCAAACGCCGTGGCGGCACCATAACCCTCAGGAGCGCCGCTACCGAGCTTCAGCCAGGAAATGTCTGCGCCGTCATGTTGGCCCAGCTGGTCGCGGACGACGGCGTCCGGCGCAAAGCCGTCGAAAACCAGCGTCCCGCCTGGCTGGCGCGAGATGCTCACCCAATAATCCTGAACCTGGGGAGGCGGCACCGTAACCACAGACGATTGAGCCATGGACGGAACGCCAAGCGCCATTCCCAGGCCAAGCGCTACCGTACCTGATGTCACGAGGTGACGAAGGTGCCTCTTCATATCGATTCCATTATGTGCCGCATCGATGCGAAACTAGATGATTTGCGCCGATGGCAAAAGCGCTGGGCGCGGAAAATGGAACGTGCGATTGGAGTTAGCTGGGCCGAGGCATTCGACCAACGCTGCCAAGACGATCCAAAGGGCTGCTCGTGAGCAAGACCGCAAAAGCAGAAAGGCCCGGCTTGCGCCGGGCCTTTCCAATTGGGAACCAAAGCTTCGATTATTCGAAGGACTTGGCAGCCTTGAAGGTGACCTTGTAGGCCGATTCCGAGTTGATTTCGCCCTTGACGGACGAGGTGAAGCCGCCGCCCGGAGCCCAGGCGAGTTCAGCAGCACCGTAGAACACGGAGTCGTTGGTGAAGCCTGCGTTGTTAGCAATCGCCGAACCAAAGTAACCGCCGACTTCGCCGGTGACCTTGATGGTTTCAGTAACGGCTGCAACGATCTGAGCAGCAACCTGGGTGGTGCCTTCGTCACGTACGTCGTCGAAGAAATAGCGAGCACCGAGGTTAATATCCACGCCTTCGGTGACGTTCACGCCAATGGAGCCACCAACACCGTAGTCCGTGGAGTTCACGCCACCTGCGTTGAAGTTCGCAACTTCACCGGAGAGAGCGATCTTGAACAGGTCAAACGTGCCTTCGACACTAACCAGCGCGTTCAGGACGTCGACGCCCGAGAACTTGGCGTTATCCCAGTATGCGACCGCACCGCGAACCTTGAAGGCATCAAAGGTGCCAGTTGCGCCGGCATGAATGGCCCACGATTCAACGTTGCCGTCGAGGATACCGAAAGCAGCGCCGGTGGCGTGCGCCGTGATGCCTTCACCAGCGTAGGAAATCACGCCAACGAGCGTACCCTGCTGATTCGCAGGCAGGCCGGACGCGGTCGAACCCACAGCGGTCGAACCGAGGCTGAAATCGCCGCCAAGGTTTTCAAGACCAACACCGACGTTCACGCCGTTGCCGAGATCCGAAACGACCTGGATGACATGACCGCCGAGGCCGGCATAGTCACCGTCAATACCGACACCCTTGCCGTCGATGGAGTCCGAGTTGAACAGACCAAGGAAGTTGAACGGGGCATCATCGCCAAGATTGGCAATCGAGCCCTTCTTACCAGCCATGAGAACGGTTGTATCGCCGACCGAGACATAAGCTTCATCAATCTCGAAGCCAGCGGTGGTATCGCCGTTAACGACCGTACCAGCAGTAAATCCAGCCGGCTGTACGTTAGCACGGTTCGACTGACCAGCGTTCCAAGTCTGCAGGCGCTCAACGCTCTTCAGCTTGATAACAGCCTTAGCCGGGCCAAAATCGCTATCGGCAGTACCGACAGCCTTCAGCCATGCTTCGACCTTGGATTCCCAATCATTGCGGTAGGTAACGCCAGCAGCGTCGGTGTAGCTACCACCAGCCATAATGTTACGGTCGCCGTCCTTCGTACGAGCAACCGCAACTTCGGTATTCCAATCACCGAACGAGAATTCGTAGGAAACGCCGCCCGAGAGCTGCAGGCAGTTGGTGTCGGACGAGATGGTCAGGCCCGAGAGACCGAGAGCATCGCAGACGTCGAGCGAGGTGAGAACGCCAAGATCGGCAGCAAAGCCGGCGGTCGAGAGACCAGCAGCGGCAACAGAACCGAGGATAAGGCTCTTGAGTTTCATTAGTTGACCTCCAAAGTCAGTCATTTGGTGCCGGTTACCCAGCGGTTTGTCGAAACGCGACCACACTATTCGTGGTGCAGTGTGTTGCCGTCGCGTTGCGACCGACAAACGATCCCATGCATGGATTCGCAAGACCCACTCTACGCATGCAAAACACGGACGCAATCGAACAAAGCTGGATTTGCCTCGCCACAATATGGTTGCGATCCGGATGTTGCAGATTCAGCACACAGATCGAAACCACCTGTTAAGACATCTGAACGGGTGATTAAAAAACGCCGCTTTTCAGGGGTTTCCGCGATCTCAAGGGCTAAATCACACGGCCGTGAGACGGAATTTGACACACGTAGCGCACTGCCCGACACATGGCGTAATCATGACCGCGTTGTGGGAGGAGAGACTATGACAACCGCTGGATTTGCGCTGGTAACGGGGGGAACGTCGGGTATCGGCAAGGCCGTGGCGATGGGACTGGCGGAGGCTGGCTGGCAGGTGACTATTTGTGGCCGGAGAGCCGACCTGGTGGATGCGATGGAGCGCGAGGGCCGTGTCAGGGGCGTTGTTTGCGACGTGACCGACCCAGAATCGGTGGCTGCCCTCTTTGCACAGATTCGGGAGCGGCATGGCCGCCTGGATCTCGTGTTCAACAATGCAGGCCGCTTTGCGCCGGCACGGTCGTTTGGTGATCTCGACGTCGATACATGGCGCGAAATGATCGATACGAATCTCAATGGTGCGTTTTATGTCGCTCGCGAAGCCTTCCGCCTGATGCGCGAACAGGCCCCACGGGGTGGCCGCATTATCAACAACGGATCGATCTCGGCCTACGTGCCACGTCCGCAGGCCGCTTCATATACGGCCTCGAAACACGCGATTACGGGATTGACCAAGGCGATCTCGCTCGACGGGCGGGCCTATGACATTGCCTGTGGGCAGATCGATATCGGAAATGCAGCGACGGATATGACGAGCCAGATGAACTCCGGCTCGCTTCAGGCCAATGGCACGATGATGCCGGAGCCGACATTCGATGTGACGCATGTCGTTGAAGCAGTGCGCTACATGGCGGGACTGCCGCTCAGCGCCAATGTGCAGTTCATGACCGTGATGGCGACCAACATGCCCTACATTGGGCGGGGATAGTCGGCGGGTCAGCAAAAGCCCTCCCCGGCGAGCCGGGGAGGAGATTTCGTGGGCTGAACCTCAGGCGTGATAGACTTCGGCGCCGTCGATCCAGGTCGCTTTGATCTGACGATCATCGGATAGGTGGGCGAAGCTGCCCACTGCGCCGCGTTGCAGCGTGCCGTAGGTCTCTTCGATGCCCATGGCTTCCGCCGGATAGAGCGAGGCCATACGCAGAACCTCTTCGAGATCGAGGCCGATGGTGTCGATCATGAAATTGACGGCATCAATCATGTCGAGGTCGGCGCCGGCTAGGGTGCCATCGGCGAGGCGCAGGGCGCCATTGGCACGGGTGATGGTCCGACCGTTGAGGGTCAGTGTCTGGATGTCGGTGCCGGTCTGCGACATGGCATCGGTGACAAGGAAGATACGACCCGGGCCGCGCTTGGCGCGCAGGGCAGCGCCAATGCTGGCGGGGTGTACATGGATGCCGTCGGCGATGAGGCCGGCAAAGGCTTCCGGACGATCGAGGGTCGCGCCGACAACGCCGGGTTCGCGATTGCCCATCTGGCTCATGGCATTGAAGAGATGCGTCGACATGGTCGCGCCGGCTGCGAATGCGGCCATGGCTGTTTCGTAGTCAGCATCGGAATGGCCAATGCTGACCACTGCGCCGGCGTCGGACAAGATCGTGATCTGGGCCGGCGTCACGGTTTCGGCGGCGACGGTACAGATGAGGTTGGGCAGAGTTTCTGCCGCCTTCTTGATGCGGGCGACGTCGGATTCATCCATCGGGCGAATAAGAGCGGGATCGTGAGTGCCCTTGCGCGCGAGGGACAGGTGCGGCCCTTCGAGGTGGAGCCCCAGGAAACCGGGCACGTGTGCATCGGCTGCGGCGAGACCAGCAGCGATGGCCTTTTCATTGACGGCTGCCGTATCGGTGATCAGCGTCGGCAGGAGGCCGGTGGTGCCGAACTGGGCGTGAGCGGCGCAGATGGTGCGGATGGCGTCGAGCGAGGTGTCGTTGTTGAACAGAATGCCGCCACCGCCATTGACCTGCAGGTCAATGAAACCCGGCACGATCATGCCGCCGTCGAGTTCGACCTTCTCTGCATTGGCAGGCACTTCGCTGAGCGGGACGATGCCAGCGACATAGCCGAATTCGATGAGCAGAGCTGCGTTGTCGTGCCAGGTCTGGCTATCGAAAATGCGGGCGCCAGAAATGGCAAGGAGATCGCTCATACTGTTTCCGTAACTTTCTTGAGGGACGGCGGGACGTCGGGGTTGAGCCCGCGATGGCGAGATAACGCTTCGACAAAGCCGTAGAAGGAGACGATCAGCGCCAGGGGATCGGTGATTGGGTGACCGGTGGCGGCGAAGGGCAAGGACCTGGCGGCGCCCGGACGGTCGCTGGTGAGGAAGGCCAAGGCGCCCTGCCCTGCAAGCTTGTGCGCCATATCGGCCACCGAAGCCTCGGCGGCGTCGCGGGCGGCAAGGCCAAGCACCGGGTAACCGGGGGTTACGATGGCGACGGGGCCATGCATGACTTCGGCGGCGCTATAGGATTCGGCCTGGATGTTGCAGGTTTCCTTGAACTTTAGCGCCGCCTCGTTGGCGATGGCGAAGCCGGGGCCGCGGCCGAGCACGTAGAGGGCATTGTGGCCATCAAGGGCACCGATCAGCGGCGACCAATCGCAGGTAACGGCCTTGGCAAGGCTCTCGGGCAAGGCGGCTACAGCACGGGCGAGATCAGCATCGCCACTCCAGCGCGCGAGCAGCGCCAGGCCTGCAACGACGGAGGTCACAAAGCTCTTGGTGGCGGCGACGCTCTTTTCGGGGCCGGCGTGGAGGTCGATGGTAAAATCGCTGGCTTCGGAAATGGGCGAGCCGGCGGTGTTGGTAATGGCGATCGTGGTGGCGCCGCTGCGACGGGCCGACTGCGCCATGCCGACAATGTCAGGGCTTTTGCCGGACTGGGAAATAGCGATGGCCGCAGCCTTACCGAGGCGCAGGTCCTTGCCGTAGATCGAGGCGATGGAAGGGCCGATGGATGCAACGGGCAGACCGAGCGTCAGTTCGATGGCGTATTTCAGATAGGCCGAGGCGTGATCGGATGATCCGCGGGCAACCGTCACCACCAGCGCCGGATCGACAGCGCGGAGGCGCTCGGCGGCCGCATCGAGCGTAGGGGCTGCCTCGACGAGGAAACGGGCGACGACCTCTGGGATTTCGTCGACTTCGCGGCGCATATGCGTCTGGCTGGTCATGGCTTGATCGCTCCGTTGACAGGGGCTTCGCCAAGCCGCAGCTCGGCGACAAAGTCATACATGTCGCCCCGATAGATGGAGCGCGTGAACTCGATGGCACGCCCGGAGGCGAGATATGAGGTACGCTCGATATTGAGGCCGGCGGAGCCGACCGGAACCTGCAGGAGGTGAGCGTCATCCTCACTGAGATGTGCGGCCCTGATGCGCTGGATGGCGCGGACGGGGCGATTGCCAGAAATATCGAGGTGCTTGTAGAGCGAATCCACGATGCTGGCAGGATCGGGGAGGATCGAGCCTGAAAGGCTGGCGCGCTCTATGGCGAGCGGCATGTCACCGGTCAGGCGCAGGCGGGCGATGCGCGCGACCTTTTCACCCGATGATAGACCAAGGGTGACGGTCTCTTCGGGGGACGGCAGATAAAGGCCGCGATCGAGCCATTCGGCGCGCACGGCCATGCCGCGGCGGGCCATGTCTTCGGTGAAAGACGTCAGCTGGGAAAGGGACTGCTCGACGCGCTGCGTGGCCGGCGCGACAAAGGTGCCGGAGCCATGGCGCTGCACGAGAACGCCTTCCTGCACGAGCTGCGACACGGCCTTACGCACGGTAACGCGCGACACATCGACCTTGAGGGCCAAGTCCCGCTCGGACGGAAGCGCATCACCGGGATTGAGCGCGCCGCTCTTGATGGCTTCTTCGACCCAGCGCTTGAGCTGCAGATAAAGCGGGCCACCCTGCGGCAGCGTGACGGGGCGATCGGAAAAGAAGGTCTCGTATGTCTCAGACATGTTGTGCCCCCTGTTCTCTGCCATCACCGTACCCCGCTCGACGGTACAAGGTGCCTGCACTCGCTCTCATTCACAATACCAATAAAATACCATTCGCCAGATCGCGCTTCCCTCGGTGTCGGCGCAAAGCGCGAGAGCGCTGGACATTTCTCAACGAAACCTTGGGCGCGGCGATAGTCGGGTTATGGCCCGAGGCGCCCTGCTGGACAAGTGGTATTTTTTTGGCATTATCCCAGCGAGGAGTATTCAATGGCCGAAAGACAAACGGAAAAACGCCACGCGGCTGCCCAAGGGCTCGAACTGCGCTCGCCGGTGGAAATTCTGTCGCTGCTGGCGACGGGCCAAGCGGAGGCGGCCCAGAGTGTGGCAACAGCGCTGCCCGAGATCGCCGATGGCGCAGCCGTGGCCGCGGCCAGCGTCGAAGCGGGCGGACGTCTTGTCTATGTTGCAGCGGGAAGTTCTGGGCTGATGGCGCTCGCCGATGCACTGGAGCTTCCGGGCACTTATGGCATCGCGCGCGAGAAAATCGTGGTCTTGCTGGCTGGCGGGCTCGAATCCCTCGTGAGCATGACGGGCGGGCCAGAAGACGACGAGGACGCAGCGATTGCGGCAGCCTCGGAACTGGATTTGGGGCCGAATGACTGCATGATCGCGCTGACGGCCAGCGGACAGACCCCCTTCCCGCTCGCGGCGCTGCAGACGGCGAAGGCCGCCGGAGCACACACGATCGGGCTTTCGAACAATGCGGGGGCGCCCATTCTCGATATGGCGGATGTCGGCATCTGCCTGCCGACGCCGCCGGAAGTGATTGCCGGCTCCACCCGCATGGGCGCGGGTACGGCGCAGAAGATTGCGCTCAACATGCTTTCGACGCTAATGGCGATCCATCTTGGTCATGTGCATGACGGGTTCATGGTCAATGTGGTGGCCGACAATATCAAGCTGCGCGAGCGCGCACGCGGGATCGTCGCGTCGATCTCCGGGGCGAGCGAGGATCAGGCAGCGGCGGCGCTGGAAACGACAGAAGGATCCGTGAAGCCTGCTGTGCTTCTGGCGGCGGGCGTCAATGACCTTGCGGCGGCCAAGGCGATGCTGGCCGAGCACAAGGGACGGTTGCGACTGGCTTTGGCCTCGCTCCGCCGCTAGGTCAGAAGGGCACCACCACCATCGCTATTTTTTGCTCATCGTCACCACCGGGCCTGACCCGGTGGCCCATGCAGAGGTGAGATGGATTGCCGGGACAAGCCCGGCAATGACGACGGAGGTGGTGCGGGTGCCGCGCCGGGAATGTGGCCAGCTACTGAACCAGTTGATTTGCGCACCGGAAGACTGGCGCGTTTGAAAGCACGTTTGGGTCCAGTTCCGCGGCGCATCGTACGTTGAATGTCTTGCTCTGCCCCGGCAGCAGGGTCACCAGCATATCGTCTACTGTCGCATCTGGATGGATGCGGTCGACAAAAAGGCACAGATCCTTGATCAGGGTTTTGGCCGTTACCGTGACGTCGTAGCCGTCGGCGGCCTTCTCGACCTTCAGATCGAATTCCGGTTTCGGCAGGTTCAGGTCCACATCTTCAGCGGAATAGTGAAAGGCGGTGCTGTCGTGCATGGTGGCGACGAGCAGTTCATCGGCCTTGTCACCCATGGTGGCGATATCGGCGGGAATAGGTAGTTCGGCCGCTGACAGACGGTCGGCGCTGAGGCGCCAGTGTGTCCACTCGGCGAGGACGGTGCCATCGATGCGTAGGCGTTTGACCGTGACGGGACCGCGCCAGAACAGGGTGCGTTCGTTGACGGCAATGACGCTGAGGCCTTCGCCACGTGGCTGGATGGTCAGCAGGTGCGGATGGTAAACGGCACGTAGCGCGTACCAGAGGGGTTTGAGGCGCGCATAGCCGTCGATGGCTGCCCATGAGGTGACGGGCCAGCAATCGTTCAGCTGCCAGACGATGGAGCCCATGTTGCGGCCGCGATGGCTGCGCATGTGCTCGATGCCGAATTTGATGGCATGAGCCTGATTGAGCTGGGTGGCGAAGTGCCAATCGTCCATGGTCTCGGGCACGGGCAAGTGGCCCTTGAGACCGCGCAGCAGCTTGTCGTTGCCGATGGTGGCCTTCTGGTGGTGCCAGACACCGGCGGACGATGGCGTGAGCGGATTGTCGTGAACCGATTGGGTGAGGGTCGCCCAGGTGGGCGGCGCTTGCCAGCCGAATTCGGAGCAGAACCGCGGGACGCTATCGGCATAGTGCTCATAGCCGATCTCGTTCCAGACATCCCATAGGTGGGTGCAACCGTGGGCCGGGTCGTTGGGGTGGATGTCCATGGAGCCGGAATAGGGACTGCCGGCCCAATAGGGGCGTGTCGGATCGAGCTCGGCGACGAGGCGCGGCAGGAGATCGAGATAGTAGCCCTGCCCCCAGGTGCGCCCTTGCAGGGCGTCCTGCCAGCCCCAATCGAACCAGCCCCAGATGTTTTCGTTGTTGCCGTTCCAGAGCACCAGCGAGGGATGGGGCATAAGGCGAATGATGTTTTCGCGCGCTTCGGCTTCGATCTCGGCGGGCAGATCACCTTCTTCGGGGTAGGCGGCGCAGGCGAACAGAAAGTCCTGCCAGACGAGCATGCCCTGACGGTCGCACTCCTCGTAGAAGGCTTCGGTTTCGTAGATGCCGCCGCCCCAGACGCGGAGCATGTTCATGTTAGCCGCCCTGGCCTGGGCGATGCGGGCGGCATAACGCTCAGGCGTGACGCGCGGCAGGAAGCAATCGTCGGGGATCCAGTTGGCGCCGCAGATGTAGACCGGCACATCGTTGACCACGAAAGCGAAGGGCGTGCCTTCGGCGTCCGGGGTCGTGTCGAGACGGAGAGAGCGGAAGCCGATGTTGCGCTGCCAGGTATCGAGGACGGTTTCGCCGGCGAGCAATTCCACCAGCAGGCCGTAAAGGGGTTGGTTGCCAAGGCCGGTGGGCCACCAGAGTTCGGGCTTGGGGACGGCCAACTCGATTGGGCCGACGGGCGCGATGGCCGACTCGCCGGCGACGGTGACGCGGAGGCTGAGGTTCTCGGTTTCGCCTTCCACATCGGCGTGAATGCGGACGTGGCCATCGGCGCCGGCGAGGGTGATTTCGGGACGGACCGAGCGCAGGCGCGCACCAGACCACGATTGTAGCGAGACGCCCTGCCAAAGGCCGGCCGTGACAAGGGTTGGTCCCCAGTCCCAGCCGAAATTGCAGGCCATTTTCCGCATCAGGTTGGCGGGGCCTGGATAGTTGTTGGGGCGCGGTTCGTAGAGTTGGTCCAGGGCCTCGCCACGCTTCCAGGCGGATTCGAAAGCGATGGAGAGATGGTTCTCGCCAGAGCGGAGATGATCGCGCGCGGAGAAGCGATAGCTGCGGTTCATATTGGCGGTTTTGCCGAGAACCGCGCCGTTCAGCGTGATCGTGGCGAAGGTATCGAGGCCAGAGAAGAGAAGATCGACGTGTTCAGCGCCGTTGTCGGCCCAGGCGAAGCTTGTGTCGTATCGCCAATCGCAGCGGCCGACCCAATCGACGGCGATCTCGTTGAGGTCGAGATAGGGATCTGGGATCAGCCCGGCGGCCAGAAGGTCGGTGTGAACCGTGCCCGGAACGGTGGCGGGAATGGCATCGGGGAGACAGGGACGCATGCCGGGGCCGCCGAGACAAGTCATCGTCCATTGGCCATTCAGTTCATGATCAAGTCTCGGCACGACAGCCCCCGCGAACGCAAACCAAACTTCCATACAACAGAAGTTTGGGCCGATAAGATATTTTCATCCGAAAATGTCGAAGGCGGGCGGATCGCTTCGTCGCCTTCACATTGAGACCACGCTTGCCAGGAGCAAAACATGAGCGTCCACAAAGATATCGATACCGAACGCGAACTCGTTCTCAGCCGACTGATCGACGCTTCGCCGTCAGCGGTCTATCGCTGCTGGACGGAGCCGGAGCTGATGATGAAGTGGTTTGCGCCGCGCCCATGGAGCACGCCGCGCGCTACGGTCGATGTGCGCGCCGGCGGCGCCACCGAGGTGGTGATGGCGGACGAGGCCGGCAATGAATATCCCAATCCCGGCCAGTATCTGGAAGTGGTGCCGAACCGGAAGCTGGTGTTCACCGACGCCTATGTCGGCAACTGGAAGCCTTCGGGAAAGCCGTTCTTTACCTGCACGCTGACCTTTGACGAGGAAGGCGGCAAGACGCGCTACACTGCCGTTGCCCGGCACTGGACGAAGGAAGACAAGGAGACCCACGAGAAGATGGGGTTCCATGAAGGCTGGGGGCTGTGCGCCGCGCAGTTGGAAGAGGTGGCGAAGACGCTCTGAATTCCAGAGCGTCGTTCCCCGTTCCATAATGGAGATCCGCGCTTTCGCGGGGATGGCACGCTGGATTGGGAGACTTGGAGCAGGTGTCAGCGCCTAGCCGCGCACCAGCAGAATGGACGGTTTCTCGTGATAAGAGACCGTCCCCTGCTCTACATATCCGACGCGTGCGGCCAGGCGCAGCGAGGGTGTGTTGGCCCGGTCGATCAGGCAGCAGGTGCGGGGCATGGCGGTCGTGTCGGCCCAATCGAGAAGGGCCGTGAGCGCTTCGGCAGCAAGGCCCTTGCCGTGGAAATCGGGGTGCAGCACCCAGCCCGCCTCGGGGTCTGCCAGAGGCGGTTCGATGGAGCGGCGAAAATCGGCGAGGCCGAATTCGCCGATCACCTTGCCGGACTGCTTTTCGACCACAACGAAATAGCCGTAGCCGAGCAGGTCCCAATGGCCGGCATATCGCAGGATACGCGCCCATACCTCCTCGGGCGTGCTGGGGCGACCGCCGATGAAGCGGGTTACCTCAGCACTGCCCCAGAGGCGGCAGCAGGAATCGAAATCGGCGACCGCATGGCGTCGAAGCTGCAGGCGCGCGGTTTCGATGACCGGCGACATCAGGCGGAAGCGACGACGGCAGTGCGCGGCATTTCCGAGAAGATTTCGGCCTTGCCGTTGCGGA
>NZ_JAFKHD010000415.1:0-13629 GCF_017307565.1 Devosia sp.
GCGTGATCTCGGCGAAGTCGGCGCTCAGGTCTCCCTGCGCGCGCAAACCGTTGGGATCATGCTCTGGGCCGATCGCGACGAGACCGCCAAGGAATTCACCGCCAACCTCGAAGAGCTGCGGACCAGCCTCGAGGCCGTTGGCCTCAAACCCGGTGCACTGGTGGTGCGCCAGGGCGCGCCCGGCGACGCGCCCGCGCCAGCAAGCTCCGGCCAGTTTCTGGATGCACGCCGATGACAGACGAAGCCAAGTCCAGGGCTCTTGCCGTAGCGCTGCAATATGATCGACAGACAGACCACGCTCCGCGCATCGTCGCCAAGGGCAGGGGCCTGATCGCCGAGCAGATCGTCGCCCTGGCTGAAGAGAACGACATCGTCATCGAGGCCAATCCTGTGCTGGCCGAAGCCCTGAGCCATGTCGAGGTCGACGACACCATCCCCATCGAACTCTACGAGGCCGTCGCGGCGGTTATCGGCTTCGTGCTGCGCCAGAGCGAGGTGTCGCATTGGCAGCCGGACGCCCCCGCAGACGACTGAAATCGCCGTGACCGAAACGCGATACCATTGTATCGCGGCGGCGCTCTCCCCATGTCCAATTCCAGACGAGGGAGAACACCATGATCAGAGACGAAGACGAACGCGCCATCGATGACCTGTTCGAGCGTCTGCACAATGTGGAGCGCAACAGCGCCCCGCGCGACAACGACGCCGAGCGCCTGATCCGCCAGCGCCTCTCCGAAAATCCGGCATCGGCCTATTACATGGCCCAGACCATCATCGTGCAGGAAGCGGCCCTCCGTGAAGCGCAGCAGCGTATCGAAGCGCTGGAGGCCCGGCAGGGCCAGGGTGGTTTTCTGGGCGGCATCTTCGGCACTGATAGACCAAGCCAACCGGCCCAACCGGCGCCCGAACGCCGCGGCCCATGGGGCCGTGGCAATGAGGATTATGAGCGGCGCCAGCCATCCGGCGGCGGCTTCCTGGCCGGCGCGGCGCAGACAGCGCTTGGCGTCACCGGTGGCCTTCTCCTGGGCAGCGCCATCGCGGGCATGTTCGCGGGCGGAGCCCAGGCGAGCGAACCGGACATGTCGGCACAGCCCGAAGCTGACGATCCCGGCATGGACGACGGCGGCGGCGATTGGGGTGATTTCGATATCGGGGGCGATTTCTAGCCCGCCGGCGCTCACACTTTTGGGGAGCGTGCTCAATACCGGGCGGTGTCATCCGCCCGGGAAAACAATGCTAGTCCCACCGGCTTAGCGCGTGCGCTTCTCGTAGAATTCGTTGCCGCCGGCTTCGAGCACATAGAACATGTTGTCATAGGGAAAACGCAGGCCAGCCGTATGGAAATGCTGAGCATTCTGAACGCCCGGATGGCGGACGCCGCGCAGGACCTGATCGGCAACCTGCGCCGCGAGCACAGCCCCGCTATCGGTCATCGGCTTGGTCAGCACGCCCTGGGCGAACTGGTTTTTCTGCCCGACGACGGAGCAGACCGACTTGGGATAGCGCGGATCGCCGAGGCGGTTCATCACCACGGTGCCGACGGCGAGCATGCCATCGGGACTGGATCGGTTGGACTCGAAATACATGGCCCGCATCATGCATTCCTTCTCGCTCATCTGCGCCATGCCGAAGTTGATGCCAAGAAAACTGCAGCCGGCAAGGCTGGTGGCAAGAACGGCAAGGGCCGACATTTGAAGGGCGAGGCGGGCAAGGTGGGCCACGGTGCATCTCCGGAGTGTTGCCGAGTTGCGGCTTGGTCCGAAAATGCGCCGACAGCCTTAAAGAAGGCCTCAAGAACAAGGTTAAGAGTTTGCTAGCGGCGTCGCGACGACAAAAGACTGGTCAAAAGCACCGCAGTGCCGAGCACGGCGAGCAGTGGCACGGGATCGCGCTGCACAGCGCGCGCACCCTGAACGGCCTTGCGGCTGGCCGCGCCTGCAAGCCAGGCACCCTGACGCGCCGCGTCGCGCCCCCAGTCGGTCATGAGTTCGCCGAGATCGCCTGCGACATCCCCGGCATTGTGCGAAAGGGCACGGCTGATGTCCCGGGTCTGGCGACGGAGATCACCGATCTGGGCGGCAAGCATTTCGAGCGGATCGTCATTGCGGCGGCGAGAGGTGAACATATCTTCAAGACGCATGGCTTACTCCCTGGTTATGGGCGGAACGCCATTGGCCGGACACAAGTTCCGTTCACACTTGATGACTTCGACCCCAACAAAAACGGCAGAACAACAGGGAGCCGAACGGTTACGATATGACAAGCAAGAGCGCACAACGTCTCAATCGGCTGTTCGACAAACTCGAGCGCAGGATCCCGACAGCCGCCGCCGACTGGCTGGCACGCTTGCGCCGTCCGGGCGCCCGTTGGGTGCGCATCCCGCTCGGCATCCTGCTGGTTCTTGGCGGCATTTTCAGCTTCCTGCCGGTCCTGGGCCTCTGGATGCTGCCGCTGGGCCTGCTGCTGCTCGCGCTTGATCTGATCTTCCTGCAAAGTCCAGTCAACAGTGCCATTCTGCGCGGCGGCCGCTGGTGGACCACCTGGCGCCGCAAGCGCCGCGACCGCAAGCAAAACCGCTAGGCAGTCAGGTCGATCTCGCCGGCCGCAAAGGCCGTTTCCACGAGGTCGACCGCCTCAGCCAGCCGCTCGTCGACGATATGCAGATATTGCGTCCAGTCCTCGATGCGGCTGACGGTTTCATCACCGTCCGAAATACCCCGCAGGCCGAGGAGCGGCACGCCAAAGCTCTGGCAGGCGCGCTTGACTGCAAAGGTCTCCATATCGACCATATCTTCGATCAACCCATCATAAGCGGGGCCGGTGACCACATTCGCACCGGTCGAAAGCGTAGCGGGCACGAGCCCGGCCACCGCCGGGACGAGATCGAGCGTCGGCGGCAGGTCGAGCAGGGGCGTCACGCCTTTCGGAAAGCCCAGCGCCGAAGCGTCCATATCGCGATAGGACACAGAAATGGCCTGATAAACGCCGCATTGGGTCAGCCGGTGCGACCCAGCTGATCCCAGGCATACGACGAGCCGCGGCAGGCTATCACGCCGCTCGGCCAGAACCATGGTCGCGGCAAGCGCTGCCTCCACCGGGCCGATGCCGATCATCACGGGCTTGATGCGGGCGGCCAGGTGCGGGCCGAATTCGGCCTTGGCGGCCATCAGGTAGAGAATGGACATGGCTGAAACCTAGCATGCCTCCCGAATGTCGGCACCGGATTCGGGGGAGGACATGCACGGTCAGAAGCGCATGGCTGCCATGCCGCCCCGGTGCTGGTCGTTACGGGTTATGTAACGGAATGATGACATATTGATCCAAGCCGCCCGAGTGGAGGGCAGCAGGAAAAGGCAGGCGTATCGTGCGGTTCGCAGTCATCAGCGGGTCGAGGGAGTGGACGGAAGCGACACCCGAGCGGATCTCGGCGCAGCGCCCCGTCGATGTCGAGGATGTGCATTTCGAGGCCCGCAGGCGCCTCAAGTCGCTGAAGATCGAAGAGTGGCGGGTCCGCGAATTCGTGACCGGCACGCCGATGCCCGACAGTATCCGCCATATCGCTGCGCAGATCGAATTCGCCGCCCAGGCGATCGGTCGGCTCTCGCCCATTCCGCTGGACTATGCCGACGACGTCTACTGGCCGCGAGTCTGGTAGCCCCAGACGAAAGCGGGAGCGGCGCCATGCACCACTCCCGCCCTCAAGTCCATAACTCGACAGCCGTATTCATGCTGCGTTGGCAACGACCTTCTTGGCGCGCGGGGCGCGTTTGCGCGGCGGCTTGATGGTCTTGGCAGCGTCTGAGGCAATTTCGGCTACAGCCTTGAACCAGTAGGACTGGTCCTGACCCTGGGGACGGCCATCGGCTTCCCAGAGAAGATAGGCGCGCTGCTGAATATCTTCGTGCATTTGGGTCTCCATCAATCTAGCCCGCACCGAGCCTGCGCTGGCAAGGTTAACGCCGTCTTGCTATGCGCATGCGTCAAATGCAGGCCAGTCAATCGGCCCACGAAATACTCCGATGACTTGTCGCGCCCAATCAATAACTTACGGCGATATAGCGATCAGGCTTGTGATTGATGGCTAGAACTGAGCTGACGATGGCGGCGCCGAGGATGGACAGCAGCAGGTTCTGCGTCGGCAGCACGAATAAGGCCGCAGCCAGAATCAGGAGGTCGATGGCAAGCTGGATATAGCCCGTGCGCCAGCCGAACCGCTCATGCAGATAGAGCGCCAGGATATTGGTGCCGCCGAGCCCCGTGCGGTGCCGAAACAGCACCAGCAGCCCAATCCCGGTCAGGATCCCCCCGAGAATGGTGGCATAGATCGGATCGATCCGCTCGATATCGAGCAGGAAAGTCCCGGCCCAGTTGAAGACCGAGACCAACGAAACCGCGAGCGCCGTGCGCAGCGCAAAAGCCCAGCCCATGCGCCAGACGGCAAGAATGTAGAACGGCAGGTTGACCACGAAGAAGGTAACGCCGAACCCGAGCCCCGTCGCGAACTGCAGCAAAAGCCCGATCCCCACAGTGCCGCCGGTGAGCAGCATGGCCTTGCCGTAAAGCATCGTGCCGAGGGAAACGAGAAGCGCGCCCGTCGCGATGGCGATCAGGTCTTCATGTAGAGGATGGCGGGTCATGTTCTGTCCACGGCAACAGTCGAATACGAACCGTCCGTGCCGATCTTGTTGCGCCGTAATCGGTTCTTCCAATCCGCCATATAAACATTAGGCTTTTTCGCCCGACCGAAAAATCGGCCTTTCCAATTCGACGAATGCTTTTTCCAAAACGGGGCGCGAATTCGGCTCCTTCGGGCAATAAAAAAGGCCACCGTTTCCGGTGGCCTGGCAGTCCCGACAGTCATCGAGGGCTACTGGGAGAGGATCTCCATCAGATGGTCGCGCTCGAAGATGGTGATCTTTTCGGATTGCATATCCAGTGGGTGGACGCCTCGCTCGGCCAGTCTCGATACCACGTGCCGTCGTTGCATTCGCAGCAGTGGTGCCAGCGAGTTGAGGGTAATGTATTGCTGGTGGAAGCGATCCGCGTCCGATCGCCGGTAGTGCTTCCTTTTCAGACCTGAGGCAGGCTGGGTCCGACGCTCGCAGGTGAAGATGGGGCCGGTCAGCGCATGAAGCGCATCGGATCCGATGCCGCATGCCTTGGCGAATTCCGGAGCCAGGAGCCATTCGTCATTGCCATTGCCGACAGCCCAAGGCACCGCAGACCTGAGCTTCTTCTGGACTTCCGCGACGTCGACGAGAATGGATGGATACATGAGCTGTCCCTGGAGGCTACCGGTCCAGATCTCGTTCCGCAGGATCATGCGATAGACCTGTCCAGCCTGATCGTTGCGGACAACACGGCTCGTGAGCTCGAACAGAGTAGCGGCGCCATCCGGCACCGAGGGGCAGGGGACGGCATTGGCAAGGAGGTCTTGCATGAGACGCTGGTACTGGCCTCGGCGGATATAGGCCACGCCCCGCTCATCGGACGAGTGCGAGGTGACTGGCGTCAACAGGCCATGCTTCACCAGCCGGTTCGTGGTCTTCAGGTTGGCGCCGTAGGGCTGCCCGCTGTCCTTAAGCAAGATCAGGCCATCGTCGTCCTCCCACCATGCGCGGAAGATCGGCACGTTGATCCAATCCCCGATATCTTCATGAAGTGCGCTGGCCATCCTGGCGAATACTCGGACCGTTCTCTTGCCCAGGCCGAATTCGGCACCAACACGGGCAGGGGATGCTAGGGCGCGCTCTCCGATCGGCTGGTTGAACATGGTGGCCTGGTTGCGCGAAGGTAGTACCAAGGTTGCCGCCGTGACGACGGCGTCCCGGACCGGTCGATGCGCAGGATCGCCTGCGACCGCCCAAAGAGCATCCCAAAGGCTGCCCATCATGGTGCTCGCAGCCACGGGCCCTTTGACCTCCCTGTCGTCGAACTGGCGTTGAAGTACCCGCCCGATGCCTTCGGCTTCATCGCGGAGGACGTCGAGCCCTGTGCTGAGGACCTCGTTGAGCTGCTGGCGGCCGAGCACCCTCAGTTCGTCTGCATCCATCGCCCACTTGCCGAACAACCCGCATAGGGACAGGACCTGATGCATGTTGAGGTCCCGAAGAAGCGGAATGTCGTCGACCTTTCCGTTCAGAGACCCGGCCACGAAAAGATCGATGGACGACGGAGCCCAAGCCTGCGCAACCGCATCCACGGCTCGACGGGCTTGCTTGACGACATCGACCATGACCATGGCGGTATCGTGCGCGGCGCCGCGCCATTGGGCGCGACCGGCGTAGATGAAGGGGCGCCTATGGCGGAAGCAGCCTCCGATCGCCGACACGATGTAGTCCCGGGTCACTGCAATGGCGGCGTCGGCTCCCAGATGCGGGCTCGCCTCCACCTGCTCGAGCGCGCACTCGGGGCAATACCAGAGTCCATGCCGTTCGAGCTGGCGCGGCGCGAACAGTTGACCGTCGATGGAAACGAGGCCGCCCACCATTGCCGGCCCATGGGCCAGCAACTCGACATCCACGCAGAGCAAGGCGGAAAGATCTCGGATCGCCCCGTCCTCTCCGCGGCATAGACCATCGAAGTCCTGACCGTAATCGCTGCAGAACTGCTTGGAGCTTTCATATCTCATATGGGCCGCAAATCTCGAAACCAAACTGGTGCAGATCTCGAACGGTACGTGACGCGGCATGTCGGCGCGCTGGAAGAGCATCATTTCGCGATACCCCTCGCGGCGTGGACGGTCCTGACCGCTTCCTCTTCGGAGCGCATGAGGCGGCTGCGGTCCGTTTCCCGCCATTGCGCGACGATGAAAGGGTTCTGGGCGTCGATCGCTCGTGTGCTGACGAAATAACGGTGAGCGAAATCGTGCTCGGTCAGGACAATCCTGCCCTCACGCCAGGCATTGAGAACGGCCACCTGCATCAATTCGAAGGCCAAGCCTCTGGCGCGGTTGGTGGCGTGGATCAGGCGCTGATAGAAGTGTTTGTCGACGATGGCATTGCCGATTCCGGCGGCGGCGCAATAGCCCAGTAGCGCCTGTTCGAGCAGGGCCTCCTCCGCAGGGTCGTCGAGTTTCATGGGTGCCAGTTCGACGGGGATGAGCTTCTCGCCCAGGAACCGGTGCTGTTCTTTCTCGAGATGAGGGATGAGTTCCGGCATGCCGACCACCACGACGGGCAGCGGCCATGCGGCGTGGTTGAGCAAATTGCGCACGATCCCGACGCTGCCCAGAACCGAGTCGGACATTTTCGCCGCGCCGACGGCCGGGTGAATCGCGTACTGGAACTCGTCGATGATCGCCATCGTGGGTCGGAAGACCGGCAGTTCCTGCTGCACGCGCATGTAAGCCGCGTCTGTCGTCAAAGGCCTTTTCGTGCTCTCCCCTCCATGGATGCCCATGAGTAGGCCGTTCAACATCAGACGATTGGTGAAGGTCGACGGGCATTCGTAGTAGAATGAATTCGGATCGATCGACGTGCCGTCGATCGCCTCCAGTTCGGATAAGCCGTTGACGACCTGCTGCACGACGGTGGTCTTTCCAAAGCGCGTGTCTGCCGTTACGAGCACGCCGCTGCAGGGTGCGCGATTGCCTTCGCCCCAGGGCGAGCTCTCATCGAGGCGCACGGCGACGTGGGCGTAAACCTCCTCCACCGCTGCTGTGATGGCATCGAATTCCGGAGGGGGAAAGAACTGGGCTGCGAAGGCTTCTTTGATCTGGGTTTCGGACAGGGAGATGGTCATTTGGGCTTCCTTGGGTGATTGCGCCGCATAGGCATGGGAGGGGCAGCCACCGGTTTGGTGGCGGCGACGGCAGGGGGAGGCAGCGGCAGAGCTGCCGCGTTCTGCGCTTCGAGCGCTGGCGCGACTTGCGTGCTGGGCGACGGGGCAGAATCTCGTGTGTGGACGACGCCAAGCAGGCTGGAGTCGTGCGTCAACGCCGACTCGTCGTCCTCGGCGTCGCGGTCGTAGACGAGCATCACGCGCAGGTCCTTCTGGATGTCGTCCATCATCTGGGCCGTCCACGTGACCCCTTCGAGCCCGAAGGCCGCCTCCGCCGCTTCGGCGGCGCGGTCGATCTCGAGCAGGCTAGGGGCAACGAATTCCTCGAAGTCGAGCCGCTTCTTCTCGCCATGGGCACGGGCAAGCTCGTTCTGCTTGGCGATCCACTGGTTCAGGGTGACGTTCTGGAATTGAGGCGGCCCCGGAACGGTGGTCCAGTCGCTGCCGACGAGGATCGAGATATGCTCGAGGTCGAGCGGATCGACCTTCACGAAGTAGTCCCTCTTGCCGCTGTCCTGGATCAGCGTGTCGAGCCATGGGCACCAGTAGATGATGTTCATGAACCGGATGCCGGCACGCGATAGGCGGCGTTGGACGACGAGGCCGAATGCGACCCTCAGCTCGTCGCCGCTGGGAACAGGCTTGGGCTGGAAGCGCGCGATGCGATCCTCGTAGAGGCGCGCCGGCGAGAGACCGCCCCTGGTGGGCGGGGTGTTGTGGTAGACGTCGACGATGTACTTGATGATCAGGCGCATGAACTGCTCGACGAAGAGGACGGCCCGCTTCTCCGGATCCTGCTCCCCGCTTGGCCGATCCTTGACATTGCTGCCCGTGCGGCCGGTGAAGGAAGAGATGAACTTCGTGCCCATGGTCCGGAGCAGACGTTCGATCTTGCCGCGCAGGCGGGCCTGGCCGGCCGCGGTGAACGTCACCCTGTCGACGAGCGCGTAGGCGGTGCCGAGATAGATCTCGTTCCGGTAAGCGCGGCCGGAGTCGGACTTCGCCTCCTCGCTGCCATGGCGCATGTTCCAATGATGGAGGCATCCTGCGGCCCTGGCGATGTCGGTCTTGTCGGCGAACGACATCCGAAATGCTCGCCTGGCGAGCTCGGACGTCTCCTTGGTACCGCCTGCGATGCCGGTGACGACGCCGGTGGCGCCATCGACCACGAAGGCCAGCGCCACTCGCGTGGACTTTTCGCCATTGGTGAACAGCTTCTGCGACTCTTCGCTCAGGAGCGTGAAGATGTGGGCCGACCAGCAATCGCTCAGGGTCAGCTCGCCGACGCGCTTGTATTCATGGCCTTTCCCGACGTGCCGCAATTCTTGGATGAGCTGCTTCTTGCCCCGGCGGGAGCCGAAGACGACCGCATATGGCAATTCCTCGATGGCTTTGGCGCAGCCATATTCGGTGGCCAAGGGGATCTGCGCATCGGGGCCCAGGCCATTGTTCGCCTCGACGATATGCGCATTGATCTTGTCGCAGACGACCTGGAGGCTGGGTTCCTTCTCGCTGCAATAGGCTTTGATATGCCTCTGGATGAACCCCCAGGTCGTTGCGTTGATCGACCGGCCGCCTTTTTCATGACCGCCCCACCGCGGGATCAGGGTGCGGTAATAGTCCTCCCCGCTCTCCGACCAGCGGTTGTAGAGGTCCTTCAAAGTTCTGGGGCACGGCTTGATCCGGCCGACGTCGAAATCGCCGCTTTCGGCCTTGTCGATCGAGCCGCCGAAATTGGACTTCTTGCGTTCGGCCGCGTAGTCGAAATTCTCGGTCTCGCAATAATCCTTGACGCGCTTCGTCACCTCTTCGAGCTTGCTCTCGATCAGAGTGCGGAGCTTCCCTTCGGTCACCTTTGGGATCTCGCCCTCGTCGAGGGCGGTCTTGACCACCTCCATCCAGATGCTTCGGGTGTTTCCTACGAAATGTTGCAGGGGTGTGTAGGAATGGTACTCGGCATAGCTCTGCACGGCATCCACCAAGTGGATTGTCTTGGTGTCCTCCTCCTCGAACCGTGCCTTGGTGAGCACATCGTGTTGATATGGTCTGTCCTTGGTCCTGATCTGCCAACCGACGCCGGGGATCTCGCCGAGCGACTTCCATGCGATGCCATGGATGACGATGTCGCAGTAGGGATTGATCTGCTTGATCTTGAGGGGATTGATCTTCTTGCCGGTCAATTGTGATGCGCCATTCGCGTGATGGAGGCCGCTGCGATGCCAACCGAAGCGGCATCGAGTGACCGATGGGTTACCGATTGTATAGAGTAGGGATCAGTGAGCAGCACTGGCATCCTGCGTGACGCCGGCGGTGACGAGGCTTTCCGAGGAGATCTCGCTCGCTGGGTCCGCCATGGCCAGGGTGCCGTCGAAGATGAGGTAGGCCGCCGTTCTGCCGACCATGCCCATGCCGCCCCAGCGCTTGCAGAAGTCGCCCAATGACCTCGGTCGGATCAGCCCGCCGGCGGCGGCTCGCATTTCCGTCTCGAACGGCCGGTCTCGATCGTTGCGGACGGAATGGAGAAGGCGGTAATTGGCAAGCGCCCATGCCGGGAGATCGTGGTCGGTGATGGTTTGGACGCGATCGGCCTCACCGCGCTGCATCTGCGAGAAGATGTGCTTGCTCAGCTCAGCTGTTCCATGCTTGGCGGCTTTGGTCGCTGGCTTTGCGGCGACGACGCCCTTGGTATGGTCGGTCTTGTGAACTCGGAAGTCCCAGATGGTGTGGGTTCGCCGCCCCTTGGTGGTGAGATAGTGCGTCGGACCGTACTGCGGCTCGATCAGGACCACGTTACGGTCCGCGAGGAAGCGCAGCCCGACGTTCATCTCCAACTGGCCTTCGGCGATCTTCCACAACGCGTCGTTGGGATCGCGGTATAGGCATGTGCTGCGGCCGGAATTCTTCTTCGGGCTGCGGCCGTCCTCGTCCTCATCGTCCTCGGGGATATAGATGTCGCGCGCAGGGGCGTAGGACGTGGGCGAGCCGAGACGTTTCAGGAGTACCGGATCGGGGATTCCGAGCGGCCTTTCGGCCAGGATGGTCGCGGGCTGGACTTGGCTGTGCATCTTTGGGCGCTTTCAGGGTGCAGGGCGTCGATCCCGCACCGGACGGTGCAAGGGTTCGAGCTCAATTTGGTTGTGTTGGTTGGTGGGCGCGCGGCCGCTGACGATGCGCCTGGGCTCTAGCTCAGAGGCTTAGCGGTCCGGCTGGAGGGCGTCTTGGCCGATGCGAACGGCGTAGTGCCTTCGAGGACGGTGATCGATTGGCCCTGCCGCCGCCGTCGTTGGATTGCTTCGCCAAGAAGACGGGGGCCGTACCGATACCGAGCGTCGAGCACGGCGCGGACGAACGCCCGTTTCGACGGCGGCAGCACACCCATATCGATGAACCGTTGCCGCATGGCTTCGTATTGGGCGTCGGTATCGGTGACGAGACGCAGTGCGCACTCGTCGACCGCCGTCCGGAAGATCAGCACCTCTTGGGGGCTGGGGCTGCGCCAACGGGTCTTAGGGTCACGTGCGGCCCGGCCAACGATCTGGTGGCCCGAAGTGTGATGGGGATCTTGCTTGTTAACCATGACATCTCCTTTGCCAGGGACCAGGACGTGCACCCGTTGACTTCCCAAAAAGTCCGGGGCACCAGTCCAGCCACTGGGTGTTTCCTTCCCGGTACGGCCGTTTCGCCTCTGCCAAGAAACTGGCGGCCGTTGCAATCAGCGTCCCCGGTCGAGGTATCCTCCTGGGGACGCTGCTTCCTCAGCTCAGGGGGGACGACTTTCGCTGAAGGTGCTTGCGTCTCGCGCGAAGGGCGGCAATTGGAGCGGCCACGTCGCCGTTCGAGCGGCCCACTCGGCGGAATGCCGATTGGTCGACGAGCGATCGCGGCGATTCCTCCTGAACCATCTCCTGCACGAGGTGAAGCGACGGAGGACCCAGGACGTGGTGTTCCAGCTCGCTGCAAACCGCCTGGTAGACAGTTGCGATGCGGACGTTGCGATGACCTAGGTGCTCCCTGATGATCCGACGAGTGATCGACGAAGGATCCCCCTGTCCGTGGCTCTCGATGTTGTGGCGTTCCATTCGACTTCCTCTCCGGTGCCACTCGTCCCCGTTGACACCCCGTGAAGTCCGGGGCAGGGTGAGAGCACACGACGTTTTTCGTTTGTGCGTCGGCCGCTTTGCCTCTGCCAAGAAACTGGCGGCCGACGATCTCCATGCAGCCCACGGCCTGTTCGGTCGGGGGCTTTTTGCGTCTGGGCTTTCGCTTCGACCCGGCTATCAGGGCAGAACTTTTCGAGCTTGAGAAGCCCCTCGCCGTCGTTTTCGGGCAAGGTGCCTGATCGGCGCCGCCCCTTGATTTGCCGATGTCAAGTCAGTTTCACGGCCGGTCCTGACCTGGTCGAGGATGGGCTGTTCCGATTTTGCCCGGATTTCCGGGGGACTCCGGGCGCCGAAAGTTGTTTACCATTTTGACGTGTTCTTATTGCTTTTCAATGGGTTACGGCGTTAACCATGGCGATCGATGATCGCATTTTCATGACCAGCAGCGATGTTCTCGATGCGTGCTGGTCGCGATTTTTGGTCGTTGCCCAGTCCCTGCGAGGACGATTCGGTCGCCGAGGCGAGGAGCGAATCGATATCTTCGCCCGTCAGGAACCGGCGTTCCATGAGCGCATCGACCATTGCATCGAGCGATGCTGCCTTCGACTTCAAGAGGTCGATCGCCCGGCCGTAGATCCGTTCGAGGGTCGCCCCCACCTTCACCCGCACCAGCGGATCCAGCGCCAGCAGGTCCGGCATGGTCTCGGGCGGGCCGCGGAAGGTCAAAGTATCGCCAAGACCAAGACTGCCTTCCAAAGCCGCGGCGAGGACCGTCGACTTCGCCAGGTCGCTGTCGATGCTTCCGCCGGCGCCATGGGACGGCGACCCGATCAGGATCTCCTCCGCCGCCCGGCCCGCGAGCAGTGAAAGAATCTTGCCCTCGTACTCCTCGCGGGTGCGGATCGCGTCCCGACGCGATCGTGTCGCAACGGCGCCGCCGCTATCACCGATCTGCTGGATGGTGGCGGAGAGAACCTCTTCGATCCCCAACGCCACCGTCGCGATCACGTGTCCCGCCTCGTGCGCTGCTGCTCGGCGCAGTTCGACAGGGGTCCTGCGGTCCTCGGTGATCACCTGAGCCTCGATGTCTTCGACGACCATGGCTCGGTTGGCTCTTCGGGCGAGACGTCGGGCTGCCCTGACTTGCTCCATGATCACGGCACCGGTGGCCTCGCGTCGGGCATTGAATTCGCTGAGCCTGCCGATGTCGACATCGACGAGATCATCGGACAGGTGATGGCGCATGATCCTTTCGGCGCCGGCCGCATCGGGCGGACCGAGATAGATGGATCGTTCGAGGCGCCCTGGTCTCAGCAGTGCCTTGTTGATGTCCTGCAACCTGTTGGTGGCGCCGATCACGACGATGCCATCGCGGTTGCTCATGGCGCCGTCGAGCTGGAGGTAGAAATCGAAGATCAGCGGCTTCCAGTAGTCGCCGTTCTTGGAATCTTCCAGGGAGTCGACATCGGGCAATGCGTTGCATTCGTCGATGAAGACCAGGCATGGCGCGGCGGCGCGAGCGGCATCGAAGACCTCGCGCAAGCCCTTGATCATGGCGTGCAGATAGCCGCCATGCGTGGCGAAGAGCTCGCCAAAGCTGGTCGTGATCAGCGGAAGCTTGCATTCCGCTGCCAGCATGCGGGCGAACGTCGTCTTCCCAGTGCCGGTGGGGCCATGGATGATCGCGCCACGATCGACGCTGTCGAGATCGAGCCGGCCGGCCGCGACGTCCGCTAGGTCCTGGACG
>NZ_JAFKHD010000415.1:13662-20268 GCF_017307565.1 Devosia sp.
CGGGCTTCGCCGAACTCGAGAGCATCCTTGAGACTGGGGAGGCCTTTGGACTTGGAGACGGAAAGTCGGGCCTCGATGGCCGACTTGATGCGACCGGCGGCCGTCGATGCCTTGCCACCCTGGGGCATCAGCGCAGTGAGCTCGTCGAAGGTCAGCACTTCCGTGCGCAGCTCATGGAACCAGCGGGGGAGCCGGCCCTTGAGGATGCGCTTGATGACGCTGGCCACCAGCGACGCCGATGGCGGATCGATGACGATGCGATGCTCGGCGAGGGACATCAGCAGTGGCGGCAGGGTGGACTCGGGCGCGTGGGACACGCCCACGACCATTCGCCCTTCACCCATTCGCTCCGCCAGCCAGTCGAAGCCCGCCCGCCGCTTCGTCTCATTGGGCTCGATCCTGAGCAGCTTGTCTCGATCGGCCACCTCGGCGACAGCTTCCAGGATGGCGTCGGTCCACGTTGCCTCGGGCACCTGGTAGATTACGGCGCTGCATGTTCCCTTCGCCAGCCGCCGGCGAAGGGCAGGGGGCGTGCTATTGGTGAAAGCGAGGTCGGCGAGGAGCTCGCGCGCGTTCTCCTCCACGACTGAGACCGTGACCTGGAATTCGATGTCGTCGTGGACCGTTCCTTCGGTTGCCATATCAGTCGTCCTTGCGGTTGTTGAGGCGGTAGTAGCGGGAGAAGGTCCTGGCCCAGGTGCCTCTGGCATCGAGGGCGAAGAGTTCCGATGTCGCGACCAAGGGGCGGTCGCCCAGAACGGGGTGGCCGATGACCGACCCCTTCAGGACGAGCACGTTCCTCTGGGTGATGGTCCAGTCGTTGAGGATCGGTGCCGAGCACAGCTCTTCGCCCGGTGGGACGTGCGCCATTGCCTGGAGATCCTGGGCGAGCGCGCGCAGCGTCGCGACGACGTCGAGGCCGCCGGCGGAAGGATAGATGATGGACATTCTTCGCTC
The DNA here is from genome assembly GCF_017307565.1 of Devosia sp. Lineage (GTDB taxonomy): Bacteria > Pseudomonadota > Alphaproteobacteria > Rhizobiales > Devosiaceae > Devosia. Next base: position 14,620 of record NZ_JAFKHD010000415.1, read on the forward strand.
CTAGTTGGCGAGATCGACGGTGCTGTGCGGCGTGATGGGGCGCGCCATGTCGATATTGACCAGCCCCATTGTCACCAGGTTGAGCACTGCGCCGAACGGATCCCGATGGCGCAGTTGCGCGGCGACTTCGGCGAGGCCGCAGGCGCCATTGTCGAGCAGGTGGGAGATCGCGATCATCGAGGTCGTCGCGTCCATGCGCACGCCGGCCGCTCGAGCGACGAGCTTGGAGTTGGTGAGCCTGGGTTCGCGCTCTGCCACGAACTGGGGGACCAGCACGGCACGGTGCCCGGCCTTCCTTGCCCGGCGCCGAAGTTCGATGGCCTTGCACCGCCAAAGCGGATCGGACCATTTCCCGTGCGGCACTACGATCAGGGTGACGATCTTTCGAGTGCGCACGTCGGCGATCGCTAGGTCATGGGCGGCGAAACCGAGTTCCGCCGCCATTTCTTCGACGGGCGCATTGCCACCGACATAGGTCGCGCAGCCGCTCGCCACGACGACGTCGCGAATATGGGCATGGAGCTTGCGGTTCCGCTTCATGAGGCGATACTGACGGCAGGATTGATTTGATTGCTGTTTGGACACGGCTTCTCCTTCCCGGGAGCCATGCCCGGGTCGATCAGGATTGGGACTGATGAATGAGCCGACACGCCTGGAGAGCGTGGGAAACGGTGGCCTGAAGGCGACCGCGACAGAGCGACGAACGCTCTTGCACGGCGTCAGATATGGGGGCGTGGTCGACCCTGCAAGATGCAACTACACATTTTGCGTAGTTCGTGCGAGTCATGGTTAATGTTTGGATTCGGATGCACCATGCCGCTCACTGCCGTTCAATGCCTCGGCGCTCGCGCCATGCTCAGGATGCCTCAGGCCGAGTTGGCCGAGGCGGTTGGTATAGCCCGCAAGTCGCTGGCCACGTTCGAAGCGGAGGGCTCCGCGCCCAGACCCACAACTTTGGAGCGTATTAGGGACTACCTCGAGGGGAGGGGCATCGAGTTCCTTGAAACAGAGGCAGGACTAGGAGTTTTGCTGAGATCTGGTGAGGAAGAGTCGCGCTGACCCTGTCGGCCGAAAGGCCAATGCCGGGACGGGATGTCGATGCGAGAAGGGGTTACGACCGATATTAAGCGAGATCGGAAAAGTGTCGGTGCTCCTGTATGACGGGTTTCTTTCGTAAGGAGACGCCGAAGTAGCAGCATTCCCAGGACCATATTGGCCTGTGGGATTACGAATGTTGACCGGCCGGGTCGTTGATCGACCAAATGCAGAAGCCTCCGTCGCCGTTCAGGCTCGGACCAAACGGATCGCGGCGCGCACAGCAGCGCCGCCTGGGTGCCATCGAAAATGATTTTGGTGGCGACCAGCTCATGGGACAGGAAGCCTAGCGCTGCTGCATCCCGCTTCACTTCTTTATCGCGCACCACTTTGGCGGCAGTGAAACGTTCTTGAATCATTCCGACCAATCGCCGCTCTAACTTGCGGTTCTGGTTGATGTGCCGCTGTCGACGAAAACGTTCGTCGGGACCTGAGGGTCTGGGGAGCGTGGTGAGCACTTGCGATTCCTGCCAATCCCGCCGAGTCGCTTGACGAGAATGCCGGCGCAGAAAACCAAATGAACTAGGTACTTTACCGAAGCCCGGAACGCTTGATTAAAATCTGAATCGAGTCCCACGTTATAGGTTTGCCTCGTGCAACTTCAGGTCTTCGTTCGGTTGGGGAGTTGCCTTTCTTGTCGGAAGCGTTTGTGTTCTCTGGGTTAGGCTCGTCGACGATCGGCGGCCATCGCAATAGATGCATCGTTTCGGGCATTAGCTGCTCTTTCATTTGGGATGTTCTTGTTTACCAACCGCACTTAAGGTAAGGCGGCCATGTTTGGGGGCAGGAGCCGAATGCCTAGCGCTGTCGATATCTTTTCAGGGTCCGGCGGGGTGACCCAAGGCCTGCGACGCGCTCGGTGGAAGGTCTTGGCGGCTTGCGACAACGACGACGCAGTTGCTGCGACCTATATCGCGAACCATCCGAAGACGCGCTTCGTCAAGGGCGACATCACCGAGGACGCTACTATCGATGAGCTGGCGGCGAAGGTCGGTCGGAAGAAGGTTGACTTATTGATCATTTGCGCGCCTTGCCAGCCTTTTTCGAGCCAAAACCGGTCGAGAGGCGCCGACCATAGAGAGCAGCTCATCGTTCGGGCTTTGGCTGCGGTCGAGCGACTGAATCCAACGACGGTTTTCTTTGAGAACGTCCCACTTTTAGCGTCGGCCGCCTACCGTCCCATTCTTGATGCAGTGCGGTCGAGGCTGTCGGAGTTGGGCTATTCGCTATCAGAGCCCTTGGTACGCGATGCGGCCAACTACGGTGTGCCGCAACGAAGAAGGCGCTGCATCATGTTCGCCGCTCGGTCGAAAGCTGCAGTGGACGCGTTCGTCGCCAACGACAGGCATACAGCAACCAAGTCGGTATGGCAGGCGATCGGCGATCTGCCGGCCCTCGAGGCCGGGCAGTCGGACCCCAGCGATGCGTTGCACCGCGCGCGCCATCATCAGCCTATTGCGATAGAACGCTTGCGCCACATCCCTGCCGATGGCGGAAGTCGCAGCAGCCTTCCTGCCCACTTGGAACTGGCATGCCACGTCGGAAAGAAGAGTTCGTTCTCCGACGTCTATGGACGCATGGGTTGGTCTGGCCAAGCACCGACTTTGACGACCGGTTGCGACGACCTCACCCGGGGGCGGTTCGCTCATCCTGAGCAGCACCGTGCCATCAGTCTGCGGGAAGCGGCACGTCTGCAGTCGTTCCCCGACGACTACGCCTTCAAGGGACGCGGCAAGCAGATCGCCACCCAGATCGGCAATGCTGTGCCTCCGGACATGATCTCAGCCTTCGACCAGGCCTTTCGGGCGGCATTGAAGGCACAGGCCGCCTATGAGGCATAGAACTAAGCGCCGAGCATCGTGGTAATTCGCTGACGAAGCGTATCCAGCTCAGGATGGGTCCTCGCGACGGCTTTGGCCACCATCCTTCGTGCAGCTTCTTTGTCGATGCCTGTCCGCACATGCAGCGTGTGACCGCAGTCATGGTGGTCCAGTTCCAGTGCCATGGCAGTAACGTGGTCGGCGGCCATCTGCGGAGTGCAACCGATCTCCGACGCAAGTGCCTCCTTATATGCATCGAGCTTGAGCTGTTCGAGCACCCATTTCTCGGGTGCCAATCCATTGCCCGGCAAGATGAGCCAGTCGGGATTGAGATCCCGCTCCGCTCGTTCGCTGTTTATCCAACCCTGAATGTTTGCCTCGGTGCAGTCGCCATCGAAGACGCTCAGGCACGCGACTTCGGGACGCGTGCGAGCATGGGCCACCGCTTGTCGGGCAAGCACCGTGTTGCTGCCGATGTCCTGGATAAGAACCCGCCGGTATAGATCGCCGGCGATGCATTCGGACACCAGCAGCGCGGCGAAGCGATCCTCTGTGTAAATCAACAGCTCCGGCTGCACCTCGCCGAGCATGTGATGCACGGCAAATCGCGTGCTGACGTTCGCGGTTGCCACGTGCTCGCCGTCGCTCTTCGAAATCAGCACACGTGCTTGACGCGGTACAGCGTCTATCACGGTCGCCGAATGCGACGTGCAGATGATCTGAAGGCGCTTGCTGCGGCAGTAGTCGAGCAGGACCTTGATCAGGCGTACCTGCGCTTCCTGATGAAGCGCAAGTTCGACCTCCTCGATCACAAGGAGACCACCCGTTGGCATAGCCTGGAGTCGCGCTAGCATCACGATGACCGAGCCTTCGCCACCGCCCATATCGAAGGCTGTATAGTCCGCCTCCGAATGGCAGATGGGTAGCACCATTCCCTTGGCGAAGCGTACTGCTGCGCTCGCGTAGGGCTTGCCCATGATGTAAGAGAGATACCCAACCGCCTCCTGGTTGAGATTGACCACCGAAGCCTGTTCGGTCCCTGTGAACGTCGCTCTGAGTGCCGCTAGTTCGCTTGCCGGCAGAATGCGCGATATGGGGATGAAGTCGATCTCGCGTGGCCCAAGGGTGGTGTTCTGACGACCAGGATCCACCACCTTGACCCACCGCGTGCCGTTGAACTTTAAGACACGTTCGATCTCGTTCCCGCGAAATTGTGAGACCCAGGTCAATTGCATGTCCGTGAGCGCTGGCGAACCTGCTGTCCGATGGAAGAAGTCCTTGAACGCGTATTGCACCGACTTGGCGCCCCGGGGCTTTGTGTTGCCCCAGAACGGGGTCCAATTCGTCGGTGGCGTCGCGGATATGGTTGCCAGCGACAGCACAGTGGATTTTCCCACCCCGTTCCGTCCGCACAGGACTGTCAAAGGATACTGGAAGGGCACCACGATCCTTCGAACGCCGCGCAGCCCGGCATCGCCCTCTATGGAAATGCTGCGAAGCAGCGGCTTTTGAAAGTTGTTAGGCGGCGTATCCCAAAAATTACCGAGATCCCGCTCCAGATTGCTCAGCCTACGTCCCGGCAAACCCGTCTCTCCCCATTGCATCCACTTCCGCTTCGGCTTCTTCGACCGGTTCACGCGGAGTAGGCGTCGATCTATCTTTTTGGCGCCAAAGCGAGAAGCCTGGGCAGAACTTTCGGAAATCGCACCGTTGGCACCAACCGTTGGCCGGCCCTTTGCAAGCGAACCTCTCCGTCGCCAGACTGTCCCTGATTTCGCCGACTGCTACTCGGACTTCTTCTAAAGCAGCGCTCTGACGCTCGGGCGTCACGTCTATGGTGAAGCGTTCTTTCACTCCCGCTTTGACCAGATCAGGAGCAGGGGGATTGGGCATGACGAGTTGCGCCGTGGCAGTCGCGGGCTGATACGGGAAGGCGTACTGCACCGCATTCGCGTATAGCTGCAATTGCCGCTCGGCCTGCCGCTTCACCTCGTCGTAGGCTTCTACCGATGGAATTCTGTGTGCTTTGAAATCGACGATGCCAACGGCGGTCGGATGGTCGGAATCGTCCAGCCGTTCCAGGAGGTCGACGACGCCTGTAATGAGCGCCCCGCTGGCGTGGTCGATATATTCGAATGGCTTCTCGATCGCGAAAGCGTTCTGAAGAGAGTCGCTGTTCATCGCCACATATCTGACGAGCGCTCGCTTGGCAGCTGCCTTTAGCTTCTCGAGCGGCTCTCCCTGCGTATAGCGCAAGAGAAAGCGTTCCTCCACCAACGCTTCTACTTCGCTCGGGGTGGAGATCACGCCTTTGCTAGCGCGGTCGTGGATTTCGGCAAGCAGATTGTGGAGCTGCTGCCCATAGCCATACTGCTCGCCTACGCCGGGACCGAAGCCCATCAGCGACCGCAACTGATATTCTCGTGGGCAGCGCCACCAATAGGTCAGATCGGAGAATGTGGTGGGCAGCATGCCGGCATCATCGGGCGGGGTCGGGTCGCCATGCAGACGGAGCGTCGGATCCTGACCGTCACGCCTGGCGACGTCGTGATGGATTTCCTTAAAGTACTCGGACGGCCTTTTGCGCGATCGATCGAGCGAAGAGATGTTCAGGAACTTGGTCGCCCGGGTGATGGCCACGTACCACAGCCGTCGCTCGCCATCGTCGCCCCCCGCATATTTCGACGGATCGAACTCCGATGGAGAGAGAAAGGTCTCTGGGCCCTGGTTCCTT
>NZ_JAFKHD010000365.1 GCF_017307565.1 Devosia sp.
CTGACATCCATCCTGTAGCGGTCCATCAGCTCTTGTCCCTTGGCGGCCAGGCTTCCGTATCGTGGTCTGGATGCTGGTTGGAATGGATACCGGCCATGAAGTCACGCCACTCGTCGCTGACTTCGCTGCGCATGGGCAGGCTCGTCAGGGTATCGAAGAAGGGGAGCTTGTCCCTGGGGTTTACCTGAACTTCTGGGGCGGCGACGGTGGGATCGTCGAAGGCGCCGATGGCCAGTTCGAGGCCGAAACGGGTTTCATAGGCGAGCGGAGTGCCGCAATCGCCGCAAAAGGCGCGCCGGGCCGCGTCCGAACTCTGGAACCATTTGGGCTCGCCGCGGGTCCAGGTGGCGTTATGCGCGGTGACGAGCGGACCGAAAAAGCCGCCGAATGCCTTCTGGCACATGCGGCAATGGCAGATGGATGGACGGCCGAGACGTGTGACGCGGAAACGAACCGCGCCACACTGACAGCCTCCGGTATGGGCCTCACTCGGGGGCATGACAGACCACTTCGATGTTATTGCCGTCGGGATCGAGCACGAAGGCAGCGTAGTAGTTTTCGCTATAGTGCGGGCGGAGGCCAGGGCCGCCATTGTCACGGCCGCCGGCAGCCATGGCGGCGGAATAGAAAGCGTCGATCGCGGCGCGATTGTCCGAGCCGAAGGCGTAGTGGCGGCCGGGACCAGTGTCCTTGGCTTCGGTCAGCCAGAAATCAGGATGGCCCTTGCCATAACCGGCAACCTTGACGCCGCCGGTATATTCTTCCGGCACCTGCATCAGGAGGCTGATGCCCAGAGGGGCAAAGGCAGCATCGTAGAAGGTTTTGGCCTTGTTCCAGTCTGCGACGAGAATTCCGACGTGATCAAGCATGGTGTGCACTCCTTGGTTGGAGTGGCCATGGAGATGGGGTGCGGCTGTCAGGGCGTGTCAGGAGGGATGCGGTCATTGGGGTTTCTCGTGGAGAGTGGCCCAGATGGTTTCACTGACGTCGTCGGGACGGGCGAGGATATCGTTGTTCCAGAGTCGGAGGAGGTGGAACCCACGACGACGCAATTCAGCATCGCGTTTTGCGTCATGTAGGTTTTCAGCGTGCTGGCTGCCATCGGCCTCGATGATCACGCGCGCGGAATAGCAAACGAAGTCCGCAATGTAGGGCCCTATAGGCACTTGCAGTCTGAACTTGAAGGCAGCAAAACGGCGGTTTCGGAGCAGCAACCACAGTTTGAGTTCGGCTTCGGTGGGCTCGCGACGCATCGAGCGCGCGTAACCCAGTAGCTTGCGGCCAATCGCAGAAGAGGCCCCCTCATCCGCCCTTCGGGCACCTTCTCCCACAAGGGGAGAAGGGGGGCTGGTGGGTGGGCAAGACGGCCCGGCAAGCACCGGCCCATCCTTCTCCCCTTGTGGGAGAAGGTGGCACGCAGTGCCGGA
>NZ_JAFKHD010000416.1 GCF_017307565.1 Devosia sp.
GCCAATTCCATTAATCCGCCTTGGGCTTTACTTCAGCTTTGCTACGACAGCCGGGCTCGTCAATTTGCCCCCAGAGCTGGGTCTATCCAGCCAATATTGCCGTCAGCGCGGCGGTAGACCACATTCAGGCCGCCATGTCCAGCGTGACGGAACATCACAACCTGCTGACCGGAAAGGTCGAGCTCCATAACGGCCTCTTCGACGCTCATCTGGCGCAGGCTTTTGGTGGTCTCGGCCACCACCGGCGGCGCATAATCCTCGTCGAGTTCGTCGAACTCGTCCGAGGCGCCAAAAACGGTGTATTGCGCCGTAACGCCATCGGCGCCATTGCCCTTGCGATGCTGCTTGAGCTTGCGGTTGTAGCGGCGCAGGCGCTTTTCGATATTGAGCGCCATAACTTCGAAGGCCGAGGTCGCATCACCTCCTTTGGCGCTGGCTTGCAGCGTCGCGCCGGAATCGAGGTGAACCACGCAGTCGGCACGGAAACCGATTCCGTCCGGAGTCAGGGTGAGATGGCCGTCATAGCCGCCGTCAAAATACTTTCCGACAACGGTGGCAAAGTGATCCTCTGCTTTTCCGCGCAGAGCATCGCCAACATCCATGTTCTTTCCCGAAACGCGTAAGGCCATGGCTTCTTCTTCCTTTCGGTCGTGTGTTCGACGCAAGAGGGTCCCGAAAGCCGATTTCCCGACATCCGGGTTCCTGCCTACTGTCACCCAATGATGTGGGGTGCCAGACACAACGATGCTAGACCCGGGGGAAGGCAGGGGCAATCCGCATCATGGCCGACATGGCCAAATGAGGGGATGACAGGACAGGAGAGCTGCACTAGCCTTCCCACCGCTGTTTCAACGTCCTTTAGAACGCCAGTTTGCACACTGGGGAGACGATGTGACGCATGCCGGCAGGCGCCGTCTCAGGCGATCTTTTGCAGGGCTTTTTTCTGACGCCGGCGGATCACGGAGGAGGGGATGTTCATCCCCTCGCGATATTTCGCTACCGTGCGACGGGCGACATCGATCCCCTGTTCCTTGCGCAGCAGCTCGGCAATCGTGTCGTCGGAGAGGATGTCAGTCGCCGGCTCGGCATCGATGAGCTGCTTGATCCGGTGGCGAACGGCCTCGGCCGAGTGATCGCCTCCGCCATCGGCCGAAGCAATGGCCGTGGTGAAGAAATATTTCATCTCATAGAGGCCGCGCGGGGTCGCCATATACTTGTTGGCGGTGACCCGGCTGACGGTCGATTCATGCATTTCGATTTCTTCGGCGACCATCTTGAGCGTCATTGGCTTAAGATGCGCGACGCCATGGGTGAGGAACCCATCCTGTTGGCGCACGATTTCGGCCGCCACCTTGGTAATGGTCTGGGCCCGCTGGTCGAGGCTCTTGGTCAGCCAGTTGGCTGTCGCCAGGCAATCGGAGAGGAATGACTTTTCCGCCGTATCGCGCGTCTTCTTGGTGACGGTCGCGTAGTAGACGCGATTGACCAGCACGCGCGGCAGCGTCTCGGTATTGAGCTCCACCTGCCAGCCGCCGTCAGGCCCCGAGCGCACGAACACATCGGGCACCACCGCTTCCACCGGCGCGCTGTCGAAGGCCAGCCCAGGCCGCGGATCGAGCAGGCGGAGTTCGCCCAGCATATCGGCCAGATCCTCGCGATCGCAGCCGACCGCCTTCATCAGCGCCGCCATATTGTGCTCAGCGACGAGCCCGAGATTGTCGATGAGGCGCTGCATCATCGGATCGAGCCGATCGCGCTCGCGCAATTGCAACGCCAGGCATTCGGCAACCGAACGGGCAAAAACCCCGACGGGGTCGCAGGTCTGCAGCGCGCCCAGCACGGCCTCGACATCACCGAGCTCGGCCCCAAGCAATTCGGCGACGGCGTCGAGCTCGACGGTAAGATAGCCGGCTTCGTTCAGCCCATCGATCAGGTGCTGGCCGATCAGCCGGTCGGCCTGGGTGCGCAGCAGCATCTGCGCCTGCGCTTCGAGATGATCGGAAAGGCGGGGCCGCGCAGCGACGAACTGATCGAGATCGGGGGCTTCACCGCCCTCGAAACTGCCGTTCCGGTCCGGCCCGGTTGCAGCGCCGATATCGTGAGGCGTCGAATCGGGGAAAACGTTCTCGACCGCCGTGTCATAGCCCTCGGCGATCTGGTCGGCGTCCTTGATCCGCTCGCCCTGGGCGACCGTGTCCTCATAGGCGCTGAGTTCAATCGTGGGTTCAGGCGCTTCGGCGGGCTCGGCGTCGCCGCCTTCGCCACCTTCCTCGCGTTCAAGCAGGGGATTGCGCAGCAGCTCGGCATCGACGAAATCATTGAGTTCAAGATGGCTCAACTGCAGCAGCTTGATCGACTGCATCAGCTGCGGCGTCAGCGTCAGGCTTTGCGCCTGGCGAAACTCCAGCCGCGGCGAAAGTGCCATCTATTCAATCCCTTGGCGCAGAACACAATGCCCCGGAGGGCGGCTTCCCGCGGGCAACATGACTGAATTCGTTCGCTAGGGCAAGTTCCGTGCCAATTCCGGCCGGGGACTAAAGTTCGAAACCCTCACCGAGATAGACGCGCCGCGCCTCGGGGCTGGCGGAAATGGTTTCGGGCTTGCCCTGGATCATCACCGCGCCGCCGTGAATGACATAGGCGCGATCGACAAGACCCAGGGTTTCACGCACCGCGTGGTCGGTGATGAGGACACCGATGCCGCGCTGGGTCAATTGCCGCACGAGGCCCTTTACCTCCGCCACGGCGATGGGGTCGACGCCGGCAAAGGGTTCGTCGAGCAACATGAAGATGGGCTCGGCCGCCAGCGCCCGCGCAATCTCGACGCGCCGCCGTTCGCCGCCCGAGAGCGAGAGGGCATTGGACTTGGCGAGATGGGCAATGGAAAACTCTTCGAGGAGCTGGGCGAGCCGGCGCTTGCGCTCGGCCCGGCCACGCACGGTATTTTCCAGGATCGCGAGAATATTGCCTTCCACGGTCATGCCGCGGAAAATTGACGGCTCCTGCGGCAGATAACCAACACCCAGCTGGCCGCGCTGAAACAGCGGCAAATGGGTGATGTCATTGCCATCGAGCTGGATGCGCCCGGCATCGGGCCGCACGAGGCCCATGATCATGGTGAAAACGGTGGTCTTGCCCGCGCCATTGGGCCCGAGCAGGCCCACCGCCTCGCCGCGCCGCACGGCCAGCGACACATCCCGCACCACCGTGCGCTTGCCAAAACTCTTGGCCAAGCCCTGGGCGACAAGCCAGCCCGACTGATCTATTCGCGGCGTCTCGCTCATTGCGATGTAAAGACCCCAGTGACGCGCCCACCCTGGCGGGCGGTAAAGGTCGATACATTGGTCGCGAGATTGACCACCAGTTCCTCGGCATTGACGGTGCCCGCGGCATTGCTGACCTGCACATTGCCGGTGAGGCGCAACAATTGGTCGCCCGGCGAAAACACCGCGCGGTCCCCGCTCGCCTTCTGCTCTTCGGTCTCGAGCCGCACCTTGCCCGTGGCTTCGAAGGACTTGATGTCGCTGGTGCCGCCAGAGCCATAGGTGGCCACGACCTTGTCCGCCCAGACGCTGACCGTGGGGTGTTTGACCACAACATTGCCCGTGAAGACTGCCTCCTGGCGCCCTTCCTCGACGGTAAAAGTATCGGCCGAAATCTGCACCTGCGTCTGCGCGAAGGCGGGCATGGCCAGCAGTGCCGAAAACAGCGCGAGCGATGTGAGGCGACCCAGTTTCATTCCGTTTGCTCCCCAGGCGTTGCCGGCAAGGTGACGATGGCCTTGTAAAAAGTCCAGCGGCCTTGTTCGGCCTCGTGCAACATGCCCTCAGACCGCACGGTGGTGCCGTCGGAATAATCGATCTCGACCGGCCCATTGGCCGTCAGGGTCTGGCTCGCCCAATCAAAGACCGTGTCGGTGAGGCGCCCCGAAATGCCGGTCGAATCGCTGACCTCGGTCTCGTGCGGGCTGCGCACCTGCTGGGTCACCGCGTCGAGCACGGCATCTTCCGAAGACGCCTCGCGCCGTAGGCCATCAGTACGCTCCATCATCACCCGCGCATTGGTGAGAGTAATGAGATCGGTATTATCGATCGCCGCCGCCGCCTCTTCCGCCCAGACCCGATAGACCGAGCCATCCGAGAGCGTGCCGGTATATTCGGGCGTTTCCACCCGGATCCGATCCTGGCTGAACTCGATCTTGCCGAGGCCAAAGCGCGCGCCGAAGCTCGAAATCGTGATCTGGATCAGGAGCGCCGCGAGCAGAACCGCACCCACCGCCGGCACCGCAAAGCGCAACAGGCCCACCACGCGATTGCGGCGCTGCAGGCGTCTATATTGCTTGTATCGGCCAGGCTGGTCGGCAAAGACCAAGAGCTTATCCTCAGCTGTGGGCGAAAATATCCGTCTCTTCCCAGCCGAGCAGGTCGAGGGCGCAACGGGTTTTCACGAAGTCGAAGCAGGACTGCGCCAGCTCCATGCGATTCTCGCGCTTGAGCATGCGGTCAAGGTGACGCTTGAGGTCGTGAAGGTAAAGAACGTCGGATGCGGCATAGTCGAGCTGCGCTTCGCTCAGCTTTTCATTGCCCCAGTCCGAACTCTGCTGCTGCTTGGAGAGATCGACATTGAGCAGCTCGCGCGCCAGCTCCTTGAGCCCGTGGCGATCGGTATAGGTCCGCACGAGGCGCGAGGCGATCTTGGTGCAATAGATCGGGCCGGTCACGACACCAAAGCGCTGCTGCAACACGGCGACGTCGAAGCGGGCATAGTGGAAAATCTTGGTGACGTTGGGGTCGCTGAGAAGCTTGACGAGGTTGGGCGCCTCGGTCGCATCCTTGGGAATCTGGATGACGTCGGCACTGCCATCGCCGGGAGAGAGTTGCACCACGCAGAGGCGGTCGCGATGGGGATTGAGCCCCATGGTTTCGGTGTCGATCGCAACCTCACGGCCATAGTTGGACAGGTTTGGCAGATCGCCGCGATGCACTCTGATGGCCATGGTTTTTCCCACTCTTTAGCTTTGTTCTTCCTTGGCACAGCATGAGGGCAATGGAAAGGCATGGACGATCAGCAAGAATTGCTCAACCCCGCGACCCCATCATATCAAGCTTTCTTTATATCACCCTTGACCCTGCGGTCTGTAGGTGTCACAAAATGGTTAGTTTGGCCCGTTTTTGGGCATTTCTTGCATTTTTGGAGCTTTCGCGTGGCGCGCTCTTCCTACCAATTCACTTCCGAGTCCGTTTCTGAAGGCCATCCGGACAAGGTCTGCGACCGGATTTCGGACGAGATCGTCGACCTGGTTTTCCGGGAAGCGAACAAGTCAGGCATGGATCCGAGCCAGGTGCGCATCGCCTGCGAGACCCTGGCGACCACCAACCGCGTCGTCATCGCCGGTGAAGTGCGCGTCCCCGACACCCTGCTCAAGAAGGACAAGGACGGCAACGTCGTCCATGACAAGGCCGGCGCGCCGCTGATCAATCCCTCGAAATTCAAATCCGCGGCGCGCAAGGCGATCCGCGCTATCGGTTACGAACAGTCCGGCTTCCACTGGAAGACCGCCAAGATCGACGTGCTGCTGCACGGCCAGTCAGCTGACATCGCGCAGGGCGTCGACGAAAGCGGCAACAAGGACGTCGGCGCCGGCGACCAGGGCATCATGTTCGGCTATGCCAGCCGCGAGACCCCCGAACTCCTGCCCGCCCCGATCTACTATGCCCACAAGATTCTCGAGACCCTCACCGAGGCCCGCAAGGCCAATCACGGCCCGGCCGGCAAGCTTGGCCCCGATGCCAAGAGCCAGGTGACGGTGCGTTATGAAGACGGCAAGCCGGTCGGGGTTACCCAGATTGTGCTCTCGACCCAGCACCTCGACGAGAGCCTGACCTCTTCGGACGTGCGCGGAATCGTCGAGCCCTATATCCGCGAGGCCCTGCCGGAAGGCTGGATCAGCGACGAGACCGTTTGGCACGTCAATCCGACCGGTAAATTCGTCGTCGGCGGTCCCGATGGCGATGCGGGCCTCACCGGCCGCAAGATCATCGTCGACACCTATGGTGGCGCTGCGCCCCATGGTGGCGGTGCTTTCTCTGGCAAGGATCCCACCAAGGTCGACCGCTCGGCCGCCTATGCCGCGCGCTATCTCGCCAAGAACGTCGTTGCCGCCGGCCTTGCCGACCGCGCCACGATCCAGCTCAGCTACGCCATCGGCGTTGCCAAGCCGCTCTCGATCTATGTCGACCTGCACGGCACCGGCAAGGTCGATGAGGCAAAGCTCGAAAAGGCTCTGGCCGAGGTGATGGACCTGACCCCGCGCGGCATCCGCACCCATCTCGACCTCAACAAGCCGATCTATGCGAAAACCTCCGCCTATGGCCATTTTGGCCGCAAGCCGGGCCGCGATGGCAGCTTCTCCTGGGAGAAGACCGACCTCGTGAAGGCGCTGAAGCAGGCCGTCGCCTGATTCACGCTGACGATTGACCAAAGGCCTCTTTTCCGCGATGCGGGGGAGAGGCCTTCGCTTTTTTTGAAATTTGCATCCATGACCGACCATCAGCTCCCCAAAACCCTGCACGGCGAACCGCGCGCCTTTTTCGGCCGCCGCTCGGGCAAGAAACTGCATGGCGGCCAGAAGGCCATTGTGGATGAGGCGCTACCCGAGCTCGAAATCGCGCTCGCCGAGCATCTTGATCCCAAGACGCTGTTTCCGCAGGCCAAGCGCCTCGTCATCGAAATCGGCTATGGCGGGGGCGAACACCTCGCCCGCAAGGCCGGCGAGGAGCCGGAAACCGGCTTTATCGGTTGTGAGGTTTTCACCGGTGGCATCGGCAAGATGGTGCAGGCCATCGCTGCCCGAAGCCTGGGCAATGTGCGGCTCTTTACCGATGACGCGCTCAAACTTCTCGTCACGCTGCCCGATGCCAGCATCGACGCCGTCTATCTCCTCTATCCCGATCCCTGGCCGAAGACGCGTCACCACAAGCGCCGCTTTGTCTCCCCCACGACGCTCAAGGAACTGGCCCGCGTGATCCGCCCCGGCGGCACCTTCCATTTCGCCACCGATATCGAAGACTATGCCGACTGGACCCTCGCCCATATCGTGCGCGAGCCCGAGTTCATCTTTGCCCCGGCAGCCCCCGGCGCCTGGCACACGCCCTATCCCGGCTGGCAGCCGACGCGCTACGAGCAGAAAGCGCGGCGCGAGGGCCGGATGATCAGCTTCTATTTTTCCTTCACCCGGCGCTGATCCCGTCGTTTCGCTGCGGTGAACGCCAAGTTCACCCCGCGCGCCTCTGGACCTTTGGCATCCGATCCCCATATCGGCAGCACGTCGGGCGGTTTGGCCTGCCCGACGACATTTCCGCCGAGCGCTACCGGAGCCGCCAATGTCTACCCCGTCCGCCGAAGACAATATCCTGCTCGTCATGCGCACGGGAAAGTGGTCGATGGTGGTGGTGGCAGAATTGCGGAGCGGCACGCGGCGGTTCAATGAATTGCGCCGCTCGATGGACGGCATTTCGCAAAAGACACTGTCCGCGACCCTGCGCGAACTCGAGCGCGATGGTTTCATCTCGCGCACGGCGTTCGCCACCATTCCGCCGCGCGTCGATTATGCGCTGACCGAACTTGGCACCGAACTCCTTGAGATCGTTGATATCTGCCGCGACTTTGCGGTCCGCAACCGGGGTGCCGTGGCTTCGGCTCGCGCCCAGTTCGACCGCATCAGTAGCGTGGCCCTGCGCTCGATCGGCTGAGGGCTTTCGGGCGCCGCCGTAGGCCGGCGGCGCCAGGATCGAGGGGCTTAGAGCCCGACGGGAGCCAGGGTGTCGGCGTTGAAGAGCTGCATGGCCTGAGTGCCATCGTCCTTGGTCACATAGGCGCGAACCAGACCATTCCATTCTTCCACGGCACTGGCTTTGATGCCCTTTTCCTGAAGGCGCAGCAGCGTATAGTCATTGGCGACTTCGTCGGTCAGATAGCTGGTATCGACCTCGGTGGATTCAACGGGGGCCGGGGCGGCAAAGGCGGGCAGGGCGGCACCGGTCACGAGTACGGCGGCGGTCAGGGCAAGAATGCTGTTCTTGATCATTTGAAGTGTTCCTTTCATTCGAACACTCCAGAGATGGTTGGAATGAATTCGGCTCCAAGTGACGAAAACCAAGATTTTCGGCCTTGAAAGCATGGTGCCGATGCCGAGGGTTTCGTAAGGAAATCAAGGCATCTTGGGGAAACCCGGTACACCTCAGGAAACCAGGTTACGCCCCTGTGGCCAGGGGCTGGAACCCCTCGCGCGCCTTGGGGTTGTGCTTGTGGCAACCCGGAGAGAGCCATGCAGACCAGCGTCAGGATCCTCGACATCAAGCCCGTCACCCACAATGTGCGCTCCTATCGCCTGGAGCGACCGGCCGGCTTTGCCTTCACGCCCGGCCAGGCGACCGAAGTCAGCATCGATCGAGAAGGCTGGCGCGACAAGAAGCGACCCTTCACCTTCACCTGCCTCCCCGATGCGCAGGCGCTCGAATTCACCATCAAGAGTTACTTTGACCATAGCGGGGTCACCAACGAGCTGTGGTCACTGGGGGCAGGGGACAGCCTGATCCTGCGCGATGTCTGGGGCACGATCCAATATCGTGGCCCCGGCACCTTCATTGCCGGCGGGGCCGGGGTCACGCCCTTCATCGCCATCCTGCGGCACCTCAATGCCACCGGAAAAATCGCCGGCAACCGGCTGATCGTCTCGAACCGCACGGAGAAGGACATAATCCTGCGCGACGAGTTCGAAGCCATGAACGGCCTCGAAACGCTCTGGACCGTCACCGACGATTCCAAATCGCCCTTGGTGCAGGAACGAATCGACGCCGATTTCCTCCGCCGCCACGTCAGCAAGTTCGATCAGAATTTTTATCTCTGCGGGCCGGACCCCATGGTCAAGGACCTGCGGGGTCTCCTCGAGGAGCTCGGCGCCAACGTCGACAACGTCACCTGGGAAAAGTAGGTTTCAGGCCAGCGACAGCTCAAGACTGTTCGGGCGCCGGATATCCACCCTGGCCTCCCAGCGGGCATTGGAGGACGGCACCTCCAGCGTCAGCACGTCCGGCACATCGGCGGAACTGGTCAGCAGCACCTCGGCTCCGTTCTCCCAGAGCGCCCGGACGGTACAGTCGATCACCGAGCGGCGGTCGTTGAACACCAGCTTGCCCGATTTCAGCACCCGGCGGCGCTCCACCTGGCGGGTGGTGGCGAGGGTCGTGCCGCGCCAGGGCAGGCACTTGTTACGCCCCGAGCCCTTGGCTTCATAGAGCGCCTCGTCGGCCTTCAGCATAAGGCTGTCATAGTCGTCCTGGCCGGGATCAAAGGCCGCAATTCCAAAGCTCGCCGACACGGTCAAGGCGGGGCGGCTGCCGGGGAAATGCAGGTCGAGGATGGCATGGCGCAGTTTTTCGGCGACAGCCATGGCGGCCCCCGGATCCGTATCGGGCATGATGACGGCAAATTCCTCGCCGCCAAGGCGCCCGAAACTATCGCTCTGGCGCAATAGCGAGCCGGTGGCTTTCACCACGGCCTTGAGCACCGCGTCACCTGCGGCGTGACCATAGGTGTCGTTGATGGTCTTGAAGCGGTCGATATCGAAGGTCAGGGCGCTGAGCTGGGTGCGATGCCGGCGCGAGTGGGAGAGATACTTTTCCGCATCCTCTCGGAAGGCGCGGCGCGTGGAAATGCCGGTCAGGCCATCGGTGGTTGCCATGCGCCGCAGTTCCAGCTCGTCGACAGCGATTTGGGCGAGCTGGCGCAGGATCGTCACCTCGCGCTCGGAAAACTGCCGGGGACGGCTGTCGATGGCGCAGATGGTGCCGACATTGAAACCATCGGCGGTGGTCAGCGGCACGCTGGCATAAAAGCGCACGCCCGAAGGGGCGGTCACATGCGGGGAATCGCAAAACCGCTCGTCCTCGGTCGCATCGGGCACGACCAGCGGTTCGGTGCCGTCCATGGCATAGCGGCAGAACGTTTCCCCGATCGGCACTTCACAGTGCGGCGTGCCTTCTGAGGCCTTATACCACTGCCGGTGCGCGTCCATGATCGAAACCACCGAGGTCTCGACGCCGAAAACCATGCGGATGAGTGAGGCGATCCGGTCAAAGGCGGGTTCGCGTGGCGTGTCTAGAATATCGTAGCGCTGGACCGCGGCGAGCCGGGCATCCTCGGACATACGGGGAAGCGGAAACAGGTCAGGCACGATGGACATGGCACATTCCGGAAGTCAGTGGTGCAAGACTCTAGGCGGCAGGGCTTTCACGAAGACTAACGCGACAGGTCCGATTTTGCCTTTTCACAATTCTGTCTCGCGTGACCCTTGCGGGACCAACCTTGCTTTTTACCCATACCGGGTCTATATGAGGTCAACATCGTTGCTCTCATACAGAGAGTGGTGCCCTGACCGGCCCCGCTCTTTTTGCTTATCTGGGACCCAATGGCTTTCGATCTCACCGAGAAACGCTACATCAAGGAAACCGGCCTCGAAGCCCGAATTTCCCGCATTGTCGAGCCGGTTGCCAATGGGCTCGGCTATTCGCTCGTGCGCATCAAAATCACGCCGGAAAATGGCTGCACCCTGCAGATCATGGCCGAAGACGAGAATGGCCGCTTCAACATCAATGACTGCGAGGCCCTCTCTAAGGACCTGTCGCCGGTTCTCGATGTCGAAGATCCGATCGACCGGGAATATCATCTGGAAGTGTCTTCCGCCGGCATCGACCGCCCGCTGGTGCGCAAGCGTGACTTCGAGCGTTTCATGGGCCACGAGGCCAAGGTCGAGCTGGTCGACATGATCAATGGTCGCAAGCGCTTCCGCGGCGATATCGCAGCCGTCGACGACGAGGGTGTAACGATCCGGCTGCCCGATGCTCCGGGCGGCACCGATCCCAACCACAAGCTCAGCTTCCCCACCATTGCGGAAGCCAAGCTCGTGATGACCGACAGACTGATGGACATGGCGCGCGCCGAGCAGGAACTGCATCCGCTCGACGACGATGAGACCGAAACGGTCGAATATGCCGATGCCGACAATGACGACGACAACCTCTCCGAGGAGACGAAATAAATGGCCGTTAGTGCGAATCGCCTAGAGCTGCTGCAGATCGCCGATGCCGTCGCCCGTGAAAAGTCGATCGACCGCATGGTCGTGATCGAGGCGATGCAGGATGCCATGGAAAAGGCCGCCAAGGGCCGCTACGGCGCCGAGACCGAGATCAAGGTCGAGATCAATCCGCGCTCGGGTGAAACCCGCATGTGGCGCCTGCTGGAAATCGTCGACGAAGTCGAAGAGCCGAGCCGCCAGGTGAACCTCAAGTTTGCCAAGACCAAGTCTCCCGAAGCCAAGGTCGGCGATTTCCTCACCGAGCCGCTGCCGCCGATGGAATTCGGCCGCATCGCCGCCCAGTCGGCCAAGCAGGTCATCGTGCAGAAGGTGCGCGATGCCGAGCGTGACCGCATGTTCGAGGAATATACCGGCCGCGTCGGCGAAATCGTCAACGGCACCGTCAAGCGCGTCGAATACGGCAATGTGATCGTCGATCTCGGCCGTGGCGAAGCCATCATCCGCCGCGACGAACTGATCCCGCGCGAAATGTTCCGCTACGGTGATCGCGTCCGCGCCTATATCTATGACGTGCGTCGCGAACAGCGCGGTCCGCAGATCTTTTTGTCCCGTACGCACCCGCAGTTCATGGCAAAACTGTTCATGCAGGAAGTGCCCGAGATCTACGACGGCATCATCACCATCCGCTCGATCGCCCGCGATCCGGGCAGCCGCGCCAAGATCGCCGTGACCTCCAACGATTCCTCGATCGACCCGGTCGGCGCCTGCGTTGGTATGCGTGGTTCGCGCGTTCAGGCCGTGGTTGCCGAACTGCAGGGCGAAAAGATCGACATCATTCCCTGGACCGACACCATCGCCGATCTGGTGGTTTCCGCGCTCCAGCCGGCCGACGTGGCCAAGGTCGTTCTCGACGAGCAGGCCGAACGCATCGAAGTCGTGGTGCCCGACGAGCAGCTCTCGCTCGCCATCGGTCGCCGTGGCCAGAACGTGCGTCTTGCTAGCCAGCTCATCGGTTGGGATATCGACATCCTGACCGAACAGGAAGAGAGCGAACGCCGCCACAAGGAATTCACCGAACGCTCGACCCTGTTCATGCAGGCCCTTGACGTTGACGAGATGGTTGCCCAGCTACTGGCTTCGGAAGGTTTCTCCTCGGTCGAAGAGCTCGCCTATATCGAGCCCAACGAAATCGCCTCCATCGAAGGCTTTGACGAAGAGACCGCTGCGGAAATTCAGAACCGCGCTGCCGAATATCTCGCCGAGATCGATCGCAAGTTCGACGAAGAGCGTATCGCCCTCGGCGTCGACGACGAGCTCTACGAAATTCCGGGCCTCAATGCCGCGATGCTCGTGGCCCTGGGCAAGGAAGACATCAAGACCGTGGAAGACTTTGCCGGTTGCGCCGCTGACGATCTCGTCGGCTGGAGCGAACGCAAGGACGGGGAAACCAAGCGCTTTGAAGGTACCTTCAAGGACTTCCCCGTGAGCCGCGAAGAAGCCGAAGACATGATCCTCCAGGCGCGCCTGCGTGCCGGCTGGATCAGCGCCGAAGAAGTCGCCGCCCAGGAAGACGGTGCGGACGACGCTGGCGACGAAGCCGAGGAGGAGGAGGTCTGAGGACCGCCTTCTTGAGGTGATGACTTGGCTCGGCGCGCTGAAACCATAAGGACCTGTGCTCTCACCCGGCTCGAAAAGCCGGTTGAGGACCTGATCCGTTTTGTGCTCGGGCCTGACGGCACGATCGTGCCCGATACGGACGCCAAGGCTGAAGGCCGTGGCGTCTGGATTACCCTGAGCAAGGCTGCAGTCGAAGAGGCCGTGCGCAAAAAGGCTTTTGCGCGCAGCCTGAAGGAAAACGTCACGGTCCCGGCCGATCTTGCGGACCTGACGCAATTGCGGCTCGAACAGAGATTTGCCTCGGCCCTCGCCATGGCGCGAAAGGCCGGTCAGTTCACCTCCGGCGGCATGAAGGTGAAAAGCGCTATCGAAGCGGGGCAGCTCATCGCCCTGCTCTCGGCGACCGATGGCGCCGAGGATGGCAAGAACAAGATGCTGGGGGCTCTGCGCGCCCTCAATCACGCCCGTCGCGAGGGCAGCGCAGTCGGCCCCCAGGTGCCTCATTTCGAATTGCTCTCAAGCATGCAATTGGGTTTGGCACTTGGACTAGAAAATGTGATACATGCTGCCCTCATGACAGGGGCGGCAGCCCAATCGGCACTGGAAAAGGCCAAACGACTGGCCCGATACACTGCCATTCCAACGGATAACCACACCGACCGCCTGAAGGCGTCCGGTGTGCTTTTGCCCGTGGAACAGGACGAAAGACGATAGGAAGTATGGCTGATAACGACGACAAGCGTTCTGACGATACCGGTGCCAAGAAGACGCTGACCCTCAAGGGTGGTCCGGCTCTGGGCAATCGTGCCG
>NZ_JAFKHD010000417.1 GCF_017307565.1 Devosia sp.
CGACGCCAATCCGTTGCTGCACCTTGCCTATTTCAACTATGCCGTCTCGCTTTCCAAGGCGGGCGACGTCGCCGCCACGCTCCATGCGCTGCGGGCGGCGATCCGGATCGAGCCGCTTTTCGGGCAGGCGCATATCAACCTGGGCCGGACGGGCCTGAAAGTGTCGCAGCTGGCGCTCGGCTGCATGACCTTCGGTTCGCCCTCCTGGGCCCCATGGGTGCTCGATGAAGCGGGTTCACGCCCGATCATCGAAAAGGCCGTGGACCTCGGGATCAACTTCTTCGATCTGGCCGACATGTATTCGGCCGGCGCCAGCGAAGAGGTCGTGGGCAAAGTTCTCTCGACGCAGAAGCGCCAGAACCTGGTGCTCGCAACCAAGCTCTACAATCCGATGAGCAGCGATCCCAACGATAGGGGTCTGTCGCGCAAGCATATTTTCGAGGCCGTCGACGGCAGCCTGAAGCGTCTCGGCACCGACTATATCGACCTCTACCAGTTGCACCGCTTCGACTACGGCACCCCGCTCGAAGAGACGCTGGATGCGCTCAATGACGTGGTTCGTGCCGGCAAGGTGCGCTATCTCGGCGCCTCCTCCATGCACGCCTGGCAGTTCATGAAGGCCCTCGGCATGCAGCGCGCCAATGGCTGGGCGCCCTTCGTTTCCATGCAGCCGCACTACAACCTGATCTACCGCGAAGAAGAGCGCGAAATGCTGCCGCTCTGCCGCTCGGAAGGCATCGGCGTCATCCCGTGGAGCCCCCTCGCCCGCGGACGCCTCGCGGCCCGCACCGATACCGACACGACCCGCTCGCAGACCGACAAGACCGCCTCGGCGCTCTATGACCGCTCCCGCGAACAGGACGATGCCGTGGTCGCCGCCGTGCGTACCGTGGCCGTGCGCCATGGCCGCCCGCCGGCCCAGATCGCCTATGCCTGGGTCGCCACCCGGCCGGGGATCACCGCGCCCATCGTCGGCATTTCCAAGCTCCACCAGTTCGATGATGCCGTCGCCGCGCTCGAGGTAAAGCTCAGCGACGAGGACGTGGCGCTGATGGAAGCCCCCTACCATCCCAAGCCGGTTGCCGGTCACCAATAGGAGTGTTTTGGCCATGTTGATTGGTAGTGAACTGGCCGGCCTGACGGCCGGCATCGACGCGCTCTATCGCAGCACCCCGCGCAGCGACGGCTTTCTCGACAAGGAAGGCCTGATCCCGGTCGCCATGGCCGAGGTAGAACCCATCAAGCTGCGCGACTACACCGAGGCCCGCGCCCGTCTCGAGGCCCTCGCCACCCGCAATGCCAGTGAGGCCGAAAGCCCGCTGCGCCGCGACTATGTCGCCGAAATGATCGACTCGCTCCTGGCCCTCGTGACCACTTTTGAGGAAAAGCCGATCAGCTTCGCCGACCGCGTCGCTCGCCAGATCCGGGTCACTACCCAGCTCGTGCCTGACGCCGAGCTGGAAGGCTATCGCCAGACCATTCGCGAAAAGCTCAACGAACTCGGCTATGCCGGCGGCAGTCTCGCCGACGATTTCAATCGCTGGGAAGCCCAGGCGCGCGTGCCCAAGGAAGCCGTTCTCGACGAACTCAAGGCCCTCATCCTCGAAGGCCGCGAGCGCGTCACCGCAACCATGTATCCCATGGATCACGAATGGATGGAGCCCGCAGGCGTCACCGCCGTGCCGTTCTCCGCCTATTGCGACTATCCCACCCGCAAGGTGCTGCTGAACCTCGACTTTCCCTACACGCGCTTCTCGCTAAAGCACCTCGCAACGCACGAAGTATTCCCCGGCCATCTGGTGCATATGAACCTGCGCGAGCGCCACGTCGCCGAGGGCAAGATGCCGCTGGACGGCGCCCAGGTGGTGACCAGCTCTGCCAGCAGCGCCCTTTTTGAAGGCATTGCCGACAACGGCATGTTCTTCCTCGATTGGGTCGATGGCCCGGAGGACGAACTCGGCGTCGCCCTGCAGCGCCTGCGCAGCGCCATGCGCTGCAATGCTGCCTGGATGATGCATGCCCAGGGCATGAGCCTCGATGAGATTGTGCCGATCATGGCCGACAAGGCCCTGCAGGACCCGGTAACGGCCCGCTCGCGCCTCGCTTTCCTCAGCCACAACCTGCGCGCACCCTTCGTCTACGCCTACTATGGTGGCGACATGGCCGTGCACGAGGTCTGGAAGACTGTCGCTCCCGAAGAGCGCCAGGAATTCTGGGCGTTCCTCTACGACAACATGCACACGCCGACGACGCTTGCGAAGTACTGGAAAGAGCGCAAGAGCGCCTGAGGCTTCTTCGCCTCGCCTGTTTAGTCCTCACCACCGGGCGTGCCCCGGTGGTCCATTTCGAGGCGAGCGGGATTGCCGGGACAAGCCCGGCAATCCATGCACGCATCCTCAGTCGAACAACGGCTGCAGTACCATTTCCGGCACTTTCACCAGCCCTTTGTCTGTGATGCGGATTTCCGGAATGACCGAGAGCGGGATGAGGTTGAACCCCATATAGGGGATGGTGCAGCCCACCTTTTCCCACGCCGCCTTCAGCGTGCGGTTCTCGGCCGCAACCTCATGCACGCGCTTGTCGGACATGAGCCCGGCCACCGGCAGCGCCACAAAGGCCAGAACCTTGCCATCTTCGACCACCACGATACCGCCCTTGGCGGCTTCGATGGTTTCGAGCGCAAGCTGCATGTCGGCTTCATTGGTTCCGGCAAGAATGATGTTGTGGCTGTCATGCCCGACGCTCGACCCGACCGCGCCATTCTTGATGCCAAAGTCATGCAGGAGGCCATAGGCAATGCCGCCATTGGATTTGCCATGGCGCTCGATGACGGTGACAAAGCTCAGGTTGTCGCGCTCAAGGATCGTCGCCCAGTCATTGGCCGGTGCAATCGCGACCTTGCGGTGCGGCAGCACGATGCCGGGCATCTCGATGCCGATCGCATTTGCCGTAACCGCACCGGCCGGCAGCTCGGGCACGAGCTTTGCGGCCTTGGGGAGATGCACGGTGTTATAGGCCACCGAGGGGTAGCGATAGCGCTGCTCCAGCGTCTCTTCGAGCAGCGGCGTCACCTTGCGGTCTTCCACCATCAGCGCGCCGCCATACCAGGTGCTTTGCGGCTTCAGCGCATCGTCGAGCAGCACGAGATCGGCGCGACGGCCGCCGCCGAGACCGCCGATTTCATCGCCCATACCGAAGCGCGTCGCGCCATGCAGCGAGCCCATCGACCATGCCTGCTCCGGCTTCATGCCGCAACGAATGGCTTCGCGCACCACCCAGTCCAGACCAAAGCTGAGCAGATCGTCGGCATCGCGATCATCGGTACAGACGCAGAAGCGCTTGTGGCTGGCGCCGAGTTCGGTGATCGGCTTGATCGCCTCGACAATGGAATTCCAGGGCGTTGCCGGATTGCCGCCGCGCAAGAACACCCAGATGCCGGCATCGATGAAATCGCCCGAAATTTCCCGATCGATCGCTTCATGCGTGTCGGTCACCCCGGCCGCCGCATAGGGCGCTACGAATTCGCGGCCATAAATATGGCCCGAAACCGGCCGCCCGCGCTTCAGCGCTTCGGCGATGATGGCGTGGCTGCGCGGATCGCCCATGGCGACGGGCACGAAGTCCATCTTCTCGCCCAGCGCCACCGCTTCCGGCCACTTGTCGAACAGCGCCCCGATCTTTTCCGGCGTCAGGTCCCCACCGGCCGTTTCGAGCTCCGGCGACGTCGCCGGTACCGTGGAAGGCACGGTCAGAAAGATCGAAAGCGGCGCCAGCCGCGCGTCTTCGAGCATGGCTTCGACGCCGGCAACGTCCATGACATTGCCGATCTCGTGGCTATCGCAGAAGATCGTCGTCGTGCCGTTGAGCAGCGCCGCCTCGGCATAGGCGCAGGCGGTGACCATCGAGCTTTCGATGTGAATATGCGGATCGACCAGGCCCGGCGCAATGATGCCGCCGCGAGCGTCATAGACCGTCTTCGGGGCCGGCCCGGCCTTGTAGGCCCCGGCCGGCTTGATCGCCGCGATGCGGCCGCCCGAAAGCCAGATTTCCTTGTCCCCGGCAATGCGCTCCGAATAGGTCGAAAGCACCCGCGCCCCGGTGATGACGAGATCGGCCGGCGCGCGCCCGCCAGCAACGGTCGCGAGCGTGGTGATCTGGCTATGGAGCGGGCTCACGGAAAAACGAGTGATCGCCATGGGTCAGGCCTTTGAAAAAGCGTGGAGGATGCGCACCCAGGAACGGATGCCCTTATGGAAACTCGACAGGTCGTACTTCTCGTTGGGACTATGGATGCGGTTGTCGAAACGCGCAAAGCCGATGAGGAGGCTATCCATGCCCAGCCGTTCCTTGAACTCGCTGAGAATGGGAATGGACCCACCGGTGCCGGCCAGCGCCGTCTCGCGCTCCCATTCCGCCGTCAGCGCTTCCTTAGCCTTGTTGAGCAGCGCCCCGTCGAGCGGCATGGATTGCGCACCCGCGGTGCCATAGGCCTTGAAGCTGACCGAGCAGTCGGCGGGAATGCGGGCCCGCACAAAGTCGCGGAAAATCGCGCGAATGCGATTGGGATCCTGCCCCGCCACCAGCCGGAACGAGATTTTCGCGCCCGCCTTAGCCGGAATGACGGTCTTGAAGCCGTCGCCCGAATAGCCGCCCCAGACCCCATGCACTTCGGCCGTCGGCCGCGCCCAGACCTGCTCGAGCACGGAGCGCCCCTCTTCCCCTGCGGGGATGAAAAGGCCGATATCGCCCAGAAATTTCACCGGGTCGAACGGCAGGCGTTCCCACTCCTGCTTGTTAGCCGCAGGCAGTTCTTCCACCCCGTCATAGAAGCCGGGAATGGCGACGCTGCCATCTGCCTTGCGCAGCTCGCCGATAATGCTCGAAATCAGCTGCACCGCATTGCGCGCCGCGCTGCCGAACATGCCTGAATGCAGGTCCCGGTCCGCCGTCGTCACCTCGAATTCCTCCGAGACGAAGCCACGCCACATCGTGGTGATGGCCGGCGTCTCGCGGTCCCACATATCGGTGTCGCAGACCAGGATGGTGTCGGCGCGCAGATCGTCCGCGTTGGCTTCGAGAAACGGCGAGAGCGAGGGCGAACCCGCCTCTTCCTCGCCCTCGAACAGCATGGAAATGCGGATCGGCAGGCTCCCCGTGACCGCCTTCCAGGCCCGGCAGGCCTCGATAAAGGTCAGCAGCTGCCCCTTGTCGTCCGACGCTCCGCGCCCGACGATGAACGTCTCGCCGTCCGGCTGCGGCACGAGCTTGGGTTCGAACGGTGGCGTGTTCCACAGCGCCAGAGGATCCACCGGCTGCACGTCATAATGGCCGTAGAACAGCACGTGCGGCCCCTCGACCTTCGGGCCATGCCCCACCACCATCGGGTGGCCCGCCGTATCGCGCACCGAGGCGTCGAATTCGAGCCCCGCCAGTTCGTCACGCAGCCATTCGGCGGCGCGGCGGCAATCTCCGGCATATTGCGGCTCGGTGGAAACCGAGGGGATGCGGATCAGGTCGAAGAGCCGTGCAAGGCTGTCATCCAGCTGGCTGTCGGCATGGGCAAGAACGGTATCGAGAATGGTCATGGGCAAACGGAATCAATTGGCGTGTTACCATCCGACACTGAGCCAATCAGCCGCAAAAGGTAACGGCCTGACACCGCGCGGCAGCAAAAAAATACCCCCGGAGCGCGTCCGGGGGTAAAATCGATGCACCAATGGTCGTGGTGACTAGCCTTTGGCGATCTCGGCGTAGGCCTCGTCGTCGCAGAACACGGTGACATGGGGGTGCTGCTGCAAAGCGGAACCCGGGCAATCAACGGCCGGCGTGGCGAGGAAGGAACGCGCCAGCGCCTCGGCCTTGCCCGCGCCGGTCGCCACCAGCACGATCTCGCGTGCCTCAAGAATGGTGCCGATACCCATGGTGATCGCCTCAGGCGGCGGCACTTCGCCATCCGGGAAATCGCTGGTATTGGCGGCAATGGTTGACGGCGTCAGCTGCGTCACCTGGGTGCGACCATCAAAGGGCGCGCCCGGCTCGTTAAAGCCGATATGACCATTCCGGCCAATGCCGAGAAGCTGCAGGTCCACCCCGCCCCGCGCCGCAATCGCCGCCTCATAGGCAAGGCACGCAGCCGCAGCATCGCCATGGGCCTCGGGCAACATGGCCCGGTCGGCCGGGAGGTCCACATGGCGGAAGAAATTCTCCTCCATGTAGCACCGGAACGACGCAGGGTGGTTCGGCGGCAGGCCGACATATTCATCGAGATTGAAGCTCGACGCTTCGGCAAAGGAAATACCCTTCGCCTTGCTCAGCGCCACGAGCGCCGCATAGACCGGCACGAATGTCTTGCCCGTGGCAAGACCCAGGACCGATTGCGGGCGCGACTGCACCGCCTCGGCAATATGAGAAGCGACCGCCTCGGCAACTGCCTGGGACGTAGCGAAAACCTGGAATTGTGCTTTAGTCATTGGTCTCATCAAGAATAAATCAGCTCGCGCTGCGCAGGCTCCCTGTGCCGCCCGATGCCTGCACCGAACGGGTGCCGGCATCGATCGCCGCCGCAAGGCAATCATCGAACCCGGTTCCCGACAGCCAGGCATGGATGAAGCCGGCATTGAAGGCGTCGCCCGCGCCTGTGGTGTCTACCACCTCGACCCGCGGCGACGGTAGATGAATCGTCCGCCCTTCCGCCGCCAAAATAGCGCCATCGCCGCCGCATTTGAGCGCTACGATGGGGAAATGCTGGCGGAGGATCGCTAGCGCCGCCTCCGGCTCATCCTTGCCCGTCAGAGCTGTCGCTTCTTCCATATTGGGCAGGAAGATATCTGCACCCGCCGAGCGTTCGAAGAACATGGGATCGCGGATCAGCTCGTCGTCCCAGCTGGGGTCGAGAGACACCGTCAGCCCACGCGCCTTCGCAGCGCTGATGGCATCGGGCATTTCATGGAGCGTTGCATATTCAGCGATATGGAGATGCGCCGCCTCGGACCAGTCAAGACTCGTCTCGAAGCCCTTGGGGCGCGCATGTCCTGCCCGACGCGACAGGAAGGCTCGGTCGCCGTCATGCACCATGACCACGGTAAGCTGCGGCCCCGCCGTCTCGTGACGATCAAGGAACTGCAGGTCGAGACCAAGCGACTCGATCTGCACCGAAAGCGCCTGCGACAGCGCATCCGTGCCAAACCTTGCCACCAGGGCCGACTGGCGGCCACGGGCCGCCAGGTGTGCCGCGGTGATCAAGGCGCCGCCGCCCGGCGTCAGGGCGAAGTCACGGGCAAAAAGCTCGCGCCCCAATTGGGGCATGCCGTCGAGCCCGCGAAAAACCATATCGCAATAGATACGGCCGAGGTTGAGAACTGCCCCGGCTTTGGGTGTAGAAGACGTCATGCGCGGCCCAGAGCCTTTTCGCTGACGGCATCGAAGAGATAGAGCGAACCGGCGCCGGCATGCACCGACACGGTGCTGCCGATAGCCGGAACCACGCGACCGGGCGCCGTGGCGATCAGCTGGGCCTTGCCGACGCTGAGATGCACCAGCGTTTCCGAACCGAGCGGCTCCACGGCCTCGACCGTGCCCGAGGCGGAAAGACCGGCCTCGCCAGCCTCGCCGACGACGAGATCGTGCGGACGGATGCCGACCAGCGTCTTGCCTTCATGAGCGGGCAGCGTGAGCCCCGAAATCGAAGCGCCCTCGACGGCAAGCTTGCCGCCGCTGACAGTGCCTTCGATCATGTTCATCGACGGGCTGCCGATGAAGCGAGCGGTGAAGACATCGACCGGGTTTTCGTAGAGATCGGTCGGCGAACCCACCTGCAGGATATTGCCGTCGCGCATGACGACGATCTTGTCGGCCATGGTCATGGCTTCGACCTGGTCATGCGTCACATAGACGATCGTCGTGCCAAGCCGGCGATGGAGGCTCTTGATCTCCATGCGCATCTGCGAACGCAGCTGAGCGTCAAGGTTCGACAGCGGCTCGTCGAAGAGGAAAGCGGCGGGGTTGCGCACCATGGCTCGGCCAATGGCGACGCGCTGGCGCTGGCCACCAGAAAGCGCCGCCGGGCGACGATCGAGCAGCTTTTCAAGCCCCAGGATCTTGCCGGTCTCCTGGATGCGCTGCTGCTTCTCGGCCTTGGAGAGCTTGGACGTGTAAAGCCCAAAGCCGATATTCTGGCCCACAGTCATATGCGGATAGATGGCGTAGTTCTGGAACACCATGGCGATGTTGCGCTGCTTGGGCTCGCGCTGGTTCACCACCTCGTCGCCAATCAGCAGCTTGCCGCCCGAAATGTCTTCAAGGCCCGCAATCATGCGCAGGGTCGTGGATTTGCCGCAGCCCGAGGGGCCGACGAACACGACGAATTCACCGTCCTCGATGGTGAGGTCGATGCCATGCACGGCGCGGGTATTGCCATAGGCCTTCACGAGGCCCTGCAGTTCGATCTTGGCCATCAGGCGGTTCCCTTCAATGCGTCGAAACGCTCTTTGAGCATGCGCGCGGCGTCGGCCTGACGGCGCAGCAGTTTTTCGTGAGTATCGGCCAGGCGCTTGGCGTCGGCCTTGTAGCCGGCAATAGCAGCCAGCAGCGGCTCGGGCGCCGGACCGCCGAAGCGGGTGCGGACCGAGACGAAATATTCCGGCGAAACGATTTCGCCAAAGCTGGTTTCATCGAGCGCCGAGCGCCGGCCCGTCGCCTTTTCAAAGGCAGCGGTGAACGGGGCATAGCCGTCGCGCACGAGGTCGCCGCCCTGCGCCACCACGGCCTTGGCAACAGCCGCAGCAATTTCGTGACCTTCGCGGAAGGACAGGCCTTCCCGGCGCACGAGGCTATCGGCGAGCTCGGTAATGGTGATGCACGAGCGCGAAATATTGTCCCGCACGCGTTTGGGATCGATGCGGATCTGCTCGACGAGCGCGGCAAGGAGATCGAGCACCCGATAGGCCGAGGCAAAGGCTTGGTAGCCCATCGACTGCGTTTCGCCTTCACTGTCGTTCATATCGGTGAAGGGCGTGTTGTGCATCACCGTGAGCACGGCCTGCGCCCGCCCGACGGTCTGGCTCGAGAGATGGCGCAGGTGCTCGATCGGCACCGGATTGCGCTTCTGCGGCATGATCGAGGAGATCTGCACCAGGCTATTGGGCACATAGACCTGCCCGACCTCAAAACTGGTCCAGACCTGGAAATCCTGGATCGGACGCCCGAGGTGGAGGAACATCAGCTCGATCGCCGAATAGGTCGAGGTAATGTAGTCGACCCCGGCAATGCAGGAATAGGAGTTCTGCAGCGGTGCTGCAAAACCCAGCAGTTCCGCCACCCGCGCCCGATCGGTCGGAAAGCCCGTCGTAGTGATTGCCGCCGCGCCCATGGGCGAGAGATCGACGATCCGATAGGCCTCGAACAACCGCTCGATATCGCGCCCGACAAACTCGACAATCGCCGAGAGATAGTGCCCGAAGGTCGTCGGTTGCGCCGGCTGCCCATGGGTATAGGCAACGATCAACGTGTCCTTCTCGCGCTCGGCCGCAGCGATCAGCGTCGCGTGCAGTTTGAGCGCCTTGCCGATCAGCACATTGAGCCGCTCGCGCAGCCCGAGCTTGAAGAGCGTGTGGTCGATATCGTTGCGCGAGCGCGCGGTATGAAGGCGTCCGCCGACATCGGGGCCGACGCGCTTCTTCAGTTCCTTCTCGATGAGAAAGAAGAAGTCTTCGACTTCGCCTGTATAGACGAGGCTCGAGGGCTCGATTTCAGCATCGATGCTGTCGAGCGCCACGGCAATATCGCGGGCCTGGCCGGCTTCTAGAATGCCGGTTTCGCACAGCATGACGAGATGCGCCCGGTCGATGGCTCGAAAGCCTTCGACATGGTGGTCCTTGGCGCCGTCGAATAACGGCGCCAGAACGGTTTCCTTGTAGACCGGATCGGGAAAGACCGACTGGTCGGAGAGACGTGGATCGGTCATGGCTTAACCCTTGAGACCGGCCAGCATCACGCCACGGACGATGTAGCGCTGCAGGGCAAGGAAGACGAGGAGCGTCGGAATGGTGCCGATGGCGGCGCCCGTCATGATCAGCTCCCACTGGATAGACGCCTCGGCCGAGAAGCTCGAGATGCCGACGGGCAGCGTATAGAGCTCCTTGGAGGTCGTGACGATCAGCGGCCAGAAGAAGGCAGTCCAGTTGCCGAGGAAGGTGAAGATGGCGAGAGCCGAGATAGCCGGCACCACCATGGGCATGGCGATCTTCCACCAGATGGTGAATTCGTTGAGCCCGTCGACACGTGCAGCTTCCAGGAAATCGTTCGGCACGCCTTCGAAGAACTGCTTCATCAGGAAGGTGCCGAAGGCCGTCATCATGCCCGGGAACATGATACCCCAATAGGAGTTCAGCCATCCGAGCTGGCTCGACATCAGGTACCACGGGATCACCAGCATTTCGGTGGGGATCATCAGGGTCGACAGAATGGCGAGGAAGATGAAGTAACGGCCGCGGAACTCGAACTTGGCGAGCGTGTAGCCAACGAGGCTGTCGAAGAAGACGTTCGAGAGCGTCACCGTCACGGCGATGAAGGTCGAGTTGAGGAACCACTGCATGAAGCGGCCGTCACCCAGAACCTTGATATAGTTGTCCAGCGTCGGTGCCGCCGGGATCAGGCGAAGGTCATAAACCTGGCCCGACGTCTTGAGCGAGGTCGAGAACATGAACAGCAGCGGCGTGATCATGATCAACCCGCCGATCAGCAGCAGGGTCCAGGCAATGATGCGCCCGGGGCGGATATCGCGGCTATTGGCCGCCAGCTCTTTGGTCGAGGCCATGGTCATTTCTTTTCCCTCAGCACATAGAGCTGAAGCAGGGACACGATGAGCAGGATGGTGAACAGCACCACGGTCTGCGCTGCCGCATAGCCCATCTGGTAGGACGAGAACGCGGTCTGGTAGATCATCAGCACCAGGGGCTTGGTCGAATTGAGCGGCCCGCCCGGATCATTCGAGGTCATGTTGTAGACCTGGTCGAAGATGCGGAGGAAGCCGATGGACGAGAA
Organism: Devosia sp.; assembly: GCF_017307565.1. GTDB lineage: Bacteria > Pseudomonadota > Alphaproteobacteria > Rhizobiales > Devosiaceae > Devosia. The sequence continues at coordinate 11,041 of NZ_JAFKHD010000417.1, forward strand.
CACCACGAGGAACACGGTGGTCGGCTTCAGCAGCGGGATGGTGATCTTGCGCAGGATCGCCCAGTTCCCAAGGCCGTCGATACGCGCGGCTTCATAGAACGTGTTGGGGATAGCGCGCAGGCCTGCCATGAAGATGATGATCTGGAAGCCGAGCCCCGCCCAGATGGCCGGGATCAGGATCGAGAACAGCGCCTGATCGACCGAACGCAGAAATGGCTGCTGCGGAATACCGAAGGTCGAGAGAAACCCGTTGATCACCCCGATCGGCACCGGCTGATAGAACCAGCGCCAGACCCAGCCCATGGCTGCGGCGGTGGTGAGATACGGTAGGAAATAGAGGGCGCGGATAAAGCCGTGCATCAGCTTAACGCGATCGAGATAGTAGGCGATCACGAAGGAGATCACGAGGCTCAGCGGCGTGCCGATGATCAGATAGAGGAAGGTGTTGTTGAACACTTTCCAGAAGATCGGGTCGGCGAACATTTTCTGGTAGTTCGCAAAGCCGATGAACTGCGCCGGGCGCAGCAGGTCCCAATTGGTCAGGGACAGCCAGAAGGCCTGGAATGTGGGATAAAAGCGGATGCCCGCATAGAAGATGATGGGCAGGGCCAAAAATGCCCAGGCCCAGATGACACGCTTGGTGCCGATGCTGAGACGGTCCCAGAAGCGCACCGGGCCTTGTTGTGAAATTGCGTTCGCCGACGCCATGCTCGCTCCTGCGATGTTTTGCCGGAGCGAGGTTGAACCGCCCGGACTTGCCCCACCCACGACCTGTCACCCCGGCTCTCGCCGGGATGACAGTGGTGGATCGATTAGCTTCCCGAGGCAAGCTCAGGAAGCATCGCAGCTCTTACTGGCGAGCCTGGTCGATGATCGCCTGCTCGGCTTCTGCAGCCTGCTTGAGCGCGTCTTCGATCGACTGACCTTCGAGCAGCACGCGATTGACCATGTCGATAGAGGTCTGGCGCTGTGCGGCTTCGTCGTAGAACTTGGTGGTGTGGGCGTATTCGAGACCCTTGAGGAACGGCCCACGGATCGGGTCGGCTAGGTTGGTCTCGGTCAGAGCCACATCGCGGCGGGCCGGCAGCTCACCCACGACTTCGAGCCAGATCTGCATGGCTTCGGGCGAGGAGATGTACTGCAGGAACTTCTGGGCAGCGACGAGCTCTTCGCCTTCCGAAGTCGCGCCGATCGCGTTGGCGAAGTAGCTCGAGTAGTTCGAGCGCAGGCCATTGGCGTCGGCCGGCAGTTCCACGACACCCCATTCGAACGGGTTGCCGGCGAAAGCGCCGAGACGGAAGGTGCCGTCGATGGTCATGGCAGCCATGCCAGCGCGGAACGCGGCCTGACCTTCATCCATGAAGCCGACGAGGCCAACCTTCTTTTCGGTCTGCAGGTCCGTGTAGAACTTCAGCGCGGCAGCGCCGGCTGCGTCGTTATACGCAACATTGCCGTCGGCATCGTAAGGCACGCCACCGTTCTGACGGACGAGAACTTCGCGCCACCAGTGGTGATCCTGGCCCGCCATGTCCATGGTGATGCCGGCAGTCGTGATATTACCGCTGCCATCACGCTTGGTGGTGGCTTCGGCAGCCGCGAGGAGTTCCTCGAGGTTGGACGGCGGCTCGACGCCGGCTTCGGCGAAGATGGCCTTGTTGTAGAACAGGGCCAGCGAACGCACGGCGGTCGGCAGGCCGTAATAGTCATCACCGCGCTTCATTGCCGAAACGATCGGGAAGAAGTCGGATTCGATTTCGGCATGCGGGAACACGGCCGGATCGAGCGGCTTGATCAGCCCGCCGTTCACGAACTGGTCGGTCCAGCCGTAGAACAGCTGCACCACGTCCGGACCCTGACCGGCAACCTTGGCGGCGACGACGCGCGTCTGATAGTCCGCATAGGGGAAAGTAGTCTGCTTGACGGTGATGTCGGGATTGGCAGCCTCGAACTTGGCGATCAGCTGGTCCATAGCCTGGACGCGGCTGTCGAAAACGTACTGCCAATATTCGATTTCCACCGCCTGAGCGGCGCCCATCGCCATGAAGCTGATGCCGGCTGCAAGCCCGGCCAGTTGTGCCTTGCGCATTAAGTCCTCCATTGGAGCGTCGACCCTCCGACAGCTCTCTATGCCGAAAGGCGGTCCACGCCGCCTGACAGGGCCTCAACGTCCAATATGTGACAGGCCTTTGTCAATAAAATAATCTACTTGAGTTATTTTGTTCCACGACTAGTCTTGCCCGACAACGCCGTGCTAGCGAGAGCGTAGGGGAGGCGAAGAATTTGAACGGCCGCAGCAAGAAAGACCTTCGTCAGCGTGTCGCCATCGGGTCAAACCCCGAGCGTAACCGCGCGCACAACCGGCGCGTGGTGCTGGAAGTCATTCGTATGCACGAACATCTCGGCCGCACCGAGATCGCCCGCCGCGCCCAGCTCACCGCCCAGGCTGTTGCCAATATCGTCGATGAACTGCTCGAAG
>NZ_JAFKHD010000366.1 GCF_017307565.1 Devosia sp.
ATCGCGACGGGCCACGCGGAAATCCTGTTCGATCGCCTGGGCGCCCTCCTCGCCCGCAATGGCCTGACCCATGCCGATGTGGAGCGCATTGCCACCACCACCGGCCCCGGCTCCTTCACGGGCCTCCGCATCGGCCTTTCGGCCGCCCGCGGCCTGGGGCTCGCGCGCCATCTGCCTGTCATTGGTGTTCCAAGCCTTCTCGCCCTGTCGCTCGGCGTTGCAAGCGGCCCGGTCACGGTGCTGCTCGATGCCCGCCGGGGCGAAGCCTATTTTCAGTCCTTCTCCGCGCCCGGCGTCGCCGAAAGCGAGCCGCAATTGCTGCCGATCGAAGAAGCGCGCAGCCGCGTGCCGGCCAGCGGCACGCTCATCGAATCGCCCTTTGTCGACCTCTCCGCCATGGTCCGTTTTGCCGCCGCCGCCGATCCCTCGGCCTATCCGCCGCATGCCGCCTATATCCGCGATGCCGACGCCAAGCCGCAGAACGCGGCGCGCATTCCGAGGCGCGTATGATGCACAAGCTCTGGATGGCCCCGCACGGGCTGCATGTCGAACCCGCCGAGACCCAGGACGCGCAGCGCCTGGCGCAATTGCACCAGCAGGGATTTTTCCGCGGCTGGCCGGTGGCCGATTTCATCGGCTTTCTCGCCGATGGGGCCACCCCGGCCTATGTCGCGTGCGACGCCAAGCGCCGCATTGCCGGCTTCGCGCTCATCCGCCTCGTTGCCGATGAAAGTGAATTGCTGACCATTGCGGTCGACCCCAAATGGCGCGGCAAGGGCGTGGGCAGGGCGCTGCTCGATGCCGTCTTTGCCGACCTCATGATGTCCCCGGCCCGGAAAATGTTCCTCGAAGTCGATGCCGAGAACCGTCCGGCCGTCAAACTCTACGAGCGGCTCGGCTTCTCGACCATCTCGTCGCGAAAAGGCTATTATGCCAAGCCCGATGGCAGCGCGGCCACGGCGCTTGTCATGGCGCGCGATCTTGGTTAACCCGGTCCAGATCGCGACCAGGCAGAAAGACATGGCATGAGCAAAGCGCCGTCCGAACCGACCCTGGAAGAAGCCTGCGTCGCCCGCGGCATGCGCATGACCGACCAGCGCCGCGTCATTGCCCGCGTGATCGAGGAAAGCTCCGACCATCCGGACGTGGAAGAACTCTATCGCCGCGCCTCGGCCATCGACCCGCGCATTTCGCTCTCGACCGTCTATCGCACCGTCAACCTCTTCGAAGAGGCCGGGCTCGTCACCAAACATGACTTCAAGGACGGCCGCGCCCGTTTCGAACTCATCCCCGACGAGCACCACGACCATCTCATCGATATCCGTTCCGGCCTCGTCATCGAGTTCCGCAACGAGGAAATCGAGGCCATCCAGGAAGTGATCGCCAAGCGTCTGGGCTATCGGCTCGTCGA
>NZ_JAFKHD010000367.1 GCF_017307565.1 Devosia sp.
CATAGTCGATGTGCTGGGCAGTGCGTTCACCCGGACGGATGCCCGGAATGAAGCCGCCGGAGCGCTTCAGGTTGTCCGCCGTCTCGGTCGGGTTGAAGACGATCGCCGTGTAGAAGAAGGCGAAGAAGATGATGAAGAACGCAAACAGGGCCAGGTAAAGCGGCTGTCCGCGACCGAGGAGCGCCGTCACCGTGGTGAGCCAGCTCGGGGCATTACCCTGGGCCGCAAACGAGGCAATGGTGGCCGGCAACAGCAGCAGCGAGGAGCCGAAAATCACGGGGATAACGCCCGAGGTGTTCAACTTGAGCGGCAAGTGCGAGCTTTCGCCCTGGAACATCTTATTGCCGACCTGGCGCTTCGGATACTGAATCAGCAGCCGGCGCTGGGCACGCTCGAAGAAGACAATGGCGGAAATCACCACCAGCGCGAGCACGATCATGCCGAGGGCAGCAAAGCCCGGGATGGCACCAGTACGGCTCAGCTCGAGGGTCTGGGCGACCGTGTGAGGCAGGTTGGCGACGATACCGGCGAAGATGATCAGCGAAATACCATTGCCGACGCCGCGCGAGGTGATCTGCTCACCCAGCCACATCAGGAACATGGTACCACCGACCAGCGTGATCACGGTCGACAGGCGGAAGAACCAACCGGGGTTGAGAACAACGCCCTGGCTGCCTTCGAGACCCACGGCGATGCCATATGCCTGGACGGCGCAGAACGCGACCGCCAGATAGCGGGTGTACTGGTTCATCTTGCGGCGGCCGGCTTCACCCTCTTTCTTGAGAGCTTCGAGGCGCGGCGAGGCCGTGGCGATCACCTGCACGACGATGGAGGCCGTGATGTAGGGAATCAGGTTCAGCGCAAAGATGGCCATACGTTCCACGGCGCCGCCGGAGAACATGTTGAACATCCCGATGATGCCCTGCTGGCTCTGCTCGAAGGTGGCGCGGAACGCGTCAGGATCGATGCCCGGAACCGGAATGAAGGTGCCCAAACGATAAACAAGCAGCGCGCCCAGTGTGAACCAGATGCGCTGCTGCAGGGCTTTCGCCTTGGAGAAGGTCGAGAATGAGAGATTGCGAGCTAGCTGCTCGGCTGCGGACGCCATACTTCGCTCCCTAGAGCCTGATATGAGCTGAACGCGTCAAATCGTCGGCTCTAAAATTTCGTTGCCGCAGGGTTCTTGTGCGGAGTGATCCGCCCTCCCCTGCTCCGTGGCTTTGAGGCCAGGCGCGCTCGGAGCGCCCAGGGAGCATATAGGACTGCGCCCCCAGCGCAACAAACCAAAAAAACGCACCCGACCGCAAGGTCGGGTGCGCAAAGCCAAATTACTTGGCGGCGTACGGAGTCTTCTTCCAGGTTTCCTTGACGGGGATCACGTCAACCTTGCCACCGGCAGCTTCGATA
>NZ_JAFKHD010000368.1 GCF_017307565.1 Devosia sp.
GAATGTGTGGTGTAAAGAGTTGGGAGCGACCAGATACCTGACCGTTCCTAATGTCTCGATTGTCGAGACGAGTTCGTCGGCAAGCACCGTTGGCGACCAGAGGACGAGGTCATGGTTGGCTAGTCTCATGACAACCATGCGCGTGGGGTAGTGGAAACCGGCCGCTGCGATGACCGTTGGCCCGTCCGCAAGCCAGATATTGGGACCGAATTCGGCTAGCATGGACACCGCCTCATAAATGTTTACACATGTGTAAATTTATACCATTGTATAAAAATGACAATACTGAAGCGGACCGACCGATCTCGAAATCTCATTCTCGATGCTGCCGACGCAGCATTCAGAGAAAAGGGATTTGCCGCGACCGCGGTTGAGGAAATCGCGACCCGAGCGGGTCTGACCCGCAAAACGATCTACAACCTGTTCGCTTCGAAAGATGACATCGCCGCGCAGCTGATCGCGCGCGTGGAAGCGAATGACACGGCCTATCGAGACCGCATGGCAGAGGGTGAAGACGCGTTGCGCATTCTCGAAGACGTCTTTCAAGACAGCGCCGGCTGGTGTCTGGCCAATCCCTCACTTGCGAAGCTGGCACTTTCCCCGCTCGATCGGCCGTCCCTGGAACCGCCTGACGGCCGGCCGTCATTTCAGGGACTTGTCAGGGATATTCTTGTCCTGGGCCAACGGCAGAGTGTCATCCGAGCGGACGAAGATTCCAATTTGATGGCGCTCGTTCTTCTCGGAATTTACGGACAGGCAATGCTCTCGGCGCTTGCGGGAGGTCAGTTTGCCAAAGAGGATGTCACACACATCATCCGTATCGTTGTTGAAGGGATCGGGGAGCCCTCGCTACCGTGAAGCGCCGGTCCTCATCCCACCCCAAAATCACCCAACACGCGCGCCTCAAAAGCAAAAAGGGCGCCTCGCGGCGCCCTTGTATTCATCCAGTCTTGTAAAACGCCTAGCCGTCGAGCTTGGCGCCGGTCACCACGGCGTGCAGATCGATCAGGCCCACCATGCGGCTGTCATGGGTGACGATACCATTCAGCAGTTCGGTGTCGATGGCATTGCCTTCGGGCACGTTGTGGATGTCTTCGCGGTTGACCGTGAGAATGTCACTGACGGCGTCGACGAGAATGCCGACCCATTTGTCGCCGACGCTCATGACCACCACGACGTGGTTCTTGGTCGGCGAGGTCTGGCCGTCGCCGAAGCGGGCGCGCAGGTCGAAGATCGGCACGATGGTGCCGCGCAGGTTGATCACACCGCGAACGAATTCGCGCGTGTTCGGCAATGGCGTTGCCCCATTCCAGGCGCGGATTTCGCGCACCGTAGTGATCTCGACTCCATAAGTCTGTTCACCGATGGAAAAGGCTATGAGCTGAAGGGTGTTCTGGCCGACAA
>NZ_JAFKHD010000418.1 GCF_017307565.1 Devosia sp.
CCGACGAAGACACCTACGATTGAGGCCCGCGATGAAGACAAATGAGCCCAAACTTTCGCCCATGACGCGACGCGGCCCCGATGGCCGTCCACAGGGCACCGAAGAGCTGGAGAAGCGGGCCGCAGAGGCCCAGAAGGCCGCCGAGGAACCGCCCCCGATGCAGCGACCGGTGATCACCAGCAATCCGGACTGACGTGCTGCCACCGGCACCTGCTGCCGGCTGGTTAAGACTCGGTAAAGGGCATACGATCGCCCCCAGCCCGCGGATGACGAGGGTGTTTGTCCGCCGGCCATTTCGGGGGGAATTCATCATGCCCAAAGTTTCGCATCTCTTCTTTCGTGCCGGAATTCTGTTCTTGATCGTCGGAATTGGCCTCGGCCTCATCATGTCGATCAGCCAGCAACACGATGTGATTGGCGCCCACGCCCACATCAACCTGCTCGGCTGGGTGACGAGCGCCCTGTTCGGCGGTTACTACGCACTCAATCCTGCCAAGGCCGAAGGCATGCTGCCGCGCGTGCATTTCTGGCTTTATACCGCCGGCGTCGCCATCATGAGCGTCTCGCTTTACCTGCTGCTCAAGGGCAATACCGGCATGGAACCACTCGTCGCGGTTGGCTCGCTGCTCACCGCGGCCGGCGTTCTGATCGCCGCCTATGTCATCTTCACGCCGGCCGCCGCAGGCCGCATGCAGCCTGCCGAATAGAAACCGGGGCCGCCCGCAGCATTCTGCGTGGCGGCCCCGCCATTTCGAAGAAGTCAGCTATTCTTCGAAATCGCCGAAAAACAGCGCATAGAGCCGGTCTTCCAGCGGCCGCACTACGTCGGCATGGACCATGCCCTGCTGCCGCGTCGCCTGCGCCTCGGCCACCAGCCCCGCGATATGATCACGCAGCATCGTCTTCTGGTCCTCGGGCAGCGCCGAAGCCTCGAGCTGTGCCATCGGCGCGGCAAAGACCGCATCAAAGTCCTCCTGCGACAGCGTCGCCATATAGCCGCTCGCCACCGCATCATAGGCAACTGCCCAGCTTTCCCGGCTGAACCCGGCCGCCGGAATGCGATTGGCGCCCAGCGAGTCATAGTCGAAGTAGAGATCGCCCGCGTCGGCCACCATGCCCTCGCCGGTTTCGGCTGCCATGACCTCGACGATATCGACGACCGCCCGCGCCTCCTCTGCCGTCAACGCCAATGCCGGCGCCGCCAACCCCATAGCCATCGCCAGCACGCCGGCGCGCAAACTCCAGAACTGCTTCATCAGAAAGCTCCCTTGAGACCGGCCGAGATGGCCACGGTCGGATCACGTCCATTGCTGGCCAGGTGTACCGAGCCTGACAGCGCCACTGCATCGTTGATGGCATGGTCAAGTTCGAGGCCCACGCGACCCCAGGTCTGCGCATAGGAGCCGCCGCCGAGCGAGAAGCTGAAAAGCCCATCCACCTGCCCCACCGCCGAAGGCGCCGTGCCGCTGCGATGCGCCACTTCCAGTGTCGTGCTGAGCTTGGTCTGGCTCGAAAACTCCGTCACTGCCGTCACACCCACGCGAATATCGGTGTGCCCCAGCACCTGCGCCGCAAAGCTCGCCGGAAACGGTCCGCCGGTCTCGTCATAGCCATTGACCCGCAACCCGCCAAAAGCCGCCGACGCCCACGGATTGATGCTGGTATTGCCGATGACAGCCGCTTCCAGCCAATCGGCGCGCACCCGCACCACCCCACCAAGGGCATTGGTCTGTCCGCTCGAAACCGCCGTCGCCGCGCCGTTGGAATAGGCCCGGTCGATATTGGCCTGCCAGCCGCCCAGCATGCCGGTCACGCTCAAGAGCAGCGGCGTGCCATCCGGCTGCCAGTCGGCCTCCCCCAGCACATATTGCCCGCTCATGTTCATCGCGCCGCCCAGCGACAGCGCCTGCCAGGCCCGCGTCGTGCCCACCGCCGCACCAAGCCGCACCGCCCCACCCGCGAGATCGACGCACGCACCCGTCTCGGCCAGCGCCAGATTGGTGCCGCTATTGCCGTGATGCGCAAAGTCCCCCGTCGCCCAGGCGCACATGTCGCCCGAAAGGTTCGGCGTCAGCATCAGCGGCCGGTGATGCGCGCCGTTCATCGGCAACCAGGTCAGAAACTCGCCGACGCTGGCGATCCCCGCCGCCGAATAAAGCGAGGCGTGATACTCGTTGATATTCATCAACCCGCCCGGATGCTCGCCTTCGCCATCCACAGCGCCCCGCGCCAGATAGCCGAACCAGCCGCCGTCCTCGTCGCTCATCTGCCCCACGACGACCGTGCCATCGTCGGAAATGCCGAGCGCCAGTTCGAGGCGATAGCCCGCTGTCGAAACGCCATGCCGCGCCAGCCAGTCGGACACGGCCTCCATACCGGCCTCCTCAGACCACCGGAAAGCCAGATCCAGGTTGTCCTCGTCCGAACTGATACCGACCACCCACCGGCCGTCACGCGACACCGCCTCGGCGCTGGCGTAGTCGCCGCCGAGGGTCCCGAGGTCCATCATCTGCACATTGGACGCGACCCCATTGGTGGCGCCCTCCTTCCAGCGGAAGGCAAGCATCCGGCCGTCCGGATCGTTCGACCAGCCGACCACCACCGAACCATCCTCGGATGCGGCCTTGGCCTGAGAACCCCCGGTCATCCCGGTCAGCGAACCCAGGTTCTCCGCAACCACCGCTCCGCCCGTCTCCAGCGGGCTGAGATCCCACCGTGTCGCCGTTTCGGTGAAGCCCCCGCCATCGCTCCAGCCAACCACATATCGGCCGTTCCCTGAAATCCCCTGCCCAAGCGCCGTGCCGTATCCGCCCGGCAGGCCGGCGAGTTGATACATCTGCGCATTGCCGGAGACCCCGCCAGTCGCCCCCTCGATCCAGACAAACGCACGTCGATTGCCCTGCCAGAAGGAATAGCCGGCAACACGGGTGCCATCGTCCGAAACGCCGCGTGCATAGCTGGAAGCCGACGAAACGCCCGGCGCCAGTGTTCCGAGCGGGGCCAACGTCCCGCCGCCCACGCCACCGACAAACCGCCAGGCGGAGAACCCACCGGAGACCGTGCCCCCGTCGCCAACCACGACATTCCCCTGCCGGTTGATCGCCAAGGCCCTCATCCACGAGCCAAGGTCGGGCAGACGCAGGAATTGGCCATCGGTCTGGCCAATGAATGCCTCGTCGTTCACGTTGCCCGCAAAGGTCGAGCCATCCCCGCTGAGCGAAACAATGTGCATATCCCAGCGCTGAAAGGCGGTCTGTGCTTCCGCCCGCGGCGCCAGCACCAGTGCCGTCGTCGCCATCAGAACACCGGCCAGCAGCCAACGCCCCACGTTCCGCCGTTTCCGTATTCCAAAGGCGCGTGCCGTCATGAAATTCTCCCAAAAAGAAAAGCCGACCCTTGCGGATCGGCTTTGCCAATTAGGGAACTCGTTTCACCATCTCAACGCGGCGAACACGAAGGCATAACGATTGCCATTTCGCATAATGGCCCGAGGGCTAAACCTCGGTTTCCCCGCGCTTCCAGGCGCCCGGGGTCACGCCGAAGCGGCGGCGGAAGGCCGTGACGAAATTGCTGACCTGCTGATAGCCCAGCTCCCATGCCAGTTGCTTGAGCGGCAGCGGCGTTCCCGCCTCAAGCGCCTTGCGCGCCGCCTCGAGCCGCGCATCGCGCAGAAAGGCGAACACCGTTGTTCCATAGAGCTCGCGAAATCCGCGATTGAGGCGCTTCGGCGATAGCCCCACATCCTTGGCCAGCGCATCGAGATCGGGCGGCTCCCGCAGATCGTGCAACAACCGCTCATGCGCCACGCGCACCTTGGCTAGATCCCGCACTGGCAGGGCCTCCTCCGCCTGACCAGACCGCTCGAGCACCCCGAATTGGTGCGCCAGAAATTCCAGCGTCTTCGCCTGGCGGAAAATCCGGTTCATCGGCCCTCTAAAAGCCGGTTGCAGCAGTTCCTGCGCCACCAGCCGCAGCCGCGTCGGCAGCGCCGCCATGTCGAGAACATTGTCGCGACAATGATCGAGGCTCTCGACCAGCAATTCCGGCACCGCCTCACCCGCCAATATATCGAGTGCTTCCGGCTCCAGCCGCACCGCCACCGAGCGCCATCCGTGATGCGCATCCACCTCATAGGCGGCGCGACGCTCCACTGGCGTCATCACATAGCTCCGGCCGTCCTCGCGCCAGACCTCGTCCCCGCAGCCCTCAAGACTTGCCACGCCCCGGCTCGTCAAAATGGCGCCAAGTATAAGCCGCCCGCGTTTGGCTTCGCCCCCGTCGACCTCGATCTTGAACCGGCAGCCGGCCGTGGCCTCGCCTCTATAGAGCCAGAAGCCCGGAAAAATGGGCTGCTCCTCCAGATACGCCTTGGAAGCTCCCTGGCGGAAGCTCAGCCGTTCGCGCTCCGAAAAATCGGCGACATGGGTGTGCCCACCGCTCGAAAACAACCACTCAGCCATTCGCGCCCCACCAAAAGAAGCCGGGAAACTAAAGTACAGCCAAGTCTCGTCAAACAGCAAACATTATGAGCGCCGGACATCAATACTGTTGCAGCGATAAATACCGCATTCAGCACCAGTTCAGTGGCAGAGCGCTTTACTTAGCGCAACGAAACGGGAGGGGCTGAGGGCCGAACCCGCGTTTGAGGGATTGAAAATGCACAAGATCGTCGCGCTGGCCGCGCTCTTCTCCACCGCCACCCTGCTCATCGGCACCAGCGCCGCCTGGGCCCAGCCGGGCGTCGCCACCAGCGGCGTCAATGTCCGCTCCGGCCCCGGCACCAGCTTCTCCAAGCTCGGCTCGCTCAAAACCGGCGAACTGGTCGATGTTCAGGAGTGTCAGGGCTCCTGGTGCTATGTCGATCGCAAATCCGACAAGGATGGCTGGGTCGCCGCCAACTACCTGAAGCCGGTCGCAATTCAGGACGATGCCGACGACGCAAAGGACATCCCGTTCAACTTCGGCGTTACTGTCGGCGCCAATGGCCCGTCCATTTCCTTTGGTATCGGCAACCAGCCCGCGCCGCCCCCGCCCCCGCCCCCACAGCCCCAGCCCAACCCGGCCGCCGACAAGGCCTGCTTCTACGCGGGCATCCAATTCACCGGCCAAAGCGCCTGCGTCAATATCGGCGCCAGCTCCACCTTCCTGGTGCCCGGCTGGGACAACGAGATCGAAAGCTTCAAGATCATCGGCGCCGGCAAGGTCGAAATCTGCCGCGATCCGAATTTCGGCGGCGGCTGCGCCGTCTATGTCAGCAGCCAGTCGAGCCTGCCCCCGTCCTATGCCAACAATGTCTCGAGCTATCAGACCTACTATTGAGCGGCCGCAGATGCACCAAAGGCCCGGTCATGCCGGGCCTTTGCCTGTTCTGCGCCTCGCAGGGCGCATCAAGACGCTCAGTGCCGTGGATGCTCGGGCAGTTCCTTGAGTTCGTCCTTGGTCCATGACGTCATGGCATGAACCTCGCCGTGCTCGTCACGCATGAAGTCCAGCTCGTGTATCGGTAGGGCCACGGGTTTCGCCCCGATGCCGAGAAAGCCGCCGACATCGACAATGGCTGTGCTGTCCATGCCCGCGCCGTCGATATGGTCCACGGTCCCGACCTTTTCGTCGTCGACACCATAGATGACGGCGCCCGTGATCATCGCGGGAGTGAGTTCGGCGCTGGACAGGCGTATGTGATGGCTGTGATCCATGATCTTTCTCCTCTCATCTCGGGGAGAAACCGCCGCCTCGCGCCTTACGTTCCGCTGGCGCCCATCACAATGGCGAATGCCTGCCGGGCGGTGCTCCACGCACCTCGATTGACATACCTATCGTCGCAAGGCATAGGCCTAGTAACGATAGGTATGAAAATGGCCCCTTCCTCCTCCACTTTTCTCAATGGCGTTCCCGAGCTGCTGGTCCTGCGCCTGCTGCGCGATCGGGAAATGTATGGTTACGAATTGGTTCAGGCCATTCGCGAGGCCAGCGGCGATCAACTGACCTTTGCCGAGGGCGTCATCTATCCCCTGCTGCACCAGCTTGAGCGCGACGGCGCCTTGGCCACCCGCCGCCAGACCATCAATGGCCGCAGCCGCGTCTATTACTCGGTCACCCCCGCCGGCAATCAGCGCTTCGATGGCCTCTCGGCCCACTGGCGCAGCCTCACCGCAACCATCGCCACGGTTCTGGAAGCGCCCCGCCATGCATGACGCGTTCTCCACCCTGCGCGAAGACCTGCTGCGCGCCGGCATCTCGCCCCGCCGCGTCAATCGCTATGTCCGCGAGCTGTCCGACCATCGCGAAGACCTGATCGACTATCTCGAAAGCCATGGCCGCAGCAGCCAGCAGGCCGAGGACGAAGCCGACCGGCGCCTCGGCGACCGCGACGTCCTCTTGCTCCCCATGCTGGCCGACAACCGCTTCCGCAGCATGGCCGCCCGCTGGCCCGCTCTCTTCTATCTGGCTCTTCCCCTGCTCTCGCAGCTCACGCTCGCCATTGGCTTTGCCGTCTTCCTGGTGCTGGCCGCCTCGAGCCCCCTGCGTCCGGCCATGATCGACCTGGCGGCAGGCGCCGCTCTCCTCTTCCTCATCGCCTCCGTCATTGTCAGTTGGCTCGCCATGTTCGCGGCCTATCAGCGCCGCGCCACTCTCCGTTGGCCGATCCTCGCGGCCCTCGCGATCTCGACGCTCGCCGCCGCCACTCAGATCAACGTCACCATGCCGGCCGCCGAAATTCCGGGGGAGATCACCCTCGCCCTGATGCACCCTGCGCCGCTGCCGCTGCTCACCATCGCGGCCCTCTCGCTTCTGCCGCTCTTCCTCTATCTGGGCCCGAGGTCCGAAGCATGAACCGCCATATCGCCCTGGCCGCCCTCGCGCTCCTCTCCACCCCGGCCCTTGCCGCCTCCGAAACCGGCCAGGTCGCCCGCAGCGACGGCAGCCTCATCCACTACACGCTGGATCGCCCCATCGGCGAAGTCTCCGGCCTCCTGTTGTTGAGCCAGGGTTCTGGCTGCCGCCCAGGCACCCAGAGCCCGGGCCTCGCCACCGTTCGCGCCGCCTTCCCGACCTACGCCGCTCTGATCGTCGAAAAGGCCGGGATCGCCCCGGAAATGACGGTCGACGAGTTGAACTGCCCCGCCGAATTCTACGATCGCTACACCGTCACTCAGCGCATCGACGACTATCAGTCCGTCCTCTCCGCCCTGCCCGCCATTCCCGGCCGCCTGATCCTCTTCGGCGGCTCTGAAGGCGGCTTGGCCGTCGCCATTCTCTCCACCCGCCTCGATCCCGATGCGACCATCATCTTCTCCTCGGCCACCGGCACGAGTTTTGGCGAGATGGTGAAAAGCACCGTCCCGTCCGAAGGGCATGCCAGTATCGACGCCGGTTTCGCCGCGGCCCGCACCAATCCCGACAGCAGCGAGCTCTTTGCCGGACACGCCTACCGCTTCTGGGCCGACATTCTCGACCACCGGACCCTCGACTATATTGGCAAAGCCGACACACCTTTTCTCCTCATCCAGGGCGGTCTCGACACCTCCTCGCCCCTCGCCGCCGCCCGCATTACCGCCGATGCCTTTGCCGCCGAAGGCCGCTGCAACCTGACCTATTGGGAGTTTCCGGCGCTCGATCACGGCATGGTCGATCCCCGGGGCAACGCGCATCTGGCCGACATCGCAGCCCTCGCCGCTGCATGGGTCGAACACCCGGTCCGCGCCTGCTGACCCGTTCCCTTTACGTTCACAATATGTTAAGAGCCGCGCTCAGTTCCCCTGCTGACATTGCGTGACAGGACACCTACCTAAGGTCATCCTGCCTCACCCGTTCTGCTGAAGAAGATCTCGCGCCATGGCCCCCAAGACGACTCGCCCCGGCAAAGCCGAATTTTCCATCGACGAGTTCTTCGCCGAGATCGAAAAGGCCGAGGACATTCAGGCGTCCAAACCGCTCTATGCCGAGCGCATGAAGAACAAGCGCGCCCTCGACCGCGCCGAAGCGGCCGAGAAGGAAGCAGCAGCTCCAAAAACCGCGCTCGAAAAGCGCCGCACCACCAAGTCGAGCCACGACACCGCCACCGGCATGTCGGCGAAAACCAGCAAGACCAAGATCAACTCCGTCGACCGCGTCGACTTCGACGGTTTTGGCGAAGCCCCGCAAGCCGGCTTCGGCCACATGCCATCCAAGGCCGTCACCGCCCGCGACATCTCCCGCGCCGCCGCTGCCGACCCCGAGGCCCAGGCCAAACTCCGCGAAGCCCTCGACGCTTCGGTCAAGAAGAACAAGGCGAAAAAGGGCGAGTCCCTAGAAAACGCCACCACCGTCGGCATCACCGCCACCGTGAAGGCGCTCGAACAGATCATTCTCCACGGCCGCAAGGAAGTGGAAGGCTCCTCCCCCTGGGTGCCGCATCGTCCTGAGCGCCCCGAAAAACTCGAAGGCGGCCGCGCCTTCAAGCTCGCGACCGATTACGTCCCCGCCGGCGATCAGCCCACGGCCATCGGCGAACTCGTGGAAGGCATTTCCAACGGCGAAACAGATCAGGTCCTCCTCGGCGTCACCGGCTCGGGCAAAACTTTTACAGTCGCCCAGACCATCATGCGCACCCAGCGCCCCGCCCTGATCCTCGCGCCCAACAAGACCCTCGCCGCCCAGCTCTATGGCGAGTTCAAGCACTTCTTCCCGGAAAACGCCGTCGAATATTTCGTGTCCTACTACGACTACTACCAGCCGGAAGCCTACGTTCCGCGCACGGACACCTATATCGAGAAGGAATCCACCCTCAACGAGCAGATCGACCGCATGCGCCACTCGGCCACGCGGGCGCTGATGGAGCGCGACGACGTCATCATCGTCGCCTCGGTGTCGTGCATTTACGGCATCGGCTCGGTGGAAGGCTATTCCGCCATGATCATCGACGTGCACCAGGGCGAGAGCATCGACCAGCGCGAAATGCTGCAAAAGCTCGTCGCCCTGCAATACAAGCGCAACGAGCAGGCCTTCACCCGCGGCTCCTTCCGCGTCCGCGGCGATACGGTAGAAATCTTCCCGTCCCACTATGAAGACGCCGCCTGGCGCGTGTCCCTCTTCGGCAATCAGATCGAGAAGATCGTCGAATTCGATCCGCTGACCGGCAAGACGATCGGCGAACGAAAATTCATCCGCATCTATGCGAACTCGCACCACGTCACCCCCCGCGCCACCACCACGGGCGCGATCAAGATGATCCGCGACGAACTCGCCGCGCGCCTGCAGGAACTCAACGGTGCCGGCCGCTTCCTCGAAGCCCAGCGCTTGGAACAGCGCACCCTCTTCGATCTCGAAATGATGGAAGCCACCGGCTCCTGCGCCGGCATCGAAAACTATTCGCGCTACTTCTCCGGCCGCCGCCCCGGCGAGCCCCCTCCGACGCTCTTCGAATACCTGCCCGACAACGCGCTCGTCTTCGTCGACGAAAGCCACGTCACCATCGGCCAGCTCGGCGCCATGTATCGCGGCGACCTTCGCCGCAAGGCGACCCTGGCCGAATACGGCTTCCGCCTGCCGAGCTGCATGGACAACCGTCCCCTCCGCTTCGAGGAGTGGAACGCCATGCGCCCGCAATCGGTCTATGTTTCGGCGACGCCCGGCTCATGGGAAATGGAACAGGCCGGCGGCGTCTTTGCCGAACAGGTCATCCGCCCCACCGGCCTCATCGATCCCCCGGTCGAAATCCGCCCCGCCACCCATCAGGTCGACGACGTCATCGACGAGATCCGCCAGACCATCAACAAGGGCTATCGCACCCTCTGCACGGTCCTCACCAAGAAGATGGCCGAAGACCTCACCGAGTACATGCACGAGCAGGGTATTCGCGTGCGCTACATGCACTCTGACGTCGACACCATCGAGCGCATCGAGATCATCAGGGATCTCCGCCTCGGCGCCTTCGACGTGCTGGTGGGCATCAACCTGCTGCGCGAAGGCCTCGATATCCCCGAATGCGGCCTCGTCGCCATTCTCGACGCCGACAAGGAAGGTTTCCTCCGCTCCGAAACCAGCCTTATTCAGACCATCGGCCGCGCCGCGCGTAACGTCGATGGCCGGGTGATCCTTTATGCCGACAAGGAAACCGGCTCCATGGAGCGGGCCCTTGCCGAAACCACCCGCCGCCGCGAAAAGCAGATCGCCTACAACACCGCCAACGGCATCACGCCTCAATCAGTCAAAGCCCGCATCAACGACATCGTCGACAGCGTCTACGAACAAGACCACGTCACGATATCAATTGGCAAAGGCAAGGACGGCAAAGAAAAGGTCGTCACCGGCGACAACCTCGCGACGGTCATCAAAGACCTCGAACGCGAAATGCGCGAAGCCGCGACGAATCTTGAGTTTGAGAAGGCCGCAAGGCTCCGCGACGAGGTTAAACGGTTGCGCGAGATGGAGTTGGATACGTTGGAAGGCGGAGTGGACTAAGGGCGGCTCATCGAAGCGACCGTACCGACCAACGCTCAGCGTGCGCCCAAGCGAGGGAAATACACCATCGCAGCCATACTGGCGGTGATTGAATGACACTAACCAGCTATGGCGAGCACAAGCTATTCAGGAAGGACAACAGACAAGAGCCCGTCTACAAACTGTAAAGACGCTTGATGGTACCTAATAATCGTGACCATACCCGTTCCATTCTCACCTCCGTGCGCAATCTGATCTCTTATAGTTTTCAGAGAATCTACTGCTAGCCGAGACTCCTCCGAAGTACTACTCTCGACTTCGGGCCACCAACCCCTGTCAAACCTATCTAGTAATTTCGATATTTTTTCGCAGTTTAGACTATTTTCCCAAGAAACTTGCTTCAAAACGAAATTCGCAATTGTCTCGTTTGATCGCCTTCGTGCGTATTCATTCAAGACATATTGGACCGATTTCTCAACCAAACCCGCACTTTTCAGAGCAAGTTGGTTTGAAAAGACATTCTGCAACCGAACGTCTACCTTATCAAACTCGCCCTGAACTAATTTATATTGGAAATCCAGTCGATCTCTCGCAGATCGTATCTCGGCAATCATGGGACAAGGTACGAGCTAGCTAAGCGGATGCGCGTTTCAACATTAGTTTCATCAGCGGTACTTTTACTTACGGCTTCAATATAGTCACGATCTGCAAGCAAGGAGTCATAGCGGCTTCTGAGCAGCCCTTCTTCAACCGAAGTCGATCGCGCCAAAGCGACCATCACAGAATCAAAGACCGCAACATTGAGGGCGCGAACGGGCCTAAACGGCTTCTCGCCAATATGCGCAACGACTAGCGAGCATGTTTTCCTGAAGATGTGCCTATAGTGATCAGCCTCATCAGGCGGGAGGTGGCGCTTGTTGGCCATGAACTCATTTAGAAACTTCCTCATCGGTGCCTTGTAGCGCGCACCGTCCACGAGAAGCGCAAAAAACCGCAAAATCAGCTCTTGATCCTTGGCTCGCTTGTTGGCTCCCCCAAAAATCTTTCTCCAATTCTCATCCGAATTGAGCTCCTCCAACAAAAGCTGGAACTCTCCGTGAAATATCGCTGCTCTTATCTCTTGAGGCTGTAACGGCGTGCCACCTGAATTTAGGCGATCGAATATTTGGTAAACAGAACTATTGTCCGCTTCTGGGAGTGTTTGCTGAATGATGGTCGCATGTATTGTCGCATCGCGAAAACGCCGCTGATCGGTAGGATCCAACTCATCAATAGAACGCCCCTCAAATCTACGTTTAACGCCGCTCAGTCGGAATACTTTATTTGAGTTTTCAAATTTTCCACGACTAAACGCCTGTATAGTCGTAAGCCTTTGCAGCCCATCAATAATTAGATGCTTTTGAGTTTCTTCTTCTCTATAAAGAAAAATTCCAGGAATGGGCAACCCAAGAAGTATAGATTCTACAAACCTGGACGCTTGCGATGTAGACCAAACAAACTGCCGCTGGAAATTCGGCCTATATATGTCCTGTCGCTCCATCCGGGCCACGAGCCCGTCAACTAGAAAGTCAGCACCAAAACTAGTGATCTGATAAACGATACCTTCGTCGTCGATTTCGACATCTGCTGCATCATCCTCAACTTCAGGAAAGTCGAAATCTTCGATCACTATGCGTCTCCGAGATTTATTTGCGTCGAATTTTTAGACCATGTCTGCGCTAGTTCAAGTGCGATTTCTAGGTAATGTGCGACCTAATGCCCGCAGAGGACAGGAATTTCGCACGGCAGCCCATTTTGGGTACAACCGGGCTATCTGGACGAAGAAATGCTAGTTGCCGACATTCGGCTCGCCCAAAACGCCGCGCAGCACATCGAATTTGCCTTCATCGCTGCCCAGCACATCGTCGTTGGGAAACCGCACAACGGAATACCCGAGCCGGCGAAAATAGTCCGTGCGCGAAAGATCGCGCTCAATGCCCTCATCGGAATAGTGGCTGTCGCCGTCGATCTCGACGATTAGTTTTGCTCGCTTGCAAACGAAATCCACCACGAATGGCCCGACGGGTGCCTGCCGCCGGAAATGCCATCCGGCCTCGCGCCAAGGATGCAACAAGACCCAGAAACGCCGCTCAGCGGGCGTCTGCTCTCGGCGCAATTTTCGTGCGAAGGAAATCTGGTCTTCCATGCTGCCCCTCCCGAGAGGAGGTTAGCATTGCGGATGGGGAAGTGAACCCCCACCTAACCTCCCCCTAGAAAGGGGGAGGGACGCAGCGGTTCTTGCCGCAATATCTGGGAGCCACCGGCAGATCCCTCCCCTTACAAAGGGGAGGCTAGGTGGGGATCGGGATGCAGCGGCAAAACACAATCACTCGCTTCCTGCCCTCACCCCAACCACAACCGAAACCGCCGATCCACCTCGGCCTGCGGTGCAAATTCCTGCACCAGCCGCACCAGTTCTCTCGGCTTCACCGCCAGATGGCTCGCGGGCACCAGCACGTGCCCGCCATCGGTGACAAAAATCTCCAGCGTCCAGCCTGTAGACCCGCCGCCGCGATAGCCGAGCGACCCAAAATGGTCCCAGGGAATGACCACCGGCACGGCGACGCGATGATCGACAAACCCCTTCGGCGAGAGCGTCAATTGCGGCGAGCGGTCGAGCAGTTTGATGAGATCATAGCCGCCGAAGAACGCGCCGCCCCCTATAAGAACCAGCCCGATCCATAGCACCTGCCC
>NZ_JAFKHD010000373.1 GCF_017307565.1 Devosia sp.
AATTATGCGCACCTGATCCAGAATCCAAAGGAGCATTCTCAGACGTCGGGTGTTCTAAGTGGTCTGCAGCCTAAGAATGGTATCCTCAACAAGCTTGACCCCTAGCGGTGATATAGTCACCGTGAGCACGTCCCTGTCATACTCAATCAACCGCTCCTTATGGAGCGGGGTCAAAACCTTCGATTTAAAGACGCCCATATTTGAATACTCGATCCAATCGCAAAGGTCTTCCACAAGGATGGCCCCGTCAGCGGACTGATGAGAGAGGAGCAAGACCTTTTGCTTCGCAGATAGATCGTTTCGCAGCACCCGCTTTTTGCCAGCGACTTCCCATACGTCTGGCATCGTTCGGATCGACAGCCCATCCACAATGTCCTGCGCCTCTCCCAGAGAAAGCCCATGGAAGACCCGGATAAGCTCGCATGTCACCCAGTCACAGCTTCGGGCCATGGTCATGGCGTCGATGCGGTTCGCATCCACGTCGCCGCCGACGTGGCCGATTCCACGCTTATTCCTTATTGTATAGATGAATACGAGCGCCCTTGGCATCACGACACGAATGGCTTCAGGGGCCGTACTGCCTTGCGCCTCAATAAGCTTTCGGCACTCGTTCGCGAAATTATTTATACTTTGACCGAACGGGGTATAGGCGCCGTGGATTTCTTGCTGCAAGAAACGAAGGACTATCTCACAAAACTTACCAGCAGACATGCCGACGGCTTCGTCACGACCTTCGACGAGCGACCGCTTCACGCTCAGATATTGGTCAATCAGCTTGGAGCGGAATCTCTGATCGACATTTTTGAGGGCAGCGTCGAGAGGCGTCTCATTTCTTGAGGTATTCATACTGCCCGTCAGCGTTCTTCTGCCTTTCTAGGGCACCGCTCCGTGTCAGTCTGGCCAAAGCACCGGAGAATGCGCTGGCCTTAAACCGACGGGCAAGGCTTTGATCGCAATATGAGACTATGTCGTTGATGGTCCTATTGCTCTTGAAGAAATCGCCTTCTACGAGATCGTTAAGTATCGAAACCGCCCCCTTGGCAGAACCACCGGACTTCCGTCCTCTTTGAGTTGTCGTGCCCGTCTCCGCTGCTCCGGTGGTTTCGCCCTTCGATGGTTTGGAAATGCGCTTTTTGCGTCCACGCGTTTTGGGTGGAGCCTCCGGTGGAGGAACGCTCTTGTCCGCATCTGATTGATCGATGCCAAATATGAGTTCGACAATACGAAGCTGAACAGCTTCGGAGTTGAACTTATTTATGACTTCAGAAAGCTCCGATAGCTGCCGCTTGATCTCATCAAAATCTTGAATCACGGACTAATCCTCTCCCCCCAAGTGTATTAAACTCACGTATTCAACCACTGGTCGGCTATGTAAACAAGCTCTTCG
>NZ_JAFKHD010000419.1 GCF_017307565.1 Devosia sp.
TCGCACGATCATGGGGACCATGATGGAGCCGGCGACGAAGCCGACCGACCAGCCGGTGCCGATGAGGCCGAGGGCGAGGAGGGAGAAATGCTCCTCGGCGCCGCGCACCGAGAGCAGGAGGCCTTGCAGGCCACCTCCGAACATCAACAGGGCCGAGCCAAGGAACAGGGCGTAGATTTTGATGACGGAAGCCATGGCACTCTAAAGATAAAGGCTACGAAACGTTGCAAATCACCTGATGGTGACCATAGCGCGAGAGAGAAGAAGAGATAGGGCGGAAATGGGGAGGCGGGGGAAAAAATTGGTTCGTGGGTTATGGTGTTGCGGGCGTTGGCCATTGCGTTTGCCGCTCCACCCCCTCCCGGCCTCCCCCATCAAGGGGGAGGTGCTGGGCCGGTGGCTTAGACTGGAGTGTGCCCCAAACTCGATCTGACACCTCCCCCTTGATGGGGGAGGGCGGGAGGGGGTGACGGCGCGCTCGGTTGTGACGAGCTTAGCCCAGTCCCAACTCGTCCATCTTCACCTTGAGGCTCAGTAGATCCGACCAGGCCTGCTGCTTGGCGGCTGGGTTGCGCAGCAGATATGCCGGATGGAGCGTCGGGAGCGCACCGACCTGATGCGTGCCAATCGCAACGTCCTGCCAGCGGCCACGCATCTTGATGATGCCGGCAGTGGTCTTGAAGACGGTCTGCATGGCTGGGCCGCCCAGCGTCATGACGAGCTTTGGCGCGACCAGTTCCACCTGCCGGTTGAGGAAGGGTAGGCAGAGTTCCATTTCTTCGGGCGTCGGCGTGCGATTGCCCGGCGGGCGCCAGGGGACGGTGTTGACGATATAGACCTTGGTGCGATCAAGCCCGATGGCGCCCAGCATGCGGTCGAGCAATTGGCCGGAGCGGCCGACAAAAGGTTTGCCCTGCCGGTCCTCTTCCGCACCGGGAGCTTCGCCGATGAGCATGATTTCTGCTTCGGGATTGCCATCGGCAAAGACGAGCTGGGTGGCGCGGAATTTGAGACTGCAGCCATCGTAGGCTTCGAGAACCTTTTTCAGTTCGTCGAGCGTGCTGGCGGAGGCGGCGAGCCGTCGCGCCTCCGCGGGGTCGCCGGTGATCGCGGCGGCGGCGGGCGGTGGGGGCTGAGCCGGAGCGGCGGCCGCCTGGCGCAAGAGCTGCGCCGCCGAGGGTGCAGGGGCCGGTTGGGCGAAGCGGTCGACCGGATCCTCACCCACGGCCAGATCCACGCCGGCGGCACGATACCAGTCCAGCACGGCAAGCAGTTCGGCCTTGTTGAGTTCTCGACCTTGAGACATGGGGCCCGTTATGTCACACCGCATCCAAAGCGACCAGTCGCCTGCCGTTCATGAGGACCCCACCTATGGCTGAAGCCGGAACCCGCGAGACGATTTCGACGGATATCCTGATCGTCGGGGCCGGTCCCTCGGGCCTTGCGGCCGCCATCCGGCTCAAGCAGCGCCACCCGGAGCTGAGCGTGACAGTGGTGGAAAAGTCTGCCGAGATCGGCGGACACATCCTTTCGGGCGCCGTCATGGACCCGGTGGGGCTCGATGCCCTCTTGCCCGACTGGCGGCTGAAGGGCGCGCCGGTTGGTCCCGATGTGACCGAGGACACCTTTCATTATCTGACCGCGTCTGGCGATTTCGCCCTGCCGCATTTCCTGGTGCCGCCGCAGCTCAAGACTCCGGGCGCCGTGATCGTCAGCCTTGGGCGGCTGGTGCAGTGGCTGGGCGAGCAGGCTGCTGACTTGGGCGTCGATATTTTCCCGATGACGGCGGCCGTCGATGTGCTGCGTTCTGGTGATGGTCCGGTGCGCGGTGTGATCACCGGCGACCTTGGCCGCGATGCCGAGGGCAATCCGAAATCGGGCTTTGCCGAGGGGATCGCGCTCGAGGCCAAATATACGCTGATCGCCGAGGGCGCGCGCGGATCGCTCGCCAAGCAGGTCATCGGCGATTTCGCTCTTGGGCGCGAGCCGCAGAAATATGGCCTCGGCATAAAGGAAATCTGGGAAGTGCCGGCCGAAAAGCACCATGCGGGGCGGGTCGATCACTACCTCGGCTTTCCGCTCGACAATTCCACCTCCGGTGGCGGCTTTGTCTATCATGCCGAGGATCGGAAGCTCTATGTCGGGCTCGTCACCTATCTCGACTATGCCGACCCCACGCTGTCGCCCTTTGACGAATTCCAGCGCTTCAAGTCGCACCCCTCGGTTGCAAAGCTGCTCGATGGCGCGACGCGCATCAGCTATGGCGCGCGGGCGGTGACCGCGGGCGGGTGGCAGTCGGTGCCGAGCCTTGCCTTTCCGGGTGGTGGGCTGATCGGCTGTTCGGCTGGCTTCATGAATGCGCCGCGCCTCAAGGCCATCCACAATGCCATCCTCTCCGGCATCGGCGCGGCCGATGCCGTGGGGGCGGCGGTGGTCGCCGGGCGACAGCACGATCTGGTCGAGGATTTTGCGCCGAGCGTTATGCGCACTGGCATCGAGAAGGAGTTGCGCGGCGTCGCCAATGCCAAGCCGCTCTGGTCGCGTCTCGGCACGGTTTTGGGCTCGTTGGCCATCGGCGCCGATCTCTGGGTGTCGGCCATTTTCGGTCGCTCACCGCTCAATCTGGAAAAGCATGGGCAGCCCGATTTCGCCGGGCTCATGCCGCGCAACAAGGTTGCGGGACGCTCCTATCCCCGGCCTGACGGAAAATTGACCTTCGATCGCGCCTCCTCGGTATTTCTCGCCAATCTGGCGCATGACGAGGATCAGCCGATCCATCTGAAGCTGAAAGATCCGACGATCCCGGTGCGCCAGAACCTGCCGGTTTATGGCGAGCCGGCGCCGCTTTATTGCCCCGCGGGAGTCTATGAAATGGCCGAGGAAGGAGGCGAGCCGGTGTTTCGCATCCACGCTGCCAACTGTGTCCACTGCAAGACCTGCGACATCAAGGACCCGGCCCAGAACATCACCTGGGTGCCGCCCGAGGGTGGCAGCGGGCCCAACTACAGCGGAATGTGACCGTGCATAACAAGCACGGCCTTGCGGCGCAGTCGTAAAACGGACAATCTTTGCCGCCAAATCGTGCCGTCTCGGCCATTGTTACTACGCGTGTCTGCGGCCAAACCCTTGCCCACCTCGGCAGACATGCTCTGGGAGAATTCTGCAACGTGATCTTGCTTTCGAACCGGCTGGCCCGTCCCCTTCTGGCAGCGATCATGGCCATGGCGCTTGTACCGGCGACTTCGGCCCAGAGCGGGGCGACCAACCTGCTCGATATGCTCCAGCTCTATCGTTCGAGCCCTACCGGTTCCTATCTTGCGGGTCGCCAGGCCCTTAATGACATGCAGACCGATGAGGCCGCCCGCTACTTCAACGACGCGGCGCAGGGCGACTGGGACAATCCGGTGCTGGTCGAACGCTCCTTCATCGCCTTTGCCGCCAATGGCCAGATCAGCCAGTCGGCCCAGGTCGCCAAGCGCCTGACCGAACTGGTCGGCCAGAACGAACTGGCCGAACTCGTCGTCGCCACTCAGGCGCTGAAGGAACGCCGCTACGGCGCCACCGAAAGCGCCCTTGCCACCGTTTCACAGGACACATTTACCGGCATCACCGCCGGCATTCTGCGCGCCTGGGCGTTGGTGGGCGAGAAGCGCTATGACGAGGCCGATGCCCTCATCACCAAGCTCGGCAGCACCGGGCTTGAAGACTTCCTGGTCTTCCACCGCGCCCTGATGGCCGAAGTGGCAGGCAATAAGGCCAAGGCCCTGGAACTGGCGGCCAAGGCCTATGAGAACGAGCCCTATGTGGCGCGCATGGTCGAAGTCTATTCGCGCATGCTGGCCAATGACGGGCGCTTCGATGAAGCAGCCGAGGTGATCGATTCGTTCGAAAGCCAGGGGCTGACCTATCCGCTGGTGACCGTGGTCAAGGAAGCGGTGCAGGCCAAGCGCCGTCCGGGCGTGTTTGCGACCAGCGTACAGATCGGCGCGGCCGAAATGTTCCATGGCATCGGCGTCGCCCTGTCGCGCGATGGCAGCAAGGACCTGGCGCTGGTCTTCCTGCGCCTCGGCTACTATCTCGACCCCAATGCCGACGTCATCGGCCTCGCAGCCGGCATGCTGCTCGATTCTTCGGGTCAGCACGAAGCGGCCAACAAGCTTTATGACGCGGTGTCTTCTTCCTCGGCGATGAAGCCCACGGCCGTGGTGCGCATCGCCCAGAACCTTGATTCCATGGGCGACCGCGCCGAGGCGCTGCGGCGCCTGCGCAATATCGTTGCCACCCGACCCAATGATCTCGATGCGGTTTCCGTCCTCGGCGACCTGCTGCGCTATGACGAGCAATATGTCGAGGCGGCCGAGGCTTATACCAAGGCGCTGGAAATCACCGGCGGCGAGGCTCCGGCCGACTGGCGCTTCTACTATGTGCGCGGCATTGCCTATGAGCGCGCCAAGGAGTGGCCCAAGGCCGAGGCCGATTTCCTCAAGGCGCTCGATCTCAACCCCGAACAGCCTTCGGTGCTGAACTATCTGGGTTATTCCTGGATCGACCAGGACATGAACCTCGATGAAGCGCTCGGCATGATCGAGAAGGCCGTCGAAGCGCAGCCGCAGGACGGCTACATCGTCGATTCGCTCGGCTGGGCCTTCTATAAGCTCGGCCGCATCGACGAGGCGGTGGAAACGCTGGAACGTGCGGTGATGCTGCGGCCCAACGATGCCGAAATCAACGACCACCTCGGCGACGCCTATTGGAAGGCCGGTAGGCGGCTCGAGGCGCAGTTCCAGTGGAAGGTCGCCAAGTCCGTCGATGAAGTTGGCAATGTCGCCGCACGCGTCGGGCCGAAACTGACCGAGGGCCTGACCCCGGCAACCGCGACGGAATAGTCCGCCAGCATGACGCAAACCCTGGTTGAGGCAGCGCCGGCAAAGATCAATCTGGCGCTGCACGTTACGCGTCGCCGCGAAGACGGCTATCACGACCTCGAAAGCCTCATCGTCTTCGCCGACATCGCTGACGAGCTGCATGCCGAGCCGGCAGCGGAAGATAGTCTCGAGATTTCGGGTCCCTTTGCCAATGGGCTCGGTGCTGGCAGCTCCAATCTGGTGATGCGCGCCGTTGCGGCCTTTCGCCAGCGCTGGCCGGGGCGCGTGCCCGATGGACTGGCGCTGCATCTGGTCAAGAACCTGCCGGTGGCAGCCGGGATCGGCGGCGGCTCGGCCGACGCGGCGGCGGCCCTGCGCATTCTCGCAGGGCTCGCGACCGAGCCGGTGCCGGTCGGTGAACTGGCAGATCTCGCGGCAACGCTGGGGGCTGACGTGCCGGCGTGTCTGCTCAGCCGCCCATTGGTGGCGCGAGGCGTCGGGGAAATCCTGTCGCCGCTGTCCGAATTTCCCAATTGCCATGTGGTGCTGATCAACCCGATGGTGCCGGTGGCGACGGCCGATGTGTTCCGGCGCCTGCGCGCGCACGACAACTATCCGCTGCCGGCTCTGCCCGAGCCGCTGACCCGGCCGGCCCAGCTTGGCCTGTGGTTGGCGGAAACACGGAACGATCTGCAACCGCCCGCGGTAAAATTGGTGCCGGTGATCGGCGACATCATCGAGGATCTGGCCGAGACGCAGGGCTGCATGCTCGCGCGCATGTCCGGCTCAGGGGCGACGGTGTTTGGGCTCTTCGGTTCGGAAGGGCAGGCGCATCTGGCCGCGCAAGTGATGCGCGAGCGCAATCCCGATCACTGGGTCGCCGCTGCGCCACTGATGGTCGTCTAGGAAACATTGCCGGGTTGTCCCGGCAATGGCGTCAGGACGCGCGGTTGACGCTGTGCATCACCACTTCGGCGAGGATGGTCTTCATCTCGCTTTCGGGGAGTTCGGCGAGGGCTTCCACCGCAGCGGCGGCATGGAGGCGAGCCTTGTCGAGCGTGCGGGCCAGCGTGTCGTGGCGATTGAAGATCGCGACGACCTGGCTGACTTCGAGTTCGGACGCATCGGCCTTGCCAAGCGTGCTGGCGATGATACCGCGTTCCGCTTCACTGCCTTCAGCTAGCGCCAGAATGACCGGCAGGGTCATCTTGCCCTCGCGAAGGTCGTCGCCGACATTCTTGCCCAGCGCGCCGGACTGCCCGCCATAATCGAGCGCGTCATCGACAAGCTGGAAGGCATTGCCGAGTTCGAGGCCGTATTGAGCCAGGGCCTTGCGGCCGGCCTCGTCGGCGCCACCGGAAATGGCGCCCACTTCGCAGGCGGCCTTGAAGAGGATCGCGGTCTTGGCGCGGATCACTTCAGCGTAATCGGCCTCGGTGGTGGTGAGATCGCCGGTCTTGGCGAGCTGGAACACTTCACCTTCCGCCATGACAGCAGAAGCGGCGGACAGAACGCCGAGCGAGCCGATATCGCCGGTTTCGACCATCATCATGAAGGCCTGGCCGAGGAGAAAATCGCCCACGAGAATGGAAGCCTTGTTGCCCCAGACCATGCGGGCAGCCGGCTTGCCGCGACGCATGTCGCTCTCATCGACGACATCGTCGTGGAGCAGGGTGGCATTGTGCATGAATTCGACGGCAGCGGCGAAATTGACTTCGTTCCCCTTGCCCTTGCCGAAAAGCAGGGCGGCAGCAACGGTCAGCATCGGACGCAGGCGCTTGCCACCGCTCTCGATGAGATAGCGGGCGAGTTCGGGCACCATATCGACATGCGATTCCGCACGGCTCAAAATCAGGTCATTGACCCGGGCCATGTCATCGGCGGTCGCCGCCAAGAGTTTGTCGACCGGATTGCCGGCCGGCATGCTATTCTTCTGGGTCAGAACTGAGACCGCCATTACCGTCCTCGTTTGCCGCCTGGCAGCAAATCGGTTGAGCCTGCCACGTCCGCGCCTATATGGTCGCGCGGAACCAGCCTTCAGGGTGCGATGTCCCTAGACCAGCCAAGTGACTTTGTAAAACACCAAACCACAACGCGCGATGCCTTTTTGGCCGGGCGGATCACTCTGTCGCAACCCCGCAACGGCTTTCGCGCCGGGTTCGACAGTGTGCTGCTGGGCGCGGCGGTACGGAACGGCACGCAAAACCTGCTCGATCTCGGCGCAGGCGTTGGGACGGCGGGCCTGGTGGCGTTGGCGCTTGGTCGCGCGGCGCGGGCGACACTGCTCGAGCGCCATGCCGAGACGGCGGCGCTGGCGCGGGAAAACATCGCTGACAATGGCTTTTCCGGGCGCGCCGAGGCGCTGACCCTCGACATTTTGGCGTCGGGGCCCACACGGCAGGCGGCAGGGCTTGCTGCCAATCATTTCGATGCCGTCATTGCCAATCCGCCATTCTTTGATGTGGGGCAGGGCACTCTCGCTCCGGAAGCCAGCCGTGCCGATGCACGGCACATGGCGCAGGAGGGGCTTGAGGCCTGGATCCGTTGCGCGGCGGGATGCGCGGCGGCGGGCGGGGAGTTTGTCATCGTCTATCCGGCGCAGGGACTGTCGACCCTCCTCGCGGCAATGGCGCCTCGATTCGGGGCGGTGACGGTGCTGCCGATCTCGCCACGTCCTGGGGCGCCGGCGACGCGGGTGCTGGTGCGGGGCAAGAAGGGCTCGCGGGCGCCGCTGACGCTGCTGGCCGGCCGGGCGCTCCATGGCGAAGACGGGCGGGACTTCGCCCAGGAATTCGATGCCATTTTTCGCGGCGCGGCGGCGCTCGACTGGTAATCGGCACTGGCCATGCCTAAATCACTGCAAAATCAAGGAGAGGACATGGCCAAGACACAAGCCCGCAAGCCGAACTGGTTCGTCCGCCTGTTCCGTCGTCCGCCCACCATTCCGGTCGTGCGCCTTCACGGCGTGATCGCCGCCGAGCAGCGGCCCGGCCGGCTCAATATCGAAAGTGTGGAACCGCTGCTGAAGCGCGCCTTTGACATGAGTTCGGCCCCTGCTGTGGCGATTGTCGTCAATTCACCCGGCGGTTCGCCGGTGCAGAGCAGGCTGATTTCCAACCGCATCCGGCAATTGGCCGATGAAACCGGCAAGCCAGTGCTGGTCTTTGTCGAGGATGCCGCGGCTTCAGGCGGCTATTTCATCGCCGTCGCAGGCGACGAGATCATCGCCGATCCCTCATCCATCGTCGGCTCGATCGGCGTCATCATGGCGACCTTCGGCTTTGTCGGGGCGCTCGAAAAGCTCGGGATCGAGCGGCGTGTGCATACGGCGGGGCGGAACAAGTCGACGCTCGACCCCTTCCTGCCGGAAAAGGCCGAGGACGTTGAACGCATCAAGCGCTTCGAACTCGACATTCACCAGGTCTTTATCGACCACGTGAAGGCCCACCGGGCCGGCCGGCTCAAGGCGGACGACGATGTGCTCTTTACCGGCGAATGGTGGCCGGGCCTGCGCGGGGTGGAGCTGGGGCTGGTGGATAGCCTCGGCGAGATGCACGCGACGCTGCGCGAGCGCTATGGCCGCGATGTGGTCCTCAAACCGATTGCGGCGAAACGTCCATTCTTTGCGCTGCCGCGTCTCGGATTTTCCTCCCGCGGCGTGGTAGACGAGATGACGACCACCATCGACGACCGCGCGCTCTGGGCGCGCCTTGGCCTATAGACCGAGACCGCCATGCTGCTGCGCATACTGATTATCACTGCCCTCGCCCTGATGGTCTATTTCGGCATTCGCCGCATCTGGCGGGACTGGTCGCAAAAATTCGACCGCGACGCGGCCGAAGAAAAACGCCTGCGCCACGAGCGCGATATCGCCGAACGCCAGCGGCCCGACGTCATCGACCTCAAGCGCGGCGACGACGGCACGTTCCGGCCCCAGGACAAGAAAGACAGCAAGCGCGATTGAGGTTTTGTAACTGGCGCAACCGGTCCGAAGTTTCTCGCTGGCAGGCGATTTGAGGGCTTGTTGCTGATTGGGCTGGACAGCATGCGCCATTGACCGTGCCGGGCGCTCAAACTAGAGGTTTGTCCCGCAGATTTGCAGGACCGCTGACATGACCTCTCGCCCCGCCCACATGGACCCGAAGAATTCCTTCCAGGGTCTGATCCTGACGCTCCAGAATTTTTGGGCGGAGCAAGGTTGTGTCGTTCTGCAGCCCTATGACATGCAGATGGGCGCCGGCACGTTCCATACCGCGACCACTCTGCGCGCGCTGGGACCAAAGCCATGGAAAGCGGCCTATGTGCAGCCCTCGCGCCGCCCCAAGGACGGCCGCTATGGCGAGAACCCGAACCGGTTGCAGCACTATTATCAGTTCCAGGTGATCCTGAAGCCGTCGCCGGACAATATCCAGCAGCTCTATCTGGACTCGCTGGCGGCCATCGGGCTCGACGCTTCGGTGCACGATATCCGCTTTGTCGAAGACGACTGGGAAAGCCCGACGCTGGGCGCCTGGGGCCTGGGCTGGGAATGCTGGTGCGACGGCATGGAAGTTTCCCAGTTCACCTATTTCCAGCAGGTGGCCGGATTTGAATGCTCGCCGGTCCCCGGCGAAATCACCTATGGCCTTGAACGCCTCGCCATGTATGTGCAGGGCGTCGAGAACGTCTACGACCTCAATTTCAACGGCCGCGAAGGCGACGACAAGGTCACCTATGGCGACGTGTTCCTGCAGAACGAGCAGGAAGCTTCCAAATACAACTTTGAGGCTGCCGATACCGACATTCTCTTCCGTCACTTCGAGGATGCGGAAAAGGAATGCCGCGCTATTCTCGCCAAGGGCGCAGACGGCAACCGCCAGACCATGGCCATCCCTGCCTATGAGCAGGTCGTCAAGGCATCGCACAATTTCAACATGCTCGATGCGCGCGGCGTGATCTCGGTCACCGAGCGCCAGAGCTATATTCTGCGCATTCGCGAACTGGCCAAGGCCTGCGGCGAAGCCTGGCTGCAGACGGCTGGCGGCGGCGCGGAGTAGGCGTTTTCGCCTTCCTGACGTGTCGCCCTCCCTTTGCGGGGAGGGTGCTGTCCGCCGAGAGACCGTGGCTCCCGCACCCACTTCCGCCCTCCCCCGTTAGGGGGAGGTGTTGGGCCGGTGGGGGAGGGCCTTGCGTGATCCCTCCAAGAAAATAGTTACGCCGGCTGCGGTGCCAGTACGGAAATCACCGTCAGCTTGTGGCGCTTGTCGGCGCGGTCGCGCCAGGTGATGGACTGGCCGGTCTTGAGGCCGATCAGCGCGGTGCCGATGGGTGTCATCACCGAGATGCGGCCGGTTTCAATGTCGGCGTCAGCGGGATAGACCAGGGTAACAGTCTGCTCCTTGTCGGCATTGGTGACATAGGTCACCGACGAGCCCATGCGGGCAATACCTTCAGGCACCTTTCCATCGGCGACCACCTTGGCGCGCTCGAGCTCTTCGAGCAGTCGATCGGCAAGATCGGGCAGGCGCTCGAGGCTGGCCAGTGCCAGGCTGTTGAGTTTGGCGTGATCCGCCTCGCCAAGGGTGATGGCGGGGGCAAGATCTCTGCGAATGTCGTTCATCGTCAAAATCCTGATAGGCCCCGAGCCGGGCGCAGACATGCGCATGGCCGAAGCGGGGTGTCGAAACGGGTGAATGAGTGGAGTGCCGGAGAGCGAAAGAAACCGAACCCTAAGCAGGCTCCGGTGCGCGCGTGCCTAGGGTGACTATTCTGCGAGAAGGATAGTGCAGCGATGATTTTGGCGCGAATTGCTCATAACACAAAGCTAGGGATTGCACCGGGGAAGTCAAGCCCGACCGTTGCCCACCCATTGCAAGCTCATGTGCAAACTGCCAGTGTCCGCCCGAAACGCCTTGAGGGAGCGCGCCTATGGAATGGGTCATTCTTGCGCTGGTTGTCGCCGTCGCCGGCTATGCCATCGTCATCTATAACGGCCTGGTGTCAAACCGGCAGATGGTCCAGGAGGGATGGTCGGGTATCGACGTGCAGCTCAAGCGCCGAACCGATCTCATTCCCAACATGCTCGAGACCGTAAAGGGCTATATGGGCCACGAACGTGGGACGCTCGAAGCGGTGACCAATGCCCGCGCCGCCGCGACCGCCGCCGTCAACGGCACGCCCGAGCAACGCTCGGCTGCCGAAGGCCAGCTCTCGTCGGCCCTCGGCCGCTTGATCGCCACCGCCGAAGCCTATCCCGACCTCAAGGCCAATACGACCTTCCTTGAATTCCAGGATGCGCTGAAGACGGTGGAGGACGAAATCCAGATGTCGCGCCGCTACTACAATGGCGCGGTGCGCAACCTGAACATCCAGGTGGAATCCTTCCCCTCGAACCTGATCGCCAACGCCTTCAAGTTCATCAAGGCGCAGTATTTCGAGCTTGAGAACGAGGCCGACAGGCAGGTTCCGAACGTAAAGTTCTAAAGCCCATGAATGCCCTCGGCAGACTGTTTCTCGTCCTCGCCTGCCTGTTCGCCTTGGCTTTGCCGGTGGCAGCGCGCGAGGAAATTCGCGCCTTCGCTGCGGATGTCACCCTGCGTGTCGATGGCTCGGTGCGCGTCATCGAGACGGTCGATGTCAATGCCGAGGGCAATCAGATCCGGCGCGGCATCTATCGCGACATCCCCACGGTCCTGGTTGGGCCTTCGGGCAACAAGATCCGCGTCGGGCTCGATGTCGCATCGGTGACGCGCGATGGCGTCGCCGAGGATTTTCGGCTGGAGCGCATGGGCAATTTCCAGCGTATATGGATCGGCAATCCCGATCGCTTGCTGTCTCTGGGAGAGCATCGCTTTGTCATCACCTATGTGATGGACCGCATGGCGCGCAGCTTTGCCGATCATGATGAACTCTATTGGAACGCCACCGGCAATTACTGGGATTTCCCGATCCTGAAATCGGTGGCGCGGGTGACCCTGCCTGATGGCGCGGTGATTTCCGAGCTTTCTGCTTATACCGGCGTCGCTGGCTCCACCGAGCAGGCGGTGACCATCACGCGCAATTCGGACAGTTCTGCCATTTTCCGCACCCAGCGCGCGCTCGCGGCCGGGGAGGGGATGAGCTTCGCTGTGTCCTTCCAGAAGGGCATCGTGGCCTATCCGCAGGGTTTTGATGCGCTGCTGCAGGAGGCTTCGGATCTGCGCGAGGTCTGGCTGCCGGTCGTCGCCGTGCTGCTGCTGCTTGCCTATAATTTCGGTGCCTGGTGGCGTGTTGGGCGTGACCCGCCCAAGGGCACGATCATTCCGCTTTTCCATCCGCCCAAGGACTTTTCGCCGGCCCTGACGCACTATGTGCACAAATGGGGTTTTGCCAATGCCGGCTGGACCGCCATGACCGCGGCCATCTTCAATCTCGGCGTGCGTGGGCTCGTGACCATCGACAACCGTGGCGATGTGCTTACGGTCAAGGCAACGGGCAAGGAGCCGGACGTTCGCCTGCCCGTCGGCGAAGAAGTGCTGTTTCGCTATTTTTCTGACAAGCGCAGCGTCACCATCGACAAGTCGACTGGGCCGGGCCTTGCGACCAAGCGCAACGAGTTCATGGCGGCGCTGCAGCGCGAAAACCGCAATGTCTGGTTCAATCACAATACCGGCTTTGCCGTGCTCGGCGTGGTGCTGATGATCCTGATGCTGATCGGCATGGTGGCGCTGGACGTGCTGGAGCCGGTCTGGCTGGTTGTCGCCTTTGTCGGCGGCATTTTCGCTGCGGTCATCGGCTCCATTGTCTTCAACGCGTTGCGCACCGGTGGGTGGCAGCGCTATTTGACCGGTTTGATCGTCGGCATCTTTGCGTTCAATTTCGTCGGTGGCATGGTCGAGACATTCTCAAGCCTCACGATCAATTCGGCAGCTGTCGCCGCGGGGTCGATGGTGCTGATCACGGCCATCTTCGCGGTCCTGATGCGGGCCCCGACCGTGCAGGGCCGCAAGGTCATGGATGAGATCGACGGGTTCAAGCTCTATCTCGATACGGCTGAAAAGAACCGGCTCAACATCAGCAATGAGCCGCCCATGACCGTGGAACGCTTCGAGCGCATCCTGCCCTATGCCATCGCGCTCGGCGTCGAAAAGCCATGGTCCGAGCACTTTGATGCGGAACTGGCGCGCAATGCGGTTTGGATCAAGCCGAGGCTTTTCGTCGGGCTCGATATCCAATGTCATCGCTGGCGCCTCGTCCGGCATGGCGGCCGCCATGGTTGCGGCCCAGCCGGTGCAGGCCAGTTCTTCTGGCTCCAGCAGTGGTGGCGGTGGCTTCTCCGGCGGCGGCGGAGGCGGTGGCGGGGGAGGCGGCTGGTAAGTGGCAGCGCACCCCTATGATCTGGACGTCATAGCGCCTGTTGCGATCCACCATCTCGTCGAGTTCGGCGACCCCGACCCAAACCTGCCGGGCCAGTTTGGCTATTGGTACAACTATATCGACTATGATTTCTCCGCGGACGGGCGGGTCTTGTCGGCGCGGCATTATCTGGATGAGCCGCGGCGGGCGATTTTGCTCGGCAAGCCCGTCGAGGACGAGCTGACGCTTCTGGTTCTTCAATTCCTGCTGATGCGCTACGACACACTGGAATGGCTGGGAAGCGAGGGCTATGTGCCGGTGCCCAAATGGGTGATGAAAGAGGTGCGCGATCGCCTCGATCTGCATCTGTCGCGCGTGGGTGGTTAAGCGCCGAGTAGACAAGGGTTGATGCACTTGCTAGGCACACACGCGCTCTTTGACTGGTTAGACCATGCCCGAACTCCTGCTCGAACTCTTCTCCGAGGAAATTCCCGCCCGCTTCCAGCGGCGCGCTGCCGAAGACCTCAAGAAAGCCGTGACCAATGCCCTGGTCAATGCGGGTCTCGTCTATGAAGGCGCCCGCGCCTTTGCGACGCCGCGCCGCCTGGCGCTGACTGTTTCGGGCCTGCCGGTGCGCTCGCCCGATACGCGCGAAGAAAAGAAGGGCCCCAAGGTCGGCGCGCCGCAGCCGGCCATCGATGGTTTTCTGCGTTCGGCGGGGCTTGCTTCGCTCGACCAGGCCAAGGTCGAAAGCGATCCCAAGAAGGGCGATTTCTATGTCGCCGTGATCAACAAGCCGGGCGCTGACGCGGTGGAACTGCTTTCGGGCATCCTGCCGAAAATTCTGACCGATTTCCCTTGGGCCAAGTCCATGCGCTGGGGCTCGGGCAGCTTCAACTGGGTGCGTCCGCTGCGCGCCATCACCGCGACTTTTGGTACGGAAAACGACGAGCCGATCGTTGTGCCGTTTGCGTCCGCCGGCATCGAGTCCGCGCAGACGACGTTCGGCCACCGTTTCCTGTCGCCTGACGCGATCCGCGTGAAGCGTTTTGATGACTATGTGACCTCGCTCGAACGCGCCAAGGTCGTGCTCGATATCGATCGCCGCAAGGAGATCATCCGCGGCGATGCCGATCAGCTCGCCTTTGCGCAGGGCCTGACCGTTATCCATGACGAGGGCCTCCTGGAGGAAGTCGCCGGTCTAGTCGAGTGGCCGAATGTGATGATGGGATCGTTCGATCCCGAATTCCTCAAGCTGCCCGAAGAAGTCATCATCGCCACCATCCGCGCCAACCAGAAGTGCTTCTGTCTTCGCGATGCCGCGGGCAAGCTGGCGCCGAATTTCATCATCACGTCCAACACCATTCCGACCGATGGCGGCGCGGTGATCGTGGCGGGCAATGAGCGCGTCATTCGCGCGCGTCTGTCGGATGCTGCTTTCTTCTATCAGGGCGACCTCGCCGTTCCGCTTGAGCACGGTCTTCCGAAACTGGAAGACATGGTGTTCCACGCCAAGCTCGGCACGCAGTTTGCCATGGTCAAGCGGCTGGTGGATCTCGCCGCCGAAATCGCGCCCCAGGTTGGCGCCGATGTCGAAAAGACCAAGCGCGCGGCAATGCTGGCCAAGGCCGATCTCGTCACCGGCATGGTCGGCGAATTCCCGGAATTGCAGGGCCTGATGGGCCGCTACTATGCGACCGCACAGGGCGAGCCGGCGGAAATCGCCAACGCGCTCGAAATGCACTACAAGCCCGTCGGTCCCTCGGATCGCGTGCCGACCGAGCCGGTCTCCATCGCCGTGGCTCTGGCCGACAAGCTCAACGTGTTGTCGAGCTTCTGGTCGATTGACGAAAAGCCGACCGGCTCGCGTGACCCCTTCGCGCTGCGCCGTGCGGCTCTTGGCGTCATCCGCATCATCACTGAAAACGGGCTGAAATTCCCGCTCAAGGTCGAGGCCGATCTTCTCGCTTTCTTCCATGACCGCCTGAAAGTGTCGCTGCGCGACGCCGGGGCGCGTCATGACCTTGTTGACGCCGTCATCTCGGCCGACAGCAACGACATCCTGCAGGTCACCCAGCGCGCCGAGGCGCTCTCGGCTCTGCTCTCCAGCGACGACGGCAAGAACCTCCTCGCCGGCTATCGCCGTGCTGCCAATATCCTGGCGGCCGAAGAGAAGAAGGACGGCAAGTCCTATGCAGGTGCTGTTGATCAGGCGGCGTTGAAACTGCCCGAAGAAGAGGCACTGGCCTTTGCGGTCGATGGCGTGCATGCGGCGGTGGCTGCTCACGTGGGCAAGGACGACTACAAGGGCGCGATGGGCGAACTGGCAACGCTGCGCGCGCCGGTCGATGCGTTCTTTACCGCTGTGCTGGTGAACGATGCCGATCCGGCCGTTCGCACCAATCGCCTGAACCTTCTGGCGCGGCTGCGTGACACCATGCATCTCGTGGCTGATTTCGGCAAAGTCGCCGGCTAAAGGACCAAAAATATGAGTGTCGGCCTTCTTGCTTTGCTTGATGATGTGGCCGGCCTCGTAAAGGTTGCGGCCGCGTCGCTCGACGACGTGGCCGGCCAGGCGGCCAAGGCTGGCGTCAAGGCGGCCGGCGCCGTCATCGACGATGCCGCGGTGACCCCGAACTATGTGCAGGGTTTTACCGCCGATCGCGAATTGCCGATCGTGGGCAAGATCGCCTGGGGCTCGATCAAGAACAAGCTGCTCTTCCTATTGCCGGCGGCGCTGCTGCTGAGCTTTTTCGCCCCCTGGCTGATCACCCCGTTGCTGATGATCGGCGGCGCCTACCTCTGCTATGAGGGGGCCGAAAAGGTCTTTCATATGCTCGCCCCGCATAATGCCGAGCACCATGAGGCGGCGCTGGAGCCGGCGACGCTGAATTCGGAAAGTCTTGAGGACAAGAAGGTCGCTGGCGCGATCCAGACCGATTTCATTCTCTCGGCCGAGATCATGACCATCATTCTGGCCGCGATCGAAGTGCCCGATTTCTGGATGCGCGCGGCTGTGCTGGCGGTGGCCG
>NZ_JAFKHD010000374.1 GCF_017307565.1 Devosia sp.
GAAGTTCAAGCGCGGGTCGGCGGCGCTGGGCCAGATGCGTGGTTTCGTGCGCGGTTTCAAACCGAGCGAGTTCGTCGGCACGTTCAAGCAGGGTGACCGGGGCGTCGTACTCTCGCCGAGCACCCTCGGCGCCTTCGGCGTTCCGCAAAATTTGGACAAAGTGGCGTTCCTCGCGGGCAGCACCGCCACGGTCCAGTCGGTAGAGCAGATCCACCTGAACGATGTGCTGGTGCGCATCAACATAATCGTCAGAGGCGATTGATGGCACGCAGCGGCGCAATCCAGATCTTCCGTGCCGCGGCGGCAGCGACGATTGCCGAGACCCACGCAGCGCATGTGGCGCTCGCCAAGCGTGAACATGCTCGCGTGATGCAAGCCGACCCTAAGCCGGGCCGGTTTACGCGATCAGTCGATGGTGTGCCTGGCGCCCGGGAAGAGGCCGTCAAGATTGGCGGAGTGATCCGCTACAACTATGCCAGGCTCGACGATGTCGTGCGGTTCGCGATGGACACGCTCTTTGACCTCTCGCCCGTCCTGTCGGGTGAGTACCGGACACGGCACCAGCTCTTCGTTGGCGGCGTTCCGGCGACCAATCTCAAAGACTGGGACGGCAGCAGCGAAATCCTGATCACCAACACGTTGCCGTACAGCCGCAAGATCGAAATGAGCACAATGACCATGCGCGTTCCGGGCACAGAGCGGGTCTATGAAGAGGCGGCCGCCATCGTGGCTCGCCGCTTCGGCAATGCGGCCTCCGTGATCTTTGACTGGCAAGGTGTGATCGCCGGCGCGGCGGCGAATGGCCAGCAGGGCAACAAGTCGGGCAACCGTTATCCCTGCCTTCGGATCAGGAGTCGCTGATGGGTGATTTTGCAGGTGCGAAAGCTGCGATCCGTCAGCGGTTGATAGACAACTGGACCGAAACGCCGATCACCTTTCAGAACGAGCCGACGCCCACGCCCTGGCCCCCCAAGGACGCCGACGGCTTTCCGACCGGTTTCGTCAATCTCGAGCTGAGTACGCAGCCCGCGAGCATGCGAGGCGCCGGGCAACCGGGTAGTCAGGTCTGGATCAATCCAGGCTTCATCTATGTCCACGTTTTCGAGCCCAGCGGCACCGGTGAAGCTGCGGCGACCCAACGCGCGACTGCCATCGGCGAAATCTTCCGCGGCAAGGTGTTCTACGAAACCGGCGACGGCTGTTACGTCCGGACTTGGGCGCCCCGCGTCGATGGTGGCGGCTCAGGCAGTGACGATGGCAACTGGTTTCGCGTCACCATGAGCGTGCCTTTCGCATACTGGCACCTCGGCTAATTCCCCCTCAACCTTCTTCGCTTTGGCCACGCGTGGGCCTTTTTTCATGAACGGTGCCCGCCATGGC